>SVKA01000043.1 GCA_015068725.1 Oscillospiraceae bacterium | reverse complement strand
TGTAAATATTTTTGAATGGTGTGTCCTATATTGACAGCAACAGAAGGTTGGATACTCGGTGTCGGCGCAAATATGTTTAAAATTGCAGGCCCGGTAATAGCCTACGGCACGGTGGCAAGCGTGGTTTATGGGATTATCTATTGGATAACCACATTATTCTAACGCAAAAGGCTTGACCAAATCGGTCAAGCCTTTTGCATTACAGCAGATTTATGAATAACAAACCAACGAAAGCTATGAAAATTCCTATGACTGCTTTAAGTGTGATCTTTTCATGGAAAAACACAGCCGACATAACGGTTGAGAAGATGAGCGCCAAAGCTTGATTTAGCGGATACAAAATTACAGACGACAAGCAAAAGGCGGCAAGTGTTTTGTAATATGAATTTAAGAACAAACAAATGGCCATAACCAAAATATATGGGAAGGCGCGTTTAAAACTGTCATTTCTGTTTTTGGCCATATCCTTTTTAGATAAGGAAAATACCAAAACAAGTGTGAGCGCTGCAAATATGTAGGTGTATAAATTAAATACCGAGACGGGCGCATCAGACGTTTTTGCAAATAACTTTTGCGCAAAATCCGCGACACCGCTTGAAAAGCCGCAAAGCAAAAGCAGTGAAAAAGCAGGAAATGTCAATTTTGTTTTGATGCTGTTATTATAAGAACACATAATCAGTGTGGCGGCAAACAAAATGCTGAGTCCAAGCCATTGCACAGGGCGCACGACTTCATTAAAAAGAAGTTTCCCAAAGGTAAGAGGAACCAATACGCCGAGCATAAGGAAAACATCCATCAGCATATAGGCGTTTTGCCGTACCGAAACGAGCCAGAAAACCACAAAAACCGCCGTTGAAATTCCTGAAACGAATGCAATGAGCAGCACACCTGCATCGGGGAGCAAAAAATTAAAATTGCCTTCCGAACACACAACTGCAAAGCCAATGATTATACAAAAACTCATACGAATCAAGTTTGCAAGGACTGAATGATAAAAGGTGCTTGTCAAGGAGCTTGTCTTTTTTCCGCAAAAGCCTTTGATTGCTCCCGAAACCAAGGCGATACACAGATATATGTATCCCATCATTTTTCAAAAATAATCGTGGCTGCTGTGTTTGGCAGCATTTCAATATACCACCATTTGCCGACATAAAAGTATTGAAGCTGCTCTTTTTCGGTTGAGGGATTTACTAAAATAAGCTTGGTATTACCGAATTCGTTTTCTACAACGCATCCTTCTGTTTTTAATTCGCCTTTTCCGTTAAATGCAAACATTTTTAAATCATCGCGGTCAAAGTTTAACGGATAAATTTGCGATGTAGGCGCAATACTTTTAAAATGACGAAAAGCCTTGTATTGTCCGCTGTAAGATAATTCACCGCTATGATAGTTTCTTGTTACCAGACCTCCGCAGAAAAACGGACCAACATTGGGACCGCCCGCTTCATCCAACATCAAGTTCCAACCCGTGAAGGACGAATACCCGTTATTGAGTGTTTTAATTATCATTAACGTCCATTTACACCAATCGCTATCATAGTTATCGTATAAACGCGGTCCGCCCTCTGTGAAATGTAATTGCAATTCCGGATAAGCTTCTTTCAAAAAAGCGGTCTGCTCAACGGTGCTGTCATAATAGTGGAAGGCGATACCATCGCAGTCCTCTCTAAGCGTTGGATATTCCTTCAAGCACCAATCAACTCTATTTGCGCCCTGGAAGTTATGATCATAGCACCAAATTTTAGTGTCAATTGCGTTTTCTTCAAACCTTTTGCGGAGGATGGAAATGAATTTTGCTTCAATATCAGGATGCCACACACAAGCCGGCATTTTGCCCGCTTGCAGTGTTTCCGGTTCGTTTTGCGGAGTTATGGCGCGGATTTTGATGCCTTCTGCTTCGTAAGCTTTAATGTATTTCACTATATATTCGGCATAGCAGTCCAGATATTTTTCTCGCATATAACCGCCACCAATGCTGCCGCCGGTTTTCATCCAGGCCGGCGGAGACCAAGGTGAAGCAAAGAGTGTAAGTTCCGGATTGATCGCTAAGATTTCTTTAATAATCGGTATGATATAATTTTTGTCTTTTTCAATCGAAAAATATTCAAGGGAGGTGTCGCCATCCACATCATCATAGGTATAAAGCTCTGCTGAATAGTCACTGGCTCCGATGGACAATCTACCTATTTGGAAGTTTAGCCCTTCTTTTGAATATAAGTTTTTCAAAAGCGCGTTTCTGTCGGCTTTTTCCATTAACGATAGGTTATAACAAGAAGAGCCGGTTATTGCCACACCAAACCCTATAAATCCGGTATTTACTACGTTTTCAGTTTTAACTGCCGTGCTTATTCCCGACAAGGGAACACCATGATGTATTGGCTTTGATACATACTCACCGTAGTTATTTGTAGTGTACATTGTAGCTTTCATAATTGCACCAACCTTAATTGTATTTTTAATTATTATATTTGCAATTATGCCGATTTGAAATGTATTTTTTACTTAAATGTATTGTATTTTTTAGTAAAGTGTGTATAATCTAAACAGGTGAGCTGATTATGAATTTAGAAATAAAAAATACGAATTTAGTCTTAAACAAAGCAATTTCTCAGGTGTGGAAAAGCAAACAATACAGTTATGAAAACTTTGCCAGACCGGATCATGGATTGCTGTATCTCTTTTCCGGCAACATTACATATAAGTTTAATCAACATCAAATTGAAGTGAAACCGGGAGATATTATATATTTGCCCAAAAGTAGTAAGTATGTGGTGGATTTCAATCTTAAAAACGGTGTTGTTGAAGATTACCTTATTAATTTTGATGTTATGGAAGGAAAAGAGTTTACTGACTTGCATATGCCAACCGTTGTACTAAATGACAATACAGGGGCGTTGTTGGATTATTTCAAAGAGGTTGTTGATGCGTATAATGAAAAAGATAAGCCATTTTTGATCAATTCAAAATTTTATTTAGCTTTAAATTCTTTACAAACAGCCATACAATACAAAAGTAGCAATGCAGACCGCTTAAAATTTGAAAAAGCCGCAAGCAAGCTTGCCGAGAATTTTGAGTTATCTATCGAAGATATTGCCAAAGAGTTGTATATTAGCCGAAGTGCTTTTCAAAAAAAGTATATCGAATACTTTGGCATGTCACCGGTAGAATATCGAACAAAAAAACGGCTGGAAAAAGCAAAGCGGCTATTAGAGACGACTGATATGCCAATCAAAGAGGTTTCTGATCTGCTTGGATTCTACGACATTGCGTATTTTTATAAAGTGTTCAAAAAGGCATTTGCAATCACACCGAAGGAATATCGTGAAACATCAAAGCCTGCATTTTAGCCAATCACTGTGTCCTATATTGACAGCAGCAGAAGGCTTCATCCTGGGCGTCGGCGCAAAAAATTCTCCTGTTGCGGTGCCCGACATCTGCCTGCGTCGACGGCGCTCCTAGGCATCTGTCGACTGCGGCCACTCGCTCAGGTCGCTTCTCCCGCCACTGGCGGCGCTCCCATCGCTCCCCATCGCCGGCCCGGTGATCCTCTACGGCGTATCAGCATCCGTAGTGTATGGCGTAATTTATTGGATAACCACATTATTCTAACGGGCGGATGTGGGTAACCAATGTCACTTAGTTAAAAAATCCCGTCATTCTGAGCGCAGCGACGCAGGAGCGAAGTCGAAGAATCTACGCACTTTCGTTATTTTTCTGCAGCAATTTTGTGCGAAGATCCTTCGACTCCCCCTCGGCTATGCTCAGGGTCGCTCAGGATGACAACACTATCTTAATGACGTTGTGTGGGTATCCGTCC
>SVKA01000002.1 GCA_015068725.1 Oscillospiraceae bacterium | reverse complement strand
TATTGAGGAATATCTGCTCTCAGGGAAAATCTTCTGTGGAAAATGTGGTAGTCCCTATGTAGGTGACAGACGAGCGGATAAAAGACGGTCAAATGTATTGGTAAAGTATGTTTGTAATCTAAAAAAGAGAAAAGGCAAAAATGGTTGTGATGCAAGAGATGTGCATCGGGATGTTCTTGAAAAAATTATACTTGATAAGATAGCGGAAAATGTTTTCGATGATACACTGTTGGAAAAGCTTACAGAATATTACAACGGATTCAAAGAAATGTGTAATGAGGAGTTAAACGGGAAAAAAGCAGCCTTGGAGAAGAAAATTAAAAATCTCGAGGGAGATATGGAGTACTTGATAACCATGATGATTAAGAAGCGTACAGAAGCCTTGTTTGAGAAGTTAGAAAAAATGGAAGAAGAAAAGGCAAATCTGCAAAGTGAACTTAGAAAGTTGGAACAGACACAAAAAACCTCGCCTGTATCCCGAAGTGATATTGAGTACACTTTATGGCATGCACAAAAGATGCTGAAAGAAAAAACTCTGTCCAACACAAAGCAACTGATTGAGTCACTGGTAGACAGAGTTATCATATACGAGGATTACATACAAATCAAATTTACCTTTGCCAAGACAAAAGACTATAATTTCGACCCACCGACCAAAGAAGAGTTATTAGAAAACGGGCAAAAAAATAATCTGGGCGTAACAGATATTACGCCCAGATGTGGCGGAGAAGGAGGGATTCGAACCCTCGCGCCGCGTTAACGACCTATACCCTTAGCAGGGGCACCTCTTCGGCCTACTTGAGTACTTCTCCAAGTCGAAAAAATAAAAAAATATAAAAAAATGGCGGAGAGGAAGAGATTCGAACTCTTGGCACTTTCGTGTCACTGGTTTTCAAGACCAGCTCCTTAAACCACTCGGACACCTCTCCGTATATGCATATTTTGCACCGCGAATAATATTTTAACACATTCATTATATAAAGTCAAGAAAAAAATTCATTAAAATTCATATATTTTTTAAATTAATGAGATTTGATGTAAATAAAAGTTGATTTGGGACATTTGTTGTGTTATACTTTTATGTGAGATAATGAGTAAATTAAAGGAGCGTTAAAAGAAATGAACGGTTATGGAAAGAAGATATCTCTCGTTGTAATAAGGCGTCTGCCACGATATTACAGATATTTAGCAGAGCTTTTAAAGCAGGATATAAAAAGGATTTCATCAAAAGAGCTCAGTGAGCGCATGAATGTTACTGCCTCACAGATACGTCAGGATCTAAATTGTTTTGGCGGATTTGGACAACAAGGCTATGGATATAATGTGGAGGAGCTTTATAACGAAATTGGCGCTATACTTGGACTTCGTGATGGACATAAGACGATAATTGCTGGTGCGGGACACCTTGGTCATGCACTTGCAAATCATGGCGGTTTTGAAAAACGCGGATTCAAGCTTGTTGCAATATTTGATAACGATAAAGAAAAAATAGGAACGACTATTAATGGTGTTATGGTATATGATATTGCAGATATGGAGAGCTATTTAAAGGAGAATCCTGTTACAATCGGAATTCTTGCAGTGCCGCGCACATGCACTACAGAAATTGCTGATTTGATGGTTAAGTGTGGTATAAAGGGACTTTTAAATTTTTCGTATATGGATTTAAAGGTGCCTGAAAACGTTATAGTAGAAAATGTGCATCTGACTGACAGTATGATGACGCTCTCATATCAACTGCGTGAAAATAAAAATATCGGTGAATGAATAGAGGCGATAGTGTGAAGGTATACGCTTTTGTGGGAGAAAGCGGTAGCGGCAAAAGCTATCGTGCGATGTGGGTTGCAAGTGAAAACAACATAGAATGTATAATAGATGACGGATTATTAATTCGTGGAAATGAGCTTTTGGCGGGTTCTTCGGCAAAGAGAGAGCCTACAAAGCTTGGCTCTGTGCGTCGTGCGCTTTTTTATGAAGAAGACCATGCGCGTGAAGTGCGCCAGGCGATTGCACTGCACAAGCCATCAAGCATACTTATTTTGGGAACTTCGGATAAAATGGTTAGTGAAATTGCCCAAAGGCTTGAGCTTGGAAAGATTGAAAGCACAATAAGAATTGAGCAGATAGCGTCAAGAGACGAAATTGAGAGAGCGAAAAGCATACGAAAAACTCAGGGTAAGCACGTTATTCCTGTGCCCACCTTTGAAATAAAAAAGGATTTTTCAGGTGTACTTCTTGACACGCTTCACATATTTAATGTAGGAAGACGCGGAAAAATCGATTTTCGTGCGACAAAATCTGTCGTAAGACCGAATTTTAGTTATCGCGGTGATTATCATATTTCTGATAATGTTATAATTACAATGTGCCAGATTGAGGCAAAAAGAGTTGAAGGTGTTGGAAAAAATATGCGCTGTCAAATAGAGTCAGGACCCGACGGCGTATATATTTCGCTTGATATTTCTGTAAAGTACGGCTATGATGTAAGAGATGTGGCAAGAAAAGTGTATCTGGCCGTGCCAAAAGCAATATATGAGTACACAGCAATTAATGTATGCAGGACAGATGTAAATGTTCGTTGGATTGATGTGTAAAATAAAGGGCTGTAGCAAAATGCGTACACCACACAAGGCACAAAAAGCGCATAATAAAGCCTTTTGATTGATTAAAATAGCAAAAATAATATAAAAATATAAAGAAGAAATTCGCCATTTGACGAATTTCTTCTTTTATATGCCTTGTGTTTTGAACAAACCTCACCTCTCGACGTACCATCGTACGCCTTCGGGTAACCCCTGCGGGCTTGGTTTGTCCAATCTACGCTATTTTTCGTCCAGCCCAAAAAAGAGGCTGCAGCAAAATGTTATTTTGCTACAACCACTTTAAATTTCATTTATTAAAGTAAAAAATTCGTCCTTTTTCTTTAAAATTTCATCAAAGCGCCCGATATATTCAATCGGAGCTTTAAAGTTAAAGACTCTTTCAATTCGCTCGCCGTTTTGCGATACTGCCTTTGCTGATCCGCCACAACCGAGCGCAAGTATGCTTTGCGTTTCTTCCATTATATTTACATTGTATATGCTTTCGTGCCCTTTTATGCTGTAACCAACATTTTCGAGGTTGCCGAGCATATTTTTTTGTCTGTAAAGATAATATGGCGCCCGATTTGTCTTTTGCATAAATTTATACGACATATCAAGCATATTATATACTGTCGTCGGATCAGTAAGGTTATAGTTTGCAACACGCTGATGAAGTGCACTGCCACGCTTGATTGACATTGTATGAACTGTGATGTTTTCGGGAGAGAAAGCATCGATTGCATTTAGCGTAGAGAGAAAATCTTGTTCATTTTCACCCGGAAGTCCTGCGATAAGGTCGGCATTTATTGTGTCAAAACCGACGCTACGTGCAAGAGAAAACGCAGTTTCAATGTCTTTTGCACTGTGCGCTCGTCCTATAAGATTTAATGTGCGCTCGTGCATAGTTTGCGGATTTATGCTTATGCGTGTTACACCGTATTTTTTTAAAACTCCAAGCTTTTCTTTTGTTATTGTATCGGGGCGGCCTGCTTCGACGCAGTATTCGTACAAAGCGCTGGTATCAAAATTTTTAGCCACCGCACAAAGCAGGATGTCAAGCTCTGTAGGCGTTAGCGATGTAGGTGTGCCACCGCCGATATAGATGCTTGTAATGCGCTTGCCAGATGCTTTTGAAAGCTTTGCGCTGTACTCTATTTCTTTCACAAGCCGTACAAGGTAGTCATTTACATACTTTTTGGAGTGTCTAAGGTCTGTCGAAACAAATGAGCAGTAAAGACAACGCGTCGGACAAAACGGAATCCCTATGTATAAGCCGATGTCATCAGGCTTGTTTTTTGCAATTAGCGGAAGCTCGTTTTTTGCTACATCAAGTGCTAACGAAAGCTTTTTTTCGCTTGTACCGTAAAGGTTTGTAATATAATTTTTTATATCTTCATCATTTTTGCCATCAAGAAGGAGTTGGCGTATAATTTTGGCAGGACGAATCCCCGTCATAACACCCCAGGGAAGATTTTTTGGTCGAATATTCTGCGCTGCTTTATACAGAGCCATTCCGCAAACGGCAGATGTAATTCTGTTTACAGTATGCTTGTCTGTGCTATTTTCAATCTCAAACGAGTGTGAGGCAGAGAAGGTTTTGCCCTCATATTCTACCGAGGTGTCCGATGTAATGATGCCGCTATCATTTTTTGCGCGCGAAATTATATTTACATCTTCATCATCTTTAAAAAACAGCGATGCAACAAGCCATATATTATGTTCTAAATCGTGTCCTATTGTTTTAATATTCATATTCCCAGTCCTGTTGTACATAGTTGTTGTGTTCTTTTTCATAGCCTATCGTAGTTGCTCTTCCATGGCCGGGGAATACGTCGGTGTCATCGGGAAGAGTATAAAGCTGCTTTTTAATAGATTCTTTTATAATTTTATAATCGCCGCCCGGCAAATCACATCTGCCAATATCTTTTAAAAACAGTGTATCGCCTGAAAAGAGCATGCCTTCTGTATAATAGCATACGCTTCCGACTGTATGACCGGGGGTATAAAGAACCTTTATATCTATATCGCCAAGAGTGATAACATCTGTGTCAACAATTGTTTTTGATACGGTTGTTTCGGGAGAAGGTGCTCCTGCATACAGCGCAAGATTTACCGTAGGGTCATTTACTGCATCTTCTTCAAATGCGTGAATCATAACCTCGGCGCCTGTCTGCTCGCAGATTTCATCGAGTGCGCCTATATGGTCGTAGTGTGAGTGCGTCAAAAGCACAAATTTTAGCTTAAGACCTTCTTCTTCAAGAACGTCAAGCACAGCGCCCGCCTCGGCAGGTGCGTCTATTATGAGTGCGTGCTTTGATTTATCATCACCGAGTATATAACAGTTGTTGTCCATATTTCCAAGTGAAAGCATTTTAAAAAACATAGTAGTTCTCCTTCACGTCTATTTTTATTTATTGTGTGCAGCGCATAACCTCGTATACGCCCGGAAGACCGCGGATTTTTCTTATTATTGTTTCAAGCTGCGTGGTATCGCTTATTTCGACCGTAAATGTAATAATTGCCACATTGCTCTTGGTAGTTCTTGCATTAAGCGAGCGCATTGGAATTTTTGTTTCTGTAATTGCCGCCGTAATTTCAGCAAGAAGTCCTGTTCTGTCATCTGCTTCAACCTGTATTTCGCTAAGGTATTCGCCCGAAAGCTTGTCGGTTGACCAGCTGACACCTATAAAGCGGTCTAAATCCTCCTCTGTAAGAGAGGTGGGGGCGATATTTGGGCAATCACGTCTGTGTACCGACACACCGCGTCCGCGCGTAATAAATCCGATGATATCATCGCCGGGTACGGGAGTACAGCATTTTGAAAGACGTACAAGACAGTTGTCAATTCCGTGCACAATTATACCATTTGATGAGGTTTTGGTGGATTTTGTTTCACTGTAATCAATTTCGGGTGGCAGAGATGACATAGCCTCATCACGTTCAAGCTTGGCAATCTTTAAGTATTCATCGCGAAGGCGTATTACAACCTTTTGCGCCGTAAGACCGCCATAACCAACCGAAGCGTACAAATCATCAAGTGTTGCCAGGGTGTAGCGCTTTAAAATCGGGGCAATCCACTCGTCGCGGAAAAGCTGAGAATGAGAAAGACTGTGGCGTCTAAGTTCTTTTTCAATAAGTTCGCGTCCACGCACAATATTTTCTTCTCTGCGCTCCTTTTTAAACCACTGGTTAATCTTATTTCTTGCCTGAGATGTTTTTACAAGCTTTAACCAGTCGCGGCTTGGGCCGTGAACTGACGAAGAGGTGAGTACTTCTACGATATCGCCGTTTTTGAGTATATGGTCAATGGGAACGATTTTTGAGTTTACCTTTGCTCCCATCATTTTATATCCGATTGCCGAGTGAATTGAAAATGCAAAATCAATTGGTGTTGCGCCTGCGGGTAGATTTATAACATCGCCTTTTGGTGTAAATACGAAAACTTCGTCTGCAAAAAGGTCAATTTTGAGAGTGCGCATAAAATCATCCTCATCTATTGTTTCTTTTTGCATTTCAAGAAGCTGACGAACCCATTCAAGCTTTGTATCGGACTCGGAATTCGAGGTTACACCTTCTTTGTATTTCCAGTGCGCAGCAATACCTTTTTCGGCAACTGTGTGCATTTCCCACGTTCTTATCTGTATTTCGAGCGGACGACCGAAAGGTCCGATTACCGTGGTGTGAAGGGACTGATACATATTCGGTTTTGGCATTGCGATGTAGTCTTTAAAGCGCATCGGCATAGGCTTATAAAGCTCGTGAACCATACCAAGCACCGCATAGCAGTCGCTTACGCTGTCAACTATAACACGCACTGCAAACAAATCGTATATTTCATCAAGTGTTTTGTTTTGTGTATACATCTTTCTGTATATACTGTAAAAATGCTTTGCACGGCCATTTATCTGGCATTTTATTTCAAGTGCCGCAAGCTTTTGCGTAAGCACTTCAATTATTGAATTTATAAATTTTTCACGTTCAAGCTTTTTTTGGTTTATACTGTCGGAAATTTCCTGATAGCCTATGGGGTCTAAATATTTTAAAGACAAATCCTCAAGCTCGCCTTTGATTTTTGACATACCGAGTCTGTGGGCAAGAGGCGCATATACCTCCATAGTTTCGCGTGCTATCCGAAGCTGCTTTTCAACAGTCATACTTTTCAGCGTTCTTATATTGTGAAGTCTGTCGGCAAGCTTGATGAGTATTACGCGTATATCCTTTGCCATTGCAAGAAACATTTTGCGAAGGTTTTCTATTTGCTGTTCTTCCTGACTTGTATATTGAATTTTTCCGATTTTTGTAACTCCATCAACAAGGAGGGCAACGTCTTCGCCAAATTCTTCTGTGATATCCTGCAGAGTAATCGAGGTATCTTCAACAACGTCATGAAGAATTGCAGCTATAACGGAAGGAGCGTCCATTTCAAGCTCGGTCATAATGAGTGCTACCGAGAGAGGATGTGAAATGTACTCGTCGCCCGACTTGCGAAATTGTCCTTCGTGGGCTTTTTTTGCATATTCGTATGCACGCATTATACCATCAATGTCTGAACGTTCATTATATCTTTTTATATTGTCTGTAATTTTTTTTATAATAGCTTCCATAATGAAATACCTCTTTGTATGTATATGCTGTTTTCGTGGATTGTTTACAAAGTTATTTAAGCGATGCACGTACATCTTTTATTATAAGCTGAAGATTTTTTTCGCCGCGATATACGTTGGTCGAAATTGTAAACGCTACATCAAGCTTGGCCCCGACGACAAAGCGGTCTGCCATAGCGCCCATTCCAAAACCAATAAAGTCAAAGCTTTTACCATTTTTTGTAAGGCAAAGTTTACAGTGCTTTCCGTCGCCGAGCGTTCTTGATGAAGAAAGCGTCATTGACGATATGGAAAATACAGGCTGGGCATTTCCCATGCCAAACGGCTCAAGCATCTGGAGCGCATCTGCCGTTTCGAGTGTAAGGCTCTTTACGTCAAGCTCAGCTTCGATTGAAATGTATGGCACAAGCTTTGTATCGCCGAGTGTATCTGCGGCGTATTTATTGATTTGTCTGTCAAATTCTTCTATATCGGAATAGTTTAGTCCAAGACCTGCGGCAAGCTCGTGTCCGCCGAATTTCAGCAAAATATCATCGCAGTGAGTGAGCGCATCAAAAAGGTTAAAACCCTTTACGCTTCTTCCCGAGCCTTTGCCGATGTTATCTTTTAGCGAAATGAGTATAGTCGGCTTATAAAATCTGTCAACGATGCGCGAGGCAACAATGCCTATTACGCCGTGATGCCAGTCTTTTTTTGCAAGTACAAACACATTTTTTTCCGATGCGTTTTCCATATTGGAAATCATCATAAGTGCATCTTTTAAAATTTCAGTTTCCGTTTGCTGACGCTGCTTGTTTTCAGAGTCGAGCGTGAGCGCAATTTCGTGTGCGCGCTCATAAGAGTCTGTAATCAAAAGCTCAACCGCAAGACTTGCGCTTCCAACTCTGCCTGCGGCATTAAGGCGCGGAGCAACGGCAAAGCTGATGGTCGAGGCGCTTATCGGTTTATCCGCAAGCGATGCAATTTCAAAAAGTGCCTTCAAGCCGATATTTTTTGTGTTTTGCATACTTTTTATTCCGTTTGCAACAAAAACTCTGTTTTCGTCGGTGAGCGACACGATATCTGCGATAGTTCCTATTGCTACAAGCTCGATGTATTTATCAAAGTATTCGCGTGCGTTAAAGCCCATTTCAAGAGCAGTTGCAAGTATAAGCTTGAAAGCGACACCAACTCCCGCAAGGTTCTTAAAAGGATACTTACAATCAGGCTGTTTTGGGTTTATAAGTGCGTATGCCTTTGGAAGCTCCTCTTTGCAGGTATGGTGGTCTGTAATAATTACTTCAATTCCGAGTGTGCGGGCAAGCTCCACCTCACCAACGGCTGTAATACCGCAGTCAACGGTGATAAGAAGTGATGCCCCGTCATTTTTTATTTTCTGCAGCGCGAGCACATTTATTCCATAACCTTCATCGGAGCGGTTTGGAATATAAAATTCTGCATCTGCGCCCTGGTCTTTTAAAAATTTGTATAAAATGGCAGTAGATGTTATACCATCTACATCATAATCGCCGTATACGACGATTTTCTCCTTTGCTTCGATAGCGCGTTTTATACGCTCTGCTGCCTTTTTTGCATCCTTTAAATCAAACGGATGGCGTACAGAAGACATCGGCTTTGCGATAAAGCTTTTTGCGTCCTGCTTTGTGGCAATCCCCCTATGTATAAGAATAAGTGCAATTATGGGAGAGATATTAAGAGCGTCAGCAAGCTCGTTTGCAAGCCCAAGCTCGTTTGTATTATTGATGTAATCCCAGCGTTTGTTCGACATATTTTCCCCCTGAATATATATAATATATAATTATATCAAATTATCTTATATAATTCAAACTTTTTTTACATATTTATATATATTTTTGCAAATTTCCAAGATTTTGTGTGTATCCAGGATGTGAAAATGCGATTTTGTCTGTCTGTGAAACGCTTAAAAAACAATTAAATAAGATTGACTTATAATTTAAAATGTGCTATTATTTAGTGAACGACGAAATGTCAAAAATAAAAACTTGAAGGGAGAATCTTCGTTGGAATTTTTATGGGAAGGTATATTAGCTGTTACATGGCAGCAGCTTTTGATGTGGGTCATCGGAGGCTTATTAATTTTTCTGGCTATCAAGAAAGAACTTGAGCCTGCGCTTTTGTTGCCAATGGGCTTTGGTGCGATTTTGGTAAATTTGCCGCTTAGTGGTGTGCTCAATCAGCAAATGATGGGCATAGGAGAAGTTGCGGGAATTATTGAATGGTTGTTTCATATAGGTATTGAAGCATCTGAGGCAATGCCGCTATTGCTCTTTGTGGGCATAGGCGCTATGATTGACTTTGGTCCGCTTTTGTCAAATCCGAAGCTTCTTTTGTTCGGAGCTGCAGCTCAGTTTGGTATCTTTATTACAATTATCGTTGCTGTAATGCTTGGTTTTCCGCTTGCAGATGCGGCGTCAATAGGTATTATTGGTGCGGCTGACGGTCCTACGTCAATACTTGTTTCGCAGGTTTTAAAGAGTCAGTACATAGGCGCTATTGCCGTGGCGGCATATTCGTATATGGCGCTTGTGCCGATTATTCAGCCAATGGCGATAAAACTCGTTACAACTAAAAAAGAGCGTGCAATTAAAATGCCGTACAATCCGAAGAGCGTAACAAAGCTTACACGTATTTTGTTCCCGATTGTTGTTACAATTATCGCAGGTCTTGTTGCACCGGCATCAGTTGCACTTGTAGGATTTTTGATGTTTGGTAACCTTATACGTGAGTGCGGAGTGCTTGATTCGCTTTCAGACACAGCGCAAAAGCAACTTGCAAATCTTATAACGCTTTTCCTT
The DNA here is from genome assembly GCA_015068725.1 of Oscillospiraceae bacterium. GTDB lineage: Bacteria > Bacillota > Clostridia > UBA1381 > UMGS1253 > Aphodoplasma. The sequence continues at coordinate 115,810 of SVKA01000002.1, read as the reverse complement.
GGTATTACGATATCATTTAGTATGAAGGCTGAAAATTTTGTAAACTTGCAGACAATTATAATTATGGGACTTGGTCTTGTAGCGTTTGTATTTGATACAATTTCGGGCGTTATGTTTGCAAAGCTTTTGAATCTGTTTTCTAAAAACAAGGTTAATCCTATGGTTGGTGCTGCGGGAATATCGGCATTTCCGATGTCGGCACGTGTTGTTCAAAAACTCGGACTTGAGGCTGACAACCAGAACTTTTTGCTCATGCATGCAGTAGGCGCAAATGTATCCGGACAGATTGCATCTGTTATTGCCGGCGGTGTTATTTTGGGACTTATGCCTACACTTATGCAGCTTTTGCATTAAGGCGTATACAAAAAGGGAGGATTGATTTAAAATGGATATGTTAAGTTTAAGCCTTGCACTTGAACTGGCGCTCAAGGGTATGGTTGCAATATTTGTTGTAATTATAGCGATTTATATATGTGTTAGCGTTATGCTAAAAGCCACACAGGGAAAAAAGAACAAAAATTAGACTGTAAAAAGTAATTTTTTATGCGTTTTTCGGATTGACTTTGCATTTTTTATTTAGTATAATGTCGTAAAAGTTAAAGTCAAAAAAATAAAAGGATTGGTGTAGTTATGCATAGACTTGGTGTAATAGGTTATGGCGGTATGGGTGGCTGGCATGTAAAAAATGCTCTTGTAAGCGATGTTGTAGAGCTTGCCGGCATATATGACATTAAAGAAGAAAGACGAGTTGTCGCACGCGAAAACAATATTTTTGCGTATGATTCACTCGATGCTCTTCTTTGTGATGAGAGTATCGACCTTGTTACGATTGCTGTACCTAATGATATACACAAAGAGCTCGTTATAAAATGCCTTGAGGCAGGCAAAAACGTTATATGTGAAAAGCCTGTTACTCTTTCAAGCACTGACCTTCAGGAAATGATTGACGCTTCAAAAAGATGCGGCAAGCTATTTACAGTTCATCAGAACAGACGCTGGGATGTTGACTTTCTTGCAATGAAACAGCTTGCTGACAGCGGTGAGATTGGCAAGGTTTTAAATATCGAGTCAAGAATTCATGGCTCGCGCGGTATTCCAAGCGACTGGAGAGGTGAGAAGGAATACGGCGGCGGCATGCTCTTTGACTGGGGTGTACACCTTATTGACCAGATGCTTCAGATATTCAAGCAGAAGATTACAAAGCTTTATTGCCGTTTTGAGCATACGACGAATTTTGAGGTTGATGATGGTTTCAAATTGGAGCTTACATTCGAGGATGGCGCGCAGGCTTATATCGAGGTTGGCACATATAATTTTATTGCGCTTCCAAGATTTTATATGCAGGCTAAAAACGGTAGTGCGCTTATTACAGACTGGCGTGAAAAGTGTCAGGTGGCAAAATGTAAGGCGTGGCACGAAAGTGATGTCTTGCCCGTTCAGACAGCTGCCGGTCTTACAAAGACAATGGCTCCGCGTGATGAGATTACGCTTGACACATATGAGCTTGATATTCCAAAATCCGACGTACATGATTTTTACAGAAATGTGTGTGCGGCAATTGAAGGAAAAGAAGAGCAGCTTGTACGTCATGACGAAGTTATGCGCGTTATGAAGGTTATGGAAGCTTCGTTTAAATCGGTAGAGCTTGGACAGTGCATCGAGTGTGAAATTTAATAAAGTAAATGAAAAAAGGGACTGATTACAGTCCCTTTTATTTTACGCATTAGCTGCGGCATATATCATAACGCATGTATTTTCCTTGACTACTGTTTCGAGCTGGTCAAAGCCGATGGGGTTTTTGCCAAGACCGATTTCGATTGTGAAGCCGGGTTTGTTAAACTCTTTTATAAACCAATCCTTGTATCCGCCAAAGGCAGCACTGCCAATAGGCTGCGCGGGGGTATAGCCCGATATACGCGCAAATTCATCGGCAAGCTCTTTGCCGTTTGGTGGAATTTGCCCTTCAAAATCATAATAAATTTCGCGTCCCTGTGAATGAAATGCAATTACAAGGTCGGGATTAAGCGCGCGTGTAAGCGCTACAAGAGCGCGGCTTTCAGGCTCACTTTCGGGATAGGGGCCGCTGTAGCGTGAAGGTGCAGGTGATGGAAGTATCGGCGCAAAGCTTGCGTCATAGTTGTGGTTTAAATCGACACCGTTTATATTTGCCTGCCACACATTTGCAAAATCTATGTCGCCAAACATTTCCATAAGGCGCATCATATATGGGTTGTCTTTGGGGATTTTTCCTGCTACAAGGTCGACTCCGTCGGGATTGAGCATTGGGATTATATACATCGTTGTTTTTTCAAAAAGCTCTTTAGCGTTTACACTGCATAACTGCTTGTTGTTTTTTATTGCATCGCCATAGATAGCTACAAATTCCATCAGCATTGCGCTTGTAAGCCATTCGAGCGAATGATGTGCTCCGACATAGAGCACTTTTTTTGGACCCGTTCCGATTTTTATCCCGTATAGTGGCCTTCCCATTACGCTTTGACCGAATTTGAAAAACTGCATAAAATCGTAATTGTCATAAAGCTTTGCGATGTCATCGAGTACGTTTGCGTATGTATATACCATTTTTTATTCCTCCTTTATTTTTATATGTGGTATTTGTTATCTTCCAAAAAAAATATTGCACACAATAAGGGATATTACAACGCTTGCCACATCTGTTAATAGCGCCGCCGTTACGCTGTGGCGCGTTTTTTTTATGCCTACTGCGCCGAAATACACAGCGAGTGTATAAAAGGTCGTTTCTGTTGAGCCTGCCATAACGCACGCTGTTTTTGAAAGGGCACTGTCTGCGCCAAAATGATTTACAAGCTCGGTTACTATGCCGATAGAGCCACTGCCCGATATGGGTCTGAGCAGTGCAAGCGGCAGAAGGTTTTCGTTAAGACCGATTAGCCTTGTTAACGGGGCGATTAAATATGTAAGTGCATCGAGCGCGCCTGAAGCGCGAAGCATAGCAATCCCACTCATAAGGCCGATTATTGGCGTAATTATTGAAACAGATGTTTTAAGCCCTTCCTTTGCACCAATACAGAAAGCGTCAAACACCGCAATCTTTTTTATAAGTCCGAGAGCTATTATAATAAAGATTATAACAGGAATTGATGATGAACATATAAATGCGAGAGTTTTCATTTGACACCTCTTTTAAGCGGTGGGGATTTGCTTGTATGAGAAAGTGCACTGCATAAAAGTGCTCCAAATATAAGCGATGTAAACGAGCTTATGAGCGTAGGCAGGATTATATCAAATGGGTTGTTTGCTCCTGCTCCGCTTAAAAGAGCAATCATAGTTGTTGGGATAAGCTGTATTGAGGCTGTGTTTATAACGACAAACATACACATAGCATCTGACGCATAAGGGGAGTGGCGGTTTAATATATCAAGCTCCTGCATTGCTTTTATGCCAAAAGGTGTTGCAGCGTTGCCCATGCCGAGCATATTTGCGCTCATATTTGATATTATAGCTCCTGCAGCGTCCGAGTTTGAAGGAACGCTTGGAAAAAGCAACCGTGTAAGTGGTTTTAAGAATTTTGCAAGTGCGCGTGTAAGACCGCCCTGCTCGGCGATTTTTAGCATGCCGCTCCAAAAGCACATCGCTCCGCTAAGAGAGATTATCATAGATACAGCATCTTTTGATGCGTCGAGCGCTTGGGTGGCGAGTACGTCAAGGCGTCCGTTTATCATGGCAAAGATGATGGAAATAAGTATCATAAAAGACCAGATGTAGTTTAGCATAATTACAGCTACCTCCTGTTTTTGTGCAAAATAGGACGCATATCATTTTTTGTTATACATTTAAATAAAAGGATAAAGCATATGTATACGGCGCACAAAATGAATATTCCAAGGATAAGGGATACCAGATTGTTTATAAATATTTTTTCAAACGGTGCTTTTAATAAATACGCACAAAGCAGTGCGGGTAAAACAGCCAAAATAGGCTTTATAATAAGTTTTTTTATATCAAAGCTCATATTTGTTGCCAAAATAAGCTGGCGCATATTAAGAGATGAGGTCATAATATTTGATACAATCATAATTAAAACAAATGCACGCATCCCAAAGCCTGGCACAAAAATTGTTATAAGTGTTATACGCACCGCAGAATTATACAAATTATAGCGAAGTGATGCCGCCTGTTTGTTTAATGCGTTTAATATGCCTGCAATTATGCCCTCTGTATACATAAACGGAAGAATTGGTGCAAGCGTTTTTATATAGATGCCGACCTCGGCGTTTTTGTATACGAGAAGTGCAATTTCATTTGCATAAAGACAAAAAATTGCACTTATTGGTATAGAGGTAAGCAAGGTTATGAGCAGAGTATAATTTATAGTTGATTTTAAGGCGCTATACTGTTTATTTGCACTATAAGCTGATATTTCAGGCATCAAAAGAGTGCTGAGCGTACCGATAAAAGAGGCGGGAAAAAACAAAAGTGGCAGCGCCATTCCTTTTAATGTACCAAATTGTGATAAAGACAGCTCGCGGATTTGCGTATAGCGGGTGAGCGCATCTGGCACCATTACATTCTCTATTGTATGAAGCGCAGTATTTAAATATGTGCTCAGTGCTATGGGTATAAATATATAGACAAGAGAGCGCATAACGTGTGCAGGGGCTTCCTTTCCCTCACAAAGCAGCTTTTTGTCGCGTACGTAGCCGATGTAGATATATATAAATGCCGCCACCTCTGATAGTGCGTTTCCGCATACGACTGCACTGCATGCTGCGTCAAGGTCATCTGTGCTTATGTGTCCAAGAAGGATTACCACGACAAAAATTCGCACAAGCTGTTCAAAAAGCTGGGAGTTTGAAGGGGTTGACATTTTGCGCCGAGCGGTAAAATAACCTTTAAAGCACGAGCAAAGAGCCATAAACGGAAGCCCGGTTGATAAAATTTTCAAAGAACGTGCAGCCCGCATGTCGCAGAGCCATTTTTCTGCGATGAAATCAGCGCCAAAAAACATAAGCGTAAATGATAAAAGTCCAAGAAACATACTTATGAAAAGGGCGCGTGAAAGGATTTTGTCTGCGGCGTTTTTGCTTGCATTTTTTTCGGAAACGAGCCGTGTAACAGCGACGCTTACCCCCGAGGAGGCAACGGCGCTTGCAAAGGTGTATATTGAAAAAATGAGCTGATGAAGACCCATTCCCTCGGCTCCGATAGTTTTTGAGATATAAATTCTGAAAAATATTCCTATCACACGCAGTATGATGCCGGTAAATGTAAGTATTGCTGCGTTTTTTATAAAAAGTCGTTTTTTCAAAAGTCCTACCCACCTATTTCAGCTTTGTTTATTTATATATATTTTTGGGTGAAAAAAATATTTCCGTTAAATAAGAAAAAAATAAAAAATTTTGAACGATTTTGCTTTACATATCAATTTTATTGGTGTATAATAAAAAATGAATAGTTTTGTGCAAAAGTATAATCACAGGAATGGAGCAAAACAAAATGAGTGATAATATAAATATACTTGATATATTGAAAATGTGTCTTAAATGGTGGTGGATTATAGTTATTACTGCCGTGGTGGGCGCAGGCTCGATGTATACATATTCAGAATATTTTGCCGATGAAATATATGTTTCAAAGGGAAGCTTCTATATAAGCTCTGCCGAGATAGATCTTGAAAAAATTACTTTATCAACTTTAAATGCCAATGCACGTTTCAGTGAAACGTATATTGAGCTTGCAAAAAGCGACAGTGTACTTGAACAGGTAAGACAAAAGCTTATAAATGACGGTTATAATATTGCATCTGCAGGGGTGTTGCGCTCTAATCTGTCATTTTCTGTAAAAAATGAGACAGAGGTTTTAGAGGTGAGTGCGTCAAATCGCAATCCTGAATTGGCACAGGCAATTACAAATGCGGTTTTGGACGTTGCTCCGCAAAAAATAAAAGAAATCGTCAAGGCGGGTGAGGCTGCGGTTGTTGACAAAGGAAAGCTTCCGATATTGCCGAGTTATCCTAATGTCATGAGAAATACCGCTCTTGGATTGTTTATGGGCGTTGTTATAGGTTGCGCACTGGCATTTTTGATTGAGTTTTTTGATTTGAGGATAAAGCCTGATAATGACCTTGAGCAGATGTATGGAATACCTGTAATAGGAAATATTCCGGAGATTAGAAAATAGTTTTTGAGATAGGGTATCATTTTTGTTAAGGAGTATTTGCAGATGTTTAATCCATTCGTAAACAAAGCTAAAAAGAACCTTGAAAAAATAACATATGAATCAAGCAGTGCAAATATCCTTCATGACGAAACGGAATTTGTTGTTAATGAAGCGTACAAGGCTATGAGAACGAATATAATGTTTTCGTTTCATGAGAAAGAGGGTTGTAAAACTATCATATGCACAAGCGCCATGCCCGGAGAAGGAAAGACGACAACGTGTATAAATATGGCAATATCGTTTGCGCAGGCGGGAAACAGAGTTTTGATTATTGATGGCGACCTCAGAAAGCCGAAGGTGGGAAGCTACCTTGATATTGAGCAAGCCGAAGGCATATCGGATTATCTTGGTGGCTTTGTAAAGGAGTATAACAGTATAATAAAGCATGTTGAGGATAAATCCATTGACTGTATTATGTCGGGAAGTATTCCGCCAAATCCTGCCGAGCTGTTGGGCTCGAATGGGATGGAAAATTTGCTTTCAAAGCTTTCGGAGAATTATGATTATATCTTTATTGATGCACCGCCTGTTAATGTAGTAACAGATGCCGTTGTAACTGCAAGATTCTGCTCGGGAGCGGTGGTTGTTGTCAGAGAAAATAACACTACGCACGACATGCTTAAAAATGCTCTTGGAATAATTAAATTTGCGGATATAAAAATACTTGGTCTGGTTGTAAACGGAAGCGAAATAAAAGCCGGGGGAAAATATAGCTACAACAAAAAATCATATGGCTATGCTTATGGATATGGATATGGATATGGATACGGTTACGGCTATGAAGGTGTCAAAAAGAGAAAATCCGAAGAGAAAATAAAAAAACAAGAGCAATCAAACAAGGAAAACAAATAAAAGATAATATTAATATTTTAAAAATGTGTTGACTTTGATTTTTAAAAGTAGTATCATATATGTAAGCGGTGTCGAGAGGAGAGTATTTTTTATGAAAGAATTGTATGAAAAACCAATAATAGACGAAATTATTTTTGACACAAAGGCTGTTATGAGCGGTGAATTTATTTCGGATCCATACGGAATTGAAGACGGCGAAGAAAATGATGAGGAATAAAAAACAAAATCAAAATCAACGATAGGCAGGCGGTGTATTTTCCGTTTGCCTATTTAACTCTAAAAAACTATTTAATTTCGCAAAAAAGGATGGGATGAGTATGTTAAAGTTAAAAAAGAGTAAGGCAATAGCTTGTGTTGTAGCTTTGTGTATGATGTTAGTTATGCCTGTGAGCATTTGTGCTGCTGATACAACATTCAGCGATATGCCTGATAACTGGGCAACAGCTGCTCTTAACAAAGCGGTTGAGAACGGACTTTTGAATGGTTATGACGGAAAAATTATGCCCGAGGATTGCGTAACGCGTGCACAGATGGCGGCTATTATGGTGCGTTCGTTTGCAGCATCACAGATGGCTGATATTTCTTCGTTTGTCGATGTGAGCGCTGATGCATGGTATCGTGATGATATGGCAAAATCTGTTGCTATGGGAATTTTTAAAGGCGACGGAGAAAGCTTAAACCCCGACAATAACATTACACGTGAAGAGGCTTTTACTGTTTTATCGCGTGCGTTTGAGCTTTCACAGGGTGATGAGAACGTTTTGGCGGATTTTAAGGATAAAGGCGATATTTCTGACTGGGCGGTTCCGTTTGTGGCAGCAATCGTTGAAAATGGATATGCAAAAGGCTCTGACGGATATCTTAATCCCAAAAATAATATTACACGTTCGGAATTTGCGGTTCTTATGGATAATATCGTAAAGATATATATAACAGAGCCGGGCACGTATGAAGAGCTTGGTGAAGGTAATGTTATGGTACGCGCAAATGACGTTAAGATTACAGGCAATATCAAAGGTGATTTGATACTTGGTTATTCTGTTGAAGAAAATGGCGTTACACTTTCAGGTGCGACGGTAGAAGGCAGAATTGTTAACGATGCAAATAATAATAAGGTTGTTGCTACGACTCCTGCTCCTGAATCTGGCGGAGCTGCCGGTGGCAGTGGTGGTGCCGGTGGCGGCGGAAGTGCCGGTGGCGGCGGAAGTGCTGGTGGCGGCGGAAGTGCCGGTGGCGGCGGAAGTGCTGGTGGCGGCGGAAGTGCCGGTGGCGGCGGAAATACCGGTGGCACTATTGATAACTCAACTGGCGGTATAGAAGATGGCGGCGAACTTTGATAAAAAAAAGCATATAAGAAAATTATGTGTAGCAGGTATGAAGGTTGAATTGACCTTTGGCGGTGATACGCTTTTAAAGCAGAGCGTGGATTATATATGCGATTATGAAGGTGAGCCCGACATAAAAATAGCTGTTGAGAGAGATGTGCTTGAAAGAGCAAAACAGAAAAATGCGCATCTTAGCCTTGATGATTGCGAGTATTTGCTTACGGGTAGCAGATTTTATACAGGCCTTCTTAATTATTCCGGCTTTATGCTTCATTCTTCTGCGGTTGTGTATGAAAACAAGGCATATTTGTTTTCAGCACCGTGCGGAACAGGCAAATCGACACATACATCGCTTTGGCTAAGGCGTTTTGGTGATGCGGCTGTGATTTTAAATGATGACAAGCCCGCAATCCGCTTTGTTGATGGAAGGTTTTATGCTTACGGAACGCCGTGGAGCGGAAAGACGCCTGCTAATATCAATATGCGTGTGCCACTTGGTGCAATAGCATTTATTGAGCGCGCTGAAAAAAATTCTATTGAGCTTTTTGATGTGCAGACTGCATTTGCAGGTATACTTTCGCAGACTTTGCGTATAAAAAACATGGACAATCTTGATAAGGTTGTGCCGCTTGTTGAAAATCTGGTAAAGAATGTGAAGGTATACAAGCTTAAATGTAATATGGAGCTTGATGCAGTTGATGTGGCGTACAATGCTATGAGCAAAGATTGTTAATAAAATTATGATAAAATCCCTGTTTGGCGTTGCTGGGCAGGGATTTTTGCGTGTTAAAAATGTGATATTGATAAGTTTTATATATAAAAAAGTCTTTTAGATTTGACATATGTACTATATTTGTGATATAGTATATATTACCTTTATTATAGACAAAATTCTGTTAAAGATTAGTTGGTTTGCCGGGGTGATATATATTGGACAACAAGGAGAATAAAGCGTCTGTCAAAGAATATGTGTTGTGTAATTTGATTTTGGTGCTGCTTGATTTTGCAATAATTTTTGCAGGCATTTCGGAAATTTCGTTGTTTGTTTTGATACCGATTGTTTTTACATATATGTTTGTGCGTTTTGATTTAAAACGTATGATTTTGCCGATAATAATTATTGTTTTGGTTCCGTCTTTTATAAGCATGCAGATAAACGTAGCGCCGGCTGCATTTACATTGCCGGTGGCGGCTATGCTTGGGATTGCAATAAAAAGAAAAAGCAGCCTTTTAAAGACGATATCTTTTGCTGCGATTGGTGAAATGATTTCGGTATTATTGGCTTTGCTTATATTTTATATGAATTCGGGCGATGCTATGGCATATTTTAATGATATGACAGAGCAGGCGATAGCCGATGTTGGAACGATTTATGGCGTTACGGAGCAATATCAGCAGATGCTTGGTGAAATGTTTAATATGTTTCTTCCATCGATTTTTATATGTATGATGGCGGCACTTTCGTATCTGGTGTTTTATATAACTGTTACACTTTTGAAAAAGCGGGATAACTCGTATATGGGTGTATACAGACCGTTTAGCGAAATTAAGGCTGACAAAACATGTGCGCTTGCAGTTGTGATTTGTTTTATAGTAAGTATGTTTGCTGATGGAATTATTGCCGGAGCGCTTGTAAATATTATTGTAATACTTGTGTTTTTTATATTTGCGTGCGGTGTAAGCAGTATAGCATTTACTATAAAGCGTATAAAAAACAGAGTTGGTAAAGCACTTGCGTACATAGTATTGGTAATAGCTACGTTTACAGGTTCATCGGTATTTGTATTTATTGGCTTGATTGATGCTTTTATAAACATCAGAAAAATCGGAAAAAATCCGAGTGATGTGTAAAAGCACAGAAAGGAACTTTGTAGTATGAAGAAAAGTAAACTGTATTTTATAAACTTATATCGTGCGCTCAGCGTTGCACAGTGGTGTGTGCTTGTGTGTGCAATACTCACGTTTATAACTGGTCCTGAGCAGCTTTGGTTGAGTATTGTTGAGATTGTACTCTTCCTTGTTTTGTTTACGCTTAATATTCTTGAGCATAAAAGGCGCGAAATGGATATACGCGAGTATGTTCATACGCTAAACAGCCACATGGATACTGCGACGAGGGACTCTTTGGTTAACATTCCGTTTCCAATGCTTATAACACATCTTGATGGACGCGTTTCGTGGTATAACCAAAGCTTTGCCGAGATTATTGAAGGCGAGGTTTTGTTTGAAAGAAACGTTACGGAGATTGTTGAAGATCTAAACTGGAGCGATGTACTTCGTATGCAGGAGGGGATATCGCTTGATGTTACGTATCGCAATCGAAAATACAGTGTTATGGGTAACATAATAAAACCTGATCCAAAAAGGGATAATGAATACCTGATTTTGCTTTATTGGCTTGACAAAACGGAGCTTACTGAGATTAAGACAAAATATCTTGAAGAAAAGACCGATATGTGCGTTATTTTGATTGACAATTATGATGATGTTATGAACAGCATGGAAGAATCATCAAAGCCACAGATGAGCTCGCTTATTGCAAAGTATATTCACGAGTGGATAGGCGACGTGAAAGGTGTTTTGAAAAAGCTTGAACGCGACAGATATGTATTTATATTTGAGCATAAATATCTTGAAAAGTTTATTAGTGAAAAATTTGAGATTTTAGACCATGTGCGCGAGATAAGTATAGGAAATAAAACGCCTGCTACTATCAGCATTGGTATAGGCTGTGGTGGCGAAAATATAGTATCAAATGAAGAATATTCGAGGATGGCACTTGATATGGCACTTGGCCGTGGAGGCGACCAGGTTGTTATAAAAGACGAGGGACAATTCAGATTTTATGGCGGAAAAACAAAAGAGCATGAAAAGAGCACGAGAGTAAAATCGCGTGTGGTAGCATACGCTTTAAAGCAGCTTATCACGACTGAGAAAAATGTTGTGATAATGGGACACAAATCGCCCGATATGGACTCTTTGGGTGCGGCTGTCGGTTTATCTCGCAGCGTAAAAAATCGCGGCAAGGATGTGCACATTGTCTGTGGCGAGTGTGGTGAAGCTGCTAAAAAGCTTGTTTTAGCTATGCGCTCTGCGGGAGAGGAAAATGCAGGATTATTTATATCGCCCGAGGAAGCGATGCAGCTTGTAAATGAAGATACGGTGCTTATTGTTGTCGATACACATCGTCCGTCGCTTACGGAAAATCCTGAGCTTCTTAAAAAAGCGGGCGAAATTGTACTTATTGACCATCACAGACGAAGCACAGAATTTGTTGAAAACTGCTCGCTTGTTTATCATGAGCCGTATGCATCTTCTACGAGTGAAATGGTTACAGAGCTTTTGCAGTATATGGATAATAAGGTGATGCTTACAAAGCTTGAAGCAGAGGCGATTTACGCCGGTATTTATATGGATACAAAGAACTTTACCTTCAAAACGGGCGTGCGCACATTTGATGCGGCATCGTTTTTGCGCAAACACGGTGTTGACACGGTAGAGGTTAAGAAAATGTTCCAAAGCGATATTGAGCATTATGCCAACAAAGCACAGATTGTAAGCTGCGCCGAGTTTATCCATGATAATATTGCAGTTGCGCTGTGCGAGCAGGAGCTTAGTGATACAATGGTGGTTGTAGCACAGGCAGCTGATGAGCTTCTTGGAATTGAGGGCGTTGAAGCATCGTTTGTTATTGCTCCGCTTGGGGATGAGATAATCATAAGCGGCAGATCGTGGGGATCTGTCAATGTTCAGCTTATACTTGAAAAGCTCGGTGGTGGCGGTCATCTTACGGTGGCGGGCGCGCAGCTTAAAGAAATGAGTATAGAAGAAGCGCGCGAAAATCTTTTGTCGGCGATTGATGAATATATAGGCAAGCAAGAATAAAATTGGCATATAGTTATATAGCTACTTAGTGTAAAAGGGAGAGTTTATTATGAAAGTAATTTTACAGGCAGATGTAAAGGGTAAAGGAAAAAAAGGTGAAATCAAAGAGGTTTCTGACGGATATGCACGCAATTTTTTGTTTCCGCGCAAGCTTGCAGTAGAGGCAAACAGCACAAATCTTAATGCTGCAAAGGGACAACAGGAGGCACAGGCATTTCATAAGGAGCAGGAAAAACAACAGGCGCTTGAGCTTAAAGCCAGGATTGATGAGGCGAGCGTATCGCTTAAAGCAAAAGCGGGTGCAGGCGGCAAGCTTTTTGGCTCGATAACAAGCAAGGATGTAGCCGAGGCACTTAAAATGCAGCAGCATATCGTTGTTGATAAAAAGAAGTTTAATATGCCTGATGGTATTAAAACTATCGGCACAACACAGGTTGAGGTGCGCGTATACCCCGAAATTACGGCAAAGCTTAAGGTTATTGTTACTGAGGAGTAACCAATAGCCTTCTAAGGAGAGAATGAAAGATGGATTTGGCGGGAAGAACAATGCCATACAGCGTCGAGGCTGAACAGTCGGTGCTTGGCGGTGTGCTTATTGACCACAACTGCATGGCGGCGGTCAGTGAGCTTATAGGAGAAGATGATTTTTATTTCGAGCATAATAAGGCGATTTTTGCGGTTATGCTTGAGCTTTTTAATACAAATAAGGCTATTGATATTGTAACGGTATCTGATGCGCTTTTAGGTCAAAGTAAGCTTGATGCAGTAGGCGGAATATCGTATTTATCAAATATTGCATCATCTGTTCCGACTACGGCAAATATTACCCAGTATGCAAATATCGTTGCGCAAAAGGCTCTTTTGCGTCGCCTTATCGATGCAGGCAATTCGATTGTAAATATGGGATATGATGCATCAGAAGAGCCCGAAACGATACTTGAAAAGTCTGAAAAACAGATTTTTGATATACTTCAGGGCAAGGATTCGCGCAGCGTGGTTCGTATAAACGAGCTTTTGGGTGAAACCTTTAAGATGATGCAGGATATGGCGGCAAAAAAGGGCAAGGTTACGGGTGTGCCTACGGGCTTTGGATATCTTGACCAGATGACGTCGGGACTTCAAAAGAGTGATTTGATTTTGATTGCGGCGCGTCCTGCTATGGGTAAAACGAGTTTTGCGCTAAATATTGCGCAAAATGCCGCTATTAAGGCAAATGTCGCGACGGCTATATTCAACCTTGAAATGTCAAAAGAACAGCTTGCGAGCAGAATTATATGCTCGGAGTCTGCGGTAAGCGTCGGCAAGCTTCGTGATGGCACTATTGATGCAAACGATTGGGCAAGCATTGGTGAAAATATGCAGCGCCTTGCAAAAGCACCGATTTTTATCGATGATTCTTCGTCTGTAACAGTATCGGAAATTCGTGCAAAGTGCCGCAGACTAAAACAGCAGCACAATCTTGGACTTGTAATTATAGATTATTTGCAGCTTATGCAGGGTACGGGCAAAAACAAGGGTGAGAACCGTCAGCAAGAGGTTTCGGAAATATCGCGCTCACTTAAAATTCTGGCAAAGGAAATACAGGTCCCGATTATAACGCTTTCGCAGCTTTCGCGTGGACCCGAGAGCAGAACAAACAAGCGTCCAATGCTTTCGGACCTTCGTGAGTCGGGCGCAATCGAGCAGGATGCCGATATAGTAATGTTTTTGTATCGTGATGAATATTACAATCCTGACTCACCTGATAAAAATGTTGCAGAGTGTATTGTAGCAAAGCATCGTAACGGTGAAACAGGAACGATTAAGTTCTGGTGGGACGGTGCACATACGCGCTTTTTGCATATGGATAAGCAGCAGAGTAATGAGGAAGTATAATGGAAATCAAAGCTGATTTTGTAAAAAAAGTGTATAGCTTTTGCGCGAAAAACAAGCTTGTCGAAAAAGGACAAAGGGTTTTGGTTTGTTTGTCGGGCGGTGCTGATTCTGTTTGTCTTTTGAGAGTTATGTATGCTCTAAAAGAAGAACTTGGCATACAAATTGAGGCGGCACATGTAAATCATATGCTTCGCGCTGAGGCGTCAGACGGTGATGAGGCTTTTTGTGTGAGTCTTTGCAGTGCGCTTGAAGTTAAACTGCACGTTTTACGAAAAGATGTAGGCGCTTTGGCAAAAACAATGAAGCAAAGCGTCGAGGCGGCTGCAAGAAAGGTAAGATACGATTATTTTTTCTCGCTTAAAAATGAGTATGGCTTTGATGTGATTTTGACGGCGCATAACCAAAATGATAACACCGAAACAAGCCTTATGTATTATCTTCGTGGCAGCGGCATTGATGGCATAAAGGGTATTTTGCCAAAACGCTCTGATGGTATAGCGCGTCCTATGTTGTGCGTGTCAAGAGAAGAGATTGAAAACTATCTTGAAGAAATTGGTCAAAATTTTGTTACTGATGCGAGCAATTTTGAGGATGTATACACGCGAAATAAAATCAGGCTCAAGCTTATACCAAAGCTTATAAAGGAATACAATGCAAATCTGATTGAGGCGATATCTGAAAATGCAATGCTTGTTGGTATGGATTCAGTTTATTTGAATTCTCAGGCAAAAAAGCTGTTTGGCGATATGATGCATGAGTGTGAAAATGGTTTTTATATTGATACACAAGAGTATAACAAAACAGACAAGGCACTCGCGCTTCGGATTATAAAAAATGCAATTTGTGTTTTAAGTGGCAGTGATAAGGACATTTCGTATGATACAGTGATGCGCTGCGATGAATTGTTTGGCAAGTGTGAAACCGCCAAAAAGGTAAGCCTTGCAGAAAGCCTTTTTGCAAGGCGTGAATATGACAGAGTTTATTTTGAAAAAATGAAAGATGAGCGCATTTCTTACTCATACAAAGTGCAGGCAGGGCAAACCGTTTATATAAAAGAGGCTGATATGAGCTTTCGTCTTTCTTTGGTAAACGAGATACAACCACGCAAAAAAAACTGTGAATATTTTGATTATAATTTGCTTAGTGGGCAAATATATATAAGAAACAGAAAAAACGGCGACCGTTTTTTGCCGTTTAATATGAAGGGGTCAAAAAAGCTTAAAGACTTTTTTATAGACGAAAAGGTCAAACCATCTGTGCGTGATATATTGCCGCTTGTTGTATGTGATGACAAGATACTGTGGATATGCACGCTCAGAAGGAGCGATTTATATAAAGTCGGCGAGCAAACAGATAAAATACTAAAGATAGAATTCTGGGAGGGTAAATGATGTATATTCACGAGGACATTGAAAAGGTATTGATTAGTGAAGATGAGCTTGCGGCGAAAGTCGGAGAGCTTGCAGAAAAGATAAGTGCTGATTATAAGGACTGCGAGGTGCTTGTTGTAACGCTTTTGAAGGGCGGAGTTATGTTCAGCGTTGACCTTATGAGAAAATTGACTGTTCCTGTTGAGATTGATTTTATGAATGTATCAAGCTACGGCTCATCATCAAAAACATCAGGTGTTGTAAAAATTGATAAAGACCTTGATAAGCCCATAGCAGGCAAACACGTTTTATTGGTAGAGGATATAATAGACAGCGGTCTTACGCTTAATTATGTAAAGGAAATTTTGTTAAGCCGTGAGCCTGCAAGTCTTAAAATATGCACAATTTTAGATAAGCCTTCACGCAGAAAGACACATGTTGATGTGGATTATACAGGCTTTGAAATCCCTGATGAATTTGTCGTGGGATATGGCCTTGATTATGCGCAAAAGCACAGAAATCTGCCGTATGTGGGAATTTTGAAGCGCAGCGTGTACGAAAACGAATAAAAAGTTTGAACATTTTGTAAAGAAGGTTGTATTAAAACGGCATTTATGATAATATATTCTACGAGGAAAAGGAGTTGATAGCTTGAAAAAACATTTAAAAAGCTTTGGCTTTTATATGGCTTTGTTTGCCGTGTTATTAATATTGGTATATGCGCTTTCGGGCACGCAGTCTGCGTCTGTCAAAAAGGTTTATTCCGATTTGATTCGCGAGGTTGAGTCAGGAAGAGTTGTAGAGCTTACAGTTATTGAAAACACCGCAGTAGCAAAGCTTTCTGAGCCTATTAAGATTACTGATATGAATGGCAAGGTAATCAGCGATAAGGTCGATAAGATAGAGGTTGATATTCCGAATATGCTTGTATTTGAGCAGGATTTGGGGGATACAATAAGAGCGCAGGTAAGAGAGGGTAAGCTTAAATATGATACACAGGCGCCTGTAAGCCAGCCCTGGTGGGTGTCTTTGCTTCCTGTGCTTGGTACAGTAGGACTTTTGATTTTTATTTATATTTTCTTTATGCAAAATTCGGGCGGCGGAGGAAAGGCAATGTCTTTTGGCAAAAGCCGCGCAAAAGTTTCTACGGGTGCAAACGGGAAAAAGGTGCTTTTTTCAGATGTTGCCGGTGCCGATGAGGAAAAGGCAGAGCTTGAAGAGATTGTCGACTTTTTAAGATATCCCAAAAAGTATATTGACCTTGGTGCGCGTATTCCGCGCGGTGTGCTTTTGGTTGGACCTCCCGGAACGGGTAAAACACTTTTGGCAAAGGCTGTTGCAGGTGAGGCAGGAGTACCATTCTTTAGCATAAGTGGTTCTGACTTTGTCGAGATGTTTGTCGGCGTGGGCGCATCAAGAGTGCGTGATTTATTTGAGCAGGCAAAGAAAAACAGCCCGTGTATCGTATTTATCGATGAGATTGATGCGGTTGGACGTCAGCGTGGAGCCGGTCTTGGTGGCGGACACGATGAAAGAGAGCAGACACTTAACCAGTTGCTCGTTGAGATGGATGGTTTTGGAGAAAATGCGGGCGTTATTATATTGGCTGCAACAAACAGACCTGACATATTAGACCCTGCGCTTCTGCGTCCGGGCCGATTTGACAGACAGGTTGTTGTAGGTGTTCCTGATGTAGTAGGCAGAGAGGCTATCTTGAAGGTTCATTCAAGAGGCAAGCCGATTGGTGAGGACGTGGATTTATCTGTTATTGCAAAGACTACGGCAGGTTTTACGGGGGCAGACCTTGAAAATCTTATGAACGAGGCGGCGCTTCTGGCAGCACGTGAAAATGCACCCAAGATACACATCGCTCACCTTGAAGATGCAATGCTCAAGGTTGTGATGGGTACTGAGAAAAAGTCAAGAAAGATTACTGAGCATGAAAAGAAGCTTACTGCATATCACGAGGCGGGCCACGCTGTTATTACAAAGCATTTGCCGACACAAGATCCTGTGCATGAAGTATCTATAATACCGCGCGGTATGGCGGGCGGTTATACGATGCATTTGCCGAGCGAGGATAAATGGTATACATCAAAGACAGAGATGATTGAAAATATTATCGTGCTTTTGGGTGGACGTGTTGCAGAAAAGATTTCGCTTGATGACATAAGCTCGGGAGCGTCCAACGACATTGAGCGCGCTACCGAAATTGCGAGAAAAATGGTTATGCAGTATGGTATGAGCGACAAGCTTGGACCGATTAATTATGGTGGCTCGGCGCACGAGGTATTTATCGGACGTGATTTGGCTCAGTCGAAAAATTACAGCGAAGAGGTTGCGGCGCGTATCGACGAAGAAATCAGAGATATTGTTGATTCGTGCTATAAAAAATGCGAAGAAATTTTGCGCTCTGACTTTGAAACGCTAACAAGAGTTGCAAATGCTCTTATCGAGAGAGAAAAAATATCGGGAGCTGAGTTTGAAAAGCTTTTTGATAATATAGCTCTTGATGATGTAAAGAGCCAGACGGAAAATGATGCACAAGACGTACAGGTGCAAACTGAAAATAGTGAAAATGCGTAAAAATTGAATTATTATAAATCAGGAGGGTTTTATTATGAAGGTTACAAAGGATATGATTATTTTCGATGTGTTAAAGCTTGAACCGACAACGGCACAGTTTTTCCTTAATATGGGAATGCATTGTCTTGGTTGTCCGTCAGCGAGCGGTGAATCCATAGAAGAGGCGTGCGCTGTTCATGGCGTAGACCCTGATGAGCTTGTAAAAAGCATTAACGAATATCTTGAAAATATGTAAATTTACTACACAAATGCGCAGCAGCACATATAAGCGGCTGCGCATTTGATGGTAGATAAGGACATACTGCCTATGGTATGCTATGTCTAATTGGGGGATTATTATGAGTGCTTACTTTAAACGCATCAAAACGAAAATTGCCACGTTTTTTGCGGGTGGATTTTTGATGCGTGAACAGAAGCTGTTTTTGTCGACGGTGTCTTTGTTTTTTGTGGCGTCGGCATTTTCGGGAATATTTATAAATACGTTTATATATTTATGCGCTTATGCGAGCGGTGAGGTTGCGTCGGGATTAATAGCGGTGGCGTATTATAATCTTTGTATGTACGGTGCGATGGCGTTTTTTTCTGTTGTAACGGGAATTATAGGCAAAGCGGTAAGCTCGCGTACGCTTATTTTTACAGGCCTTATTTTGCATACGCTGCTTTATATATTACTGCTTTCTATGAAAAGCTCATGCGTGAATTATATCTGGCTTTTGGGAATACTCAGCGGCATGGGCAACGCGTTTTTTAATCTTAATTACAGTAGCGGTGTTATGTATGTTACAAGCTCGGAGGGCAGAGGATATTATCTTTTTATTCAGGGAATAATAAATTCTGCTTCTGCTGTTTTATCGCCGCTTATATCAGGCGTGCTTGCATCTTTGATTGGTGGAATTAATGGTTTTGTTGCGTTGTTTGTTATATCGCTTATTGTATTGATAATAGCTGTTATAAGCTGTTTTTCGCTGACGTATCAGGACGGAAAAAAGGGTGCTACGCAGTTTGGAAATGTGTTTGTATTTTCGGTAAAGAATAAGTCTATGCGTATGTGCGCCGTTTGTGATGCTGTAAACGGAATTCGTGATGGCGTTTCGATGTTTTTGATTCCGCTTTTGATTTTCACGCTTGAAATGTCCAATGTCGGCGTGGGTATATATATGTTTATATATGCACTTGTACAGATGCTGCTTTCCTATCTGCCACAGTCGCATATTATACATAAAAAGAGAATGGGATTTGCATTTTTGGCATGCGTTTTATATGCGTTGTCAGGCTTTATACTCATAAGAGGCTTTAATATGCTGACACTTTTTTCTTATGGTATTTTAAGTGCACTTATACAAGGCTTTTTTGTTACGGTGCTTTTCTCGGCGTTTTATGATGCGGCGTATAAAATGCCCCATGCAAGCCGAAAAAATCTTGAAATTTTGTCGGTGCGTGAATTTTATATAAACATCGGACGTATTATAGGCGTATTTACAATTATGTTTGTTTTAAAGGAAACAACATGGCTGATTTATACAATGATTATTTTTGGAATATTGCAGATGCTTTCGTGGGTTATGCTTGTTTTATCATCAAGACAACTTGCGGATAAAGAAATATAAATATGCTTACATAACGGAGAAATAATATGTATACTATAAAAAATGCCAATGTTTTGAATGAAAATTTTATATTTGAAAAGACCGATATAGCGGTTGAGGATAAAAAAATCGTTAAAATTGCACCAAAGCTTTTTCTGGGAGATATTATAGACGCAGATGAATGTTATCTTTTGCCGGGACTTGTGAATATACATACTCACGGGGCTATGGGCTATGATGCTACGGAGTGTAATTATAAAGGCATTAATGCTATGAGCAAGTACTGGGCAAAAACGGGTACGACGTCTTTTTTACCTACGGTTATGACTGCGCCGCAGAGCGTTTTATGCTCGGCTATGGAAAGAATTAATAAGGCTATAGAGCGCGGTGTGGATGGCGCGTCGGTTGTTGGAATAAATATGGAAGGTCCGTATTTGTCGGAAAGGTATAAAGGCGCTCACAGACCTGACTGGCTTTGCACGTCAAAGGAGCTTGATTTTGACACGGTGCAGGAGGCAGCGGGTGGCAATATACGGCTTGTTACAATTGCGCCCGAGCTTGATGGAAGCGATGAGTTTATAAGAAAATATGCCCGCAAGGTTTGTATTTCGCTTGGACATTCAAATGCTGATTATGAGACCTGTATGAGTGCGTTTGAAAATGGGGCAAGTCAGGTTACGCATTTGTTTAATGCCATGCCGTCTGTGCATCACAGAGATTTGCATCTTATTGAGGCGGCGTATGATGGTGGCGCTATGGTTGAGCTTATTGGCGATGGCTTGCACGTAAAAAGCACAACCGCTATGATGGCGTATAAGCTGTTTGGCCCTGATAGAATGATTTTGATAAATGACAGTGTTAATGCAGCAGGCCTTGGTGAAGGAGTGTATGATTTTGGCGGATATGAGGTCGTTGTCAAGGACGGCGTTGCAAGACAGGCAGACGGCACTATCTGCGGTGGTATGGCATCGCTCTGGGACTGCGTCAAAAATATGGCTTCGTGGGGCGTAAGGCTTGAAGATGCAGTTAAAATGGCATCTTATAATCCTGCGCGTCAGATAGGACTTTCGGGAAGTATAGGAAGCATAAAAGAGGGCAAGGATGCAGATTTTGTTATTGCTACAAACAAGCTTGACATCAAAGACGTTTTTATAAAAGGCAGAAAAATATAAATTTTGGTAGACAATGAATGTTTGCTATGTTAAAATATATTTATGAAATAAAATTTGGTTGATAGTGGTATGGCCTGCACATAGCGGCAGAAGGGAGAATATTATGGCTGAAAAAAAGAGTAAGAATAAGCTTTTGATGTATAAGGGAAAACCGCTTGTGCGTCAGGGAAATATGATTTATTATGGTAATCCAAGTGATAAGTACATTGTTTCGTTTGTGCTGAGCAATTTTGAAAAAAATGGCGAAACAGAGGTTGCGGGACACGTTTCGGTGCAGCTTCAGCAAAATGACAAATACCTTAATCCGAAAAACAAGCTGATAAAAAAGGCTGAACGTGATGAGCTTTGGTCAGCACTTGACGTTGGTGTGTTCTGGCTTGAGGATGCATTGTCGCACGTTTGATATTTGAACAAAAAAATAAAATCGGGATGCAAATTTGCATCCCGATTTTTTGTATTTGTTATAACTATTTTATATTAAGTAAAACTGCGGCTATTATGCCTATAAAAGCGCTTATGTATTGGATAAATGTAAACTTTTCTTTATAAACAACTACTGATATTACAAAGCTTATTACTATTCCGAGCGCAGTTGATATAGGCGATATAATAGAGAGCGGAAGATACATATACGCTCTTATGTGAAAAAAATTCCTTGCCCCGTTAAAAGCGCCTGCAAGTATACCATACGTAAAGCCGTTTTTAAATGTATTTGATAATTTTTCACTCTCGCATACAAAACCTAATATCAGCAGTGATATCGTTGCTACGGCGTACGATATCATAATAAATTCGTTGTTGCAAACTGAGCCAAATGTCAGTTGTTGATGCTTTGATAGAATTGAAATTGCAAAGTTTGCCAAAACATAAGTTATAATCCAGAAAATCCATTTTTTTGTGTTATGGGCTTTGGTATCATCTTCGAGAGTTTTGTAGTTCATCAAAAATACAGACAAAGCAATCAATGCAAGCGATATGTATGTATAAATTGTTGTTGTTTCTTTCAAAAATACAACTCCATAAAATATTGGCAGGACGAGTCCGAAAGTTGATATAAGTTTTGTTTTTCCAAAGGAGCCGAGCTTGAATGCCAGATATGCACCATAAAAACCTATTGCATAACAAATTCCGCTGGCGATGCCGTATATCCAGATTTTTGTCGGGAAAAAGAATAAACCGTCTTTGGCAAAGAATTCGGATACGATGGTATAAATCAATGCAAAAAAACAGATGCTTGCATTAAAAAACGTCCCACCTTTTTTATATCTTTTGCCGTGTTCTTTTACAGTCATTGATTCGCCTTGGCCAAATGCCAAATGGAGAAAGACAAACAAAATACCCATATAAATGATTACCCCCAATAAATAATGTCATACAAATTATAACATAGTATGTCATTAAGTAAATGTAAAAAATCCACCTTTTAATGTAAAAAAACCTTAAATATTTGGCAGGGTTACAAAAGTTTTTAAAAACTTTGTGTCATTTTAGATGTAATGAGCGTAGAATAAATTGTTACAATTATTACGAAAAATGTCAAAAATCAGTTGCGTTTTGCTATGAATTGAGATAATTAGGTGGCTTGCAAGATACAAAATATGCCATACCATATTTTGTGGTGAAAAGATGAGGCGGTCAAAAAATATAGGTATATCAGGTTTTTTGGGCGTTTGGCTAAGGAAAAAGTCAGAACAAAATATCAGTCTATGAATAAATGTTAAAAAATATTACAAAATTTTAAAATAGTTATTAAAAACGTTTGACAAAAGACTAAAAATGTAGTACAATATAAAACATAGAACAGAAATGAGGTTTCCCCGGAGGTTTGGTAATGAGATTTTTACATAAGATAATCAGCGTGGCTGTGGTGGGCGTAATTGCATCGTCTGTGTTGCTTGGAGCGGTTGCCTTTGCGCGTGATGGTGTTGTTACCGCAAGCGTGCTCAATGTAAGACAAAATCCGTCATATGATGCTGATATTATAGGACAACTTAATAAAGATACAATGGTTAATGCGTATGATTGCGAAGAAAGTGCTTGGTATGTTATCAATTATGGCGACAGATACGCTTATGTTGCGAAAGAGTATATCAAGCTTTCTACCGTGAAAGATACATCAAAGGAAAAGATTTATTTCGATGGTGTGATTTATGGAAAAACTAATGTCGGTACGCTTAATGTAAGAAATGGTGCTTCGTTTGACTCTGCGATTGTTGATACTGTTTGTAAGGGTACAAAGTACGTTATATATGGTGAAGAAAACGGCTTTTTCATTGTAAAAGATAGCGATGATGTTGAGCGCTATGTATATAACGAGTATGTAGATGCTATTTCGCAGGAGGAGTATAATACACCTTCTGGTGCACCACAGGTTGTTGAAGAGGCTATGAAGTATATAGGTACGCCGTATGTATATGGCGGTTCAAGCCCGAGAGGTTTTGACTGTTCGGGATTTACTTCTTATGTTTACAGACAGCTTGGCGTAACTCTTAACCGTACAGCAGCAGGTCAGGCATCAAACGGCATATCGGTAAAAAAGAGCGAGCTTTTGCCGGGTGATTTGGTGTTGTTTAATACATATGGCAGTGGAATAGGCCATGTTGGTATTTATGTCGGCGACGGCAATATGGTTCATGCGCCGTACTCGGGACAGAGAGTAAGAGTAGAAACAATTAATTCGGGTTACTACGCATCAACATATGTTGGTGCAAGAAGAATATTTTAGTTTTTAATTAAAATTTTAAGAACAGGTTTTATAGCCTGTTCTTTATTTTTAGACGGAAAATATGCGTCATAAATTCGCCCTTATTGCGTCAAAATAAAAAATGACTAAAATTTGACGATATAATTAAGTCATAGATTTGTCGAAAGGGGATATATTTATGAAAGATTCTCTGTCAAGATATACTCTTCGCATCAGTCAGTCTTTACTTGATAAATTTGGATATATTGCAGAATATGAGGGAAGAACAAAAAATAAAGAGCTTGAACAAATGATAAAGAAGAGAATTATTGAATTTGAAAAAGAAAACGGAAAAATCGAGCTATAGGCAGTTTTCGGAAAAAGAGTAAGATTTTTGTGGTGATTTGCATTGAAAAGAATGGTAATATTTTCGCTGATAGCATATATTTTTGGTATTTTGGCGTTTGAAGCTATTGGTGTATCGGCACTTGTTTTTGTGTGCATTTGTTTTGCCTTGACGGTATGTATAAGAAATTTTGTGTTTAATGCAAGGAAGAAGCTCCTTGCATTTTTGATGTGCGGCTTTTTTATTTTCGGTGTAGCTTATACATCCTTCTTCAATTACGATAAAACGAATGCGCTGCGTCATTTGGCAGGCAAAAATATGACTGCTACGGGACGCGTTGTAAAGGTGTTTGACAAGGATAATGAATATTATGATTATTATGAGTTTGAGATATCCGACATTACTGTCAAAAGCAAGAGTGAGATTTCGGGCGGTAAGGAAAAGGTAAAGCTTTCACTCAAAAAATATGGACAACGCTCGAAGTGTGAAAAGTATAATTATGGAGATGTTTTAACGCTTCGGGCAGCTCTTGGCGAAACGTCAAAGCCACTTAATGAAGGAGAGGTAAATTATAACGCGTCAAATAAGGCGGATGGGATTTTCTTTGAGCTTGTGGGAGAATATGATAACAGCAAGCTTGTCGGTAATAAAATAAACTATTTTAATATATGCGACCTGGCGATGATGGTAAGAAAATACTGTACGGATGCGATTGACAGACATTTTAGTGGCGATGATACTTCGCTTTTGAAAGGAATACTTCTTAGCCAGAAAACATTCACCGATGAGCATTACACACGTCTGTCAGACAGTGGTATGGTGCATATTACGGTTGCGTCGGGACTTCATACGGGATGCGTATTTGCGGTGTTGACGTGGCTTTGCTTTGCGCTTAAAATTAAAAAGAAGTGGACGTATCTGATAACGGGAATATCACTTTGGATATTTGCGTTTTTGCAGGCAATGACGCCTTCGATTGTAAGAGCCGTTATCATGCTTTGCTTTTATATGTTTTCCGAGCTTGTGAGCCGCGATTATGACAAAGAGCATATACTCTACATAACCGCGTTTATAATGCTTTTTATAAATCCGTATATAATTTTTGATTTGGGCTTTATGCTTTCGTTTGCGTCAGTGCTTGGGATTGCGTTGTTTGCTGATATGATAAACGAATATTTGCTACGCATTGTAAGGCTAAAAAAGCTTTCGTCTGCCATAAGTGTAACGCTTTCGACTCAGATTTTGCTTTTGCCGATTATGGCGTATTACTTTAATGTAGTGTCTGTTTACTCGCTTTTGGCAAATTTGTTGATTGTTCCCGTTATTACACCCGTGCTGGCAGTTGGGTTTGTGTTTGTGGCTTTGTCGGGTGCGGGAAGCGTCCTGCCAATGTGCATAGCATTTATTTTAAAGATATTTATAAAGTATATAAATGGCGTTGTAAATATTATAACCGCTTTGCCTTTTGCTAAAATTAGTATATTTTCTGCAAATTTACTTTCTATGTGCATATACTATTTGATTTTAGCGTCTGTTTTTGTATATTTTACAAAGGGAAACAAAAGGTATAATTTTACATATGTTATGATTTGTACTGTACTTGTGATATGTGTAACGGTAGCCGGTGTATACACAAGCTCTCTTATGCGTGTAAGCTTTATAAATGTAGGCCAGGGCGACGCTGCGCTTATAAAAATTCCGCACGGAAAAACTGTTTTGATTGACGGTGGCGGAAGCTCGGCTCTGAGCAAGAAGGATTTGGGAGAAGAAATTTTTGTGCCATATATTCGCCGAAACGGTGTAAATGTGATAGATTATGCCATTTTATCGCACTATGATAAGGACCACGCACAAGGAATTGCGGCGGCTTTGAGGGTTATGAAGGTGAAAAATCTTGTTTTGCCATACAGGGCGGATGGAAAAAATACAGAATATAAAAAAATTATTGAAGAAATTATTGTGCAAAACAAAATTAATGTGTTATACTTTAAAGAGGGTGATGTATTAGAGCTTGGAGATGCGGTCTTTGAAGCTTTTGCACCGACACGGCAAAATGCCAACAATCGTATGATGAGCGAAAATGATAAGTCGCTTGTTTTAAAGCTTACATATGGGGATACGAGCTTTTTGTTTACGGGCGATATTGAAGAGGCGGCGATTGGCAAGCTTGTCAAATACAAAGATAAAATAAGAGCCGATGTCTTAAAATCGGCGCATCACGGCTCGGAGGAGTCAAATCCGACGAAGCTTATAAGAACAGTAGCACCAAAATATGCCGTGATAAGCGTCGGCAAGGATAATATTTATGATTTGCCTTCAAGCTATACCCTGAGGTTTTTTGAGCGCGAAGGGATTAATGTGTTTCGCACCGATGAGTGTGGAAGTGTAAGCTTTTATGTAAACAAAAACGAAATAAAGTGGATTGATACTTTTTATAAATAAAGATTTGTGAAAATTTGAAAACAAGGGGTGAGAGTGTGGCGAAAAAAAGCGTGGCAAATGGTCTTTCGATACTTAAAAATCAGCTTAAATCAGGAGAATATGATAATATCTATTTGTTTTTTGGAGAGGAGGACTTTCTGAAAAGCTATTATTTTGGCACGCTCAAA
This sequence comes from Oscillospiraceae bacterium, assembly GCA_015068725.1. GTDB lineage: Bacteria > Bacillota > Clostridia > UBA1381 > UMGS1253 > Aphodoplasma. The sequence continues at coordinate 89,320 of SVKA01000002.1, read as the reverse complement.
AAAAATCTTGTGGATGAGGATTTTGCCGATTTTAACTATGTTGTTTTCGAGGGGGTAAAGCAGGATTTTGATGAGATTACGCTCGCACTTGAAACTCCTCCTATGATGGCGCAAAGAAAAGTGGTCGTTATCAAGTACAGCACTATATTTTCGAAGGCGACAGAACAGGCAAAACAATATTGGTCAGAAAAGCTTTCTGGTATAAGTGATGATGTTGTACTCATTTTTTATGAAGAAGAGGTTGACAAACGCGGTGTATTATACAAAGCCATTGAAAAGTATGGTGTTTTGGTCGAGTGTGTATATCTTGAAGGGGTAGAGCTCATAAACTGGATAGGGCGCGGCTGCCGTGAGGCGGGAAAAACGATTGGAAAAGCCGAGGTTGAGTATTTGATACGAAGCTGCGATGGCGGTATGAACAATATAAAGCGCGAGCTTGAAAAGTTGTTTGCGTATTGCCAGGACAAGATTACGTGCTCAGATATCGATAAAATCGTTACAAAGATGCCACAGAGCAGAGTCTTTGACATGGTAAATGCTCTTATGAAAAAGGACGCAAAAACTGTATTTGCACGTCTTGATGAGCTTAAGGTCTTGAAAGAATCTGCATTTATGATACTGGCGATGCTGTTTACAAATTTTGAGCGCATATTTCATGCAAAGCTTTTGCTTGAACGTGGACAAGCGCCTAATACTATTGCAGCGGCAATTAAGGTTTCGCCATATTTTGTGCGCGATTATATAAACGCTGCAAACGGATTTGAAAAGCAATTTTTGCGTGAAACGGTAAAAGAAATTGCCCGAATTGATTATAATATAAAGCAGGGCAAGGTTGACGAATGGATTGGCATTGAGAATTTTTTGGCAAAATGTATGGCAAGGTAAATTGGTGAAAAAAGTTTTAAATAAATACTTGACAAAGAAAAAAAGACGTGTTATACTATCATAGAAAACAAAGTAGGGCATCTTGTTTGCTCTCACCGTACGGCAGGGCCTATTCGGTTAAATATGTGTAAAGCGGTGCTTTTGCATCGGTTATTTATGTGTATTTACGGATGAGTGGGTTTGCCTGCTTGTCCGTTTTTTGTTTTTATAAATCGGTAAGGCGGATGCCTTATAATTTAAAGTGGATGGTGATACATTATCAGTAACAAGGAGCAGCAAATTAATGAACAAATCCGTGATAAAGAGGTTCGCTTGATTGGCGAAGATGGCGCACAGCTCGGCGTAGTTGATATTGCAACGGCTCAGCAGGCAGCTATTGATGCAAATCTTGACCTTGTTAAAATTGCGCCTACGGCAAAGCCGCCCGTGTGCAAGATTATGGATTATGGCAAGTATAAGTTTGAAGTGGCAAAGCGAGAGAAGGAAAATCGCAAAAATCAAAAGGTTATGGAAGTAAAAGAGGTCAGACTTTCGCCTTCTATTGATACGCACGATTTTGAAACAAAGCTTAATTCTGCTATTAAGTTTTTAAAGAGCGGAAGTAAGGTAAAGGTTGCTGTACGTTTTCGCGGACGTGAGATTAATCACTCTGCAATCGGAGCAGAGCTTTTGCAAAGATTTGCCGATGCTGCGTCTGAGTACGGTAGTGTAGATAAAAATGCCAAGCTTGAGGGCAGAAGCATGGTTATGTTTATGGCGCCCAAGGCATAAATCGGATAGTTACACATTACCTCAAAATGAGGAAATGGCTATAATAAAATTACAAGTTGGAAGGAGTGTATTATAATGCCTAAAATAAAGACACACAAAGGAGCAGCAAAGAGATTTTCTTTGACTAAGTCCGGTAAGGTTAAAAGAGGAAGCGCTTTCAGAAGCCACATTTTGACCAAGAAGTCGACTAAGAGAAAGAGAGGATTGCGTATGCCTGCGTATGCAAGCCCCGCTAATGAAGCGACTATCAAAAAACTAATTCCATACAAATAAAATTTACAATTCGGAAAGAAGGGAAATAAGCAATGGCAAGAGTAAAAGGTGCATTGACCACCAGAAAAAGACATAAAAAGGTTTTGAAGCTCGCAAAGGGTTACCGCGGAGCAAAGAGCAAGCTTTTCAGAACAGCTAATGAGGCTGTTATGAAGTCGCTTGTATATGCATATATCGGCAGAAAGCAGAAGAAGAGAGAGTTCCGTCGCATGTGGATTGCAAGAATCAGTGCTGCTGCAAAGATGAACGGAATGAACTATTCAAGATTTATGAATGGCTTGAAGAAGGCTGAAATTGATATCAACAGAAAGATGCTTTCTGAGATTGCAATTGCAGACCCTGCTGCATTCACTGCTTTGGTTGAAAAGGCAAAGGCTGCGCTTTAATTAAAAAATTATTGGGAGTCATATATATGGCTCCCTGTATTTTTTGCCTTTAAGGGTATAAATAAAAAATAAATTGGGAAAATATAAAAAAAAGCTTGACAAATATCACAAAAGGGTGTATCATATTTAGGTAGCTGATAAATATTGCGGAATTGTGTAAAGGTAGCACAAACGACTCTGACTCGTTTTGTGAGGGTTCGAATCCTTCTTCCGCAACCAATAAAATCCTGTCGAGAGATGGGATTTTTGTTTTATGTATTTAATTAGATTTAATATAATTTATAGGAGGTTATAAATATGAATCTTTTTACATCGACATTAAATCAGACGGCTTTCCTTTTTAGCTTTATCATTATAGGATATGTGCTCGCAAAGTGGAAGATTTTGCCGGATAACTCGTCGGTAGTTTTATCAAAGCTTGAAAATACGCTTTTTATCCCTGCGCTTGTTATGGGAACATTTATCGAAAATTTTACTGTTGAAAGAATAAGCAAGGCGTCAAATCTTCTTTTGATAAGTTTTATCATAGCATTTGTTGCGATACCATTTGCAATTTTTGTTTCAAAATTGCTTACAAAGGACAGATACATTCAAAATATTTATACATACGGATTGTCGTTTGCCAATTTCGGCTTTATGGGAAATGCGGTTGTGATGAGCCTTTTTCCCGATATATTTTTTGAATATCTGATATTTACACTGCCGTTGTGGATATTAATTTATGTATGGGGTGTGCCGAGGCTTTTGATGGCTGATACAACAAAAAAGCAAACCTTTAAAGAAACGGCAAAATCTTTTGTAAACCCTATGTTTATTGCAATGCTTGTGGGTATGGTGATTGGACTTTTTAAGATTAAGCTTCCCATGTGGTTTGTGTCGCTTGTCGATGTTTCGGGAGATTGTATGTCGCCGATTGCTATGATTTTGACCGGTGTGGTAGTTTCGACAATATCGCTTAAAAAGACATTTACAGATGTGAAAATTTATTTCATTTCGTTTATACGCCTCATTGTTATGCCTGTGATTTTTATATTGGTTGCAAGATTTTTCGAAATATCGCAGACGATTTATATTTGCGCGCTTTGCTCGCTCGCAATGCCGCTTGGACTTAATACTATCGTAATTCCAAGCGCATATGGAAAAGATACTACGGTGGCTGCCGGAATGGCTGTTATTTCGCATTTGTTTGCCGTTTTAACTATTCCGCTTATTTTTATGATTATAAAATAGAATGTGCTTATAACACAAAAAAGACATCCTTGCAGGATGTCTTTTTGTGTTTTTTAGTCTTCGTAAATCTGAACGGGATTATTTAATTTGTAGAAAAGAGCAAGCGTTCCGGGACCTATGTGAGTTCCTACGGCTGCGCCAATCTGTGATTTCATCACAAGCTTATGATGGTCACCAAACTCTGCAAGTACGGCATTCCAAAGCTCGTTGGCTTTTTCGTCTGCCTGTGAGTGAACTATGCAGAATTTCGGGTCGTTAAGGTCTATATCCGTTGTTTTAAGCTTTTTGATTATTTTTGAAATGAGCGTTTTGCTGCCACGGAATTTATCAATAGATTCCATCACACCGCCGCGTACGGAAAGAACGGGCTTTAAGTCAAGAAGTGTTCCTGCAACAAGGCTTGCTTTGTTAATTCTTCCGCCCTTTTCGAGATATTTTAGCGTATCGACTACAACCAAAACGTCATACTTAGAGCGAAAATCCTTTGCACCTTGTACTATTTCCTCAATTGACTTTCCTTCTTTTTGCAGACGAATTGCTTCGTCAAGCATCATAGTAATAAATAGCGAATATGCCATAGAATCGATAATTTCAATTTTGGCATCGGGCATATCCTCTAATATGTTTTGCTTTGCGATACATGCAGAATTGTATGTGCCGCTGCCCTTTGAGGATATTGTGATAAATATGAGCGCGTCGTGTCCCGCAAGAGCATCGCGCATTATTTGCTCTACTGTGTCGGGCGGCACCTGTGAGGTAGTGGGGATTTGATTTGATTTTTTCAATCTGTCATAAAATTCATCTGCATCCATTTCTACCCAGTCATGCTTTATTGTACCGTCCTCAAATATTACCGGCAGACCAAGCACCTCTATGTCGTTTTCTTTTACATACTCTTTTGATATGTCTGCTGTGGAATCAACCATAAACTTAATATTAAGCATATGTATTACCTCCTTATGTATTAATTTTATAAAATCACCATGTAAATCTGGTGAGATTTCCTGTTTGCAGTAGCGAATCAAAGTTTGTCTGGCGAAGCGCCTCATACAAAACGATTGCCACTGAATTTGAAAGGTTAAGACTGCGTGCATCGCTTATCATAGGAATGCGAATGCAGTTTTCGGCGTTGTTATATAAAAGCTCTTCGTCAAGCCCTGCCGTTTCTTTGCCAAACATTATATAATCGCCGTCTTTATAGCTTACATCACAGTGAGTTTTCTGCGCTTTTGTGCTGGCAAAGTAGCATGTGATTCCCGGATTTTTTTCGAAAAAATCATCGAGATTTTCATAATATGTTATATCAAGCAAATGCCAGTAGTCAAGTCCTGCGCGCTTTAAGTTTTTATCTGTTATTTCAAAAGCAGTAGGCTTTATTATGTGAAGTCTGCTTCCCGTAGCGGCACATGTGCGCGCTATATTGCCCGTATTTTGCGGAATTTGTGGCTCATGAAGTACAAGGTTAAAACTCAATTATATCGCCCTTTCGCTTGCATTTGTAAATGGTTTATAAGAACTTTTTAAAACCCATTTTAATATATTATAACAAAAATTTGGTGAGATTTCAATCAATTTTTATTTTTAATATATTTTTTGTGTTTGGAGGGCGTGCTTGACTTTTCTTTTATGCGGTAATATAATTGGATATGTAAAACAGAAGTTGTTTGGTAAATGTATTGTCAAAGGAGAAATAAACTATGAAAAATTTATTGCTTATTGGCGATTCGATTGGCATAGGATATGTTATATGCGGATAAGTTAGTGAGAATGTAGCATCTTTGAGATAAATTTGCGATATTTTATATCATGTGAGGTGAGAGATGTGAGAAAGTATGCCAGCGGCACGCTTAATCCAATTTACATAGACCGCATAGTGCATGAAAGCGAAGTACAGCCATTTGTAGAGCATGTGCATAGATTTTTTGAGGTTTATTTTCTTATTGACGGACATATTGATATGTTTATAGAAAATAGAACGTATCATCTTAAACCGTTTGATTTACTCATTATGCCGCCCGATAAGCTTCATAAGGCGATTTTGTGTGAGAATTACAAACATGAGCGTGTTGTGCTTTATTTTGATGAAAGAGCAGTGCACGATATAGAAATTTTAAATAAGCTTAGTGAGTATACGGGAATTGTGGATATGCCTGCCGAAGAAAAAAAGCGTGTATTTCGCCTTATGAATATGCTTTTGCAGGAAAATAAGACAGAAAAATGGCACGATTCGTATGTTTCGTCGCTGCTTACTGAAATGCTTATTGTTATATTGAGAAGCGCACATACTCTCGAGGTACAATCATCGGGACTTAAATTTGAAAAAATAATTGATTATGTAAATGAAAGCTATACCGACCAGATTTCGCTTGGAAGTGTTGCGAAAAGGTTTTTTGTAAGCGAGGCGCACCTTAGCAGAATTTTTAAACGTAATACAGGTTTTACATTTACCCAGTACATAAATTACAGAAGAATTATTTTTGCACAAAAGCTTTTGCTATATGACAAGGTTACAATCGGAGATATAGCTATGCGCAGCGGTTTTGATAATCTGACGCATTTTGGAAGAGTGTTTAAACAGCTTACGGGGTATTCGCCGCGTGAGTACAGAAAAACTAATAAATCGGGCATAAAAAAACGGTCATAAGACCGTTTTTTTATTATTGTAAAAAATATTTATGCAAAAGTTATATTTGTTCGTCGCCGTGTTCTTCCATCCATTTGACAGCCACATCATAAGCCTCGTAATCAAGATCTGCCATTGTGTTTGTATGAAGTACAACTCCTTCAATTTCGCCCTTTAACAAAAGCTCACGGTAATAGTCGAGCTGCCACTTTACTGCTTTTCCTGTCGCTTGCTTTTTCTCGCCGAAGTTATAGAGATAACAACCGACCATACGGCGAGTATTAGGGGTGTATTTTTTGAATATTTCAAATTTTTCGGGAATTTGTTCAAAGTTTTTTTCCCACCAATTCCACATGATAATACCGTCAACGGCATCCATGTATGGTTGGAATTCTTTATCTTCGGCATCATCGACGCCAAACAGATGCGTATATAATACCATCCAGGAATCAAGTTTGCGAACGTTGTTATTGTGAAGTTTTTCGTTCATACTTTCGATCATTGAAACGGGAAATTTTTTGTAACGTATAACGCCATCTATTACATTTTTAAAATCATCAAGCACGACACAAGAAATGTTTTTAAAATCTTTTGCCTGCTCTATAATTTCATCAATTATTTCGGGTTTGTCACAAGCGTCAAAGCACTCCCAACCTACATTGTTTAAGGTTGTAAAAGATTTGTTGTATTGACGCATATTTACGTCGACGCCTACCGGAACCATAAAAGTGTTTTTTATACCAAGATAAAGGCAAGCCTCCATAGGTGTCATTCTTGATACGTCATGGCAACCGTAATTGTCTGCGTTTAAATTATACCTTCCCGCGGGATGTCCCCATAGCCAAAATTTGTCTCGCAAAAGCATTTTTTGCAGTCTCCTTGATTTTTGCATATTTATATGTTATATTTATGTAAAATATAATTTCATTTTAACATAAAATGTGATTAAATCAATGTATTTTTGAATAATAAATATGGAGAATAGAACAAATGATTACCAACAATGCTGCGTTGTGTGAAATAGCGAACGATATAAAACTTAATTTGTATAGTTTTGGATATGCTACGGTGAAATCGACTTGGAATGGGTATGTGAAAAATCCTGTTTTTTCAAGATTATATTACATTGTGGGAGGGAAGGCTTGCATTGAGCACGATGGTGAAAAAATAGAGCTTCTGCCTCAAAACTGGTATTTGCTCCCTGCGGGATTTTCGTTTAATTTTTGTTGTGAGAATATGATGGAACACATATTTTTTCATATTACTTTATCAGGAGCGGATGCTATTGATATGCTCGGCAGATGTATACAACCGATTTTTAGAAAAGATGATACCGATTGGAGTGTTTTTTATAAAAAATATTTAACAAGCGAAAACATTGCTGACTCGCTTGTTGTTAAGCAAAAAGTGTATGATGCCCTTATTAAACTTTTAAAAAGCAATAATATAAGTTTAGAAATTGTAGAATTTTCAGAATGTGTACAAAAAGCAGTTGAATTTATAAAAAATAATTTGGATAAAAAGATTTGTCTGTCAAGTGTTGCGGAGTATGCTTATATTTCGAAAAGTACCTTAACCAACAAGTTTAAAAAAGAACTTAAAATTACTGTTCAAGAGTATATAAAAGGGCAAAAAATGTTTGCGGCGGCGCAGCTGTTGAAAAATGCTAATATGTCTATAGAAGAAATAAGTGAATATTTGGGATTTTCAGATCAGTTTTATTTTTCAAAATGCTTTAAACAAAGATTTGGAATGTCACCGCTCAAATATAAAAAATCAAAAATAAATTAATAAGTCAGGCATAAAAAAACGGTCATAAGACCGTTTTTTTAATCAATTTCATGCTCATCGATGTACTCTTGCATAATTTTTGCTGCAAGGTACACAAGCTCGGCGCATGGGCGCTTTTGATAGTATTGAGGCGTTCTTTTTTCGGGAGTCGGAGTGGTATCTTTGGAATTTAAAAGCTCGCGACATACTACCCCGCCTGTCTGCTCCTTAAATTTATTTGCGAGGGTTTGGATAAGCGCGTAATGCTCGGCTTTTTTTGATGGCTCGTCCTCTTTTGTATATCCGTATAAAAGCCCTGCTACCATTGCCATTCCCGAAACGGCTCCGCATACCTCTCTTAATCTTCCAAGGCCTCCGCCAAATGAAGATGCAAGGGTGTAGGCGGTTTTTTCGTCCATGCCTGTCAAATCACAAAATGCACACATCACTGCCTGTGCACAGTTATATCCGTTTTTGAAAAGATTTTTTGCTTTATCTGCTCTGTCCATTGTTTTCTCCTTTGTATGTATTGTTTTAAAGCACTATATAATCTCTGCGGCAGAATTTGCGCATATATATCCGCTTGCCCATGCCCATGTAAGATTGTAACCGCCACAGTCGCCATATACGTCAAGCACCTCACCGCACGCAAAAAGCTTTGGCGATTTTTTTGATTCGAGCGTATCTTTATAAAAATCCGAAAGTGCCGCTCCGCCGCCCATAACCTGCGCCTGTGGAGCGCCTTTTGTTCCTGTAATTGCCATTTCAAAGGATTTTACAGTTTGGGCAAGCTTTTTTATTTTTTTATCGTCGAGCGAGGATATCGGCTCGGATAATGCGACTATATTTGAATGTTTTATAATTGTCATACCGATGCGCTTGTTTAAAAAGCCGCACAAAAGATTTTCTGTATCAAGATGCGAAAGTGAGTTTCTCTTTTTTATTAAAACAGAATACAGTTCATCAAAAGAGTATTCGGGTGCAAAATCGATTTTGAGCTTTACATCATGTTTTTTGCCATCGGTAAAAAGCTTTGATACATAGCCTGAAAGCTGCATTATGGCGATGCCTGAAAAACCATAGTCGCAAAATAGCAGCTCGCCATTTTCGGTTCTTATATTTTTTTTGTCGCATACGAGTGTGATAGATGCATCTGCGCGCATGCCCTTGGCCGTTTTTATACATTCTTCAGCTGATTTTAATGTGGTGAGGGCAGGGTATGGTGTATAGATTTTGTGTCCGAAGGATTTTAATATATCAAGACCTGTGTCCGAGCCTGTGGTTGCGCTGCTGCCTGATGCTATTACTACGACGTCGGCGCATATATTTTGTGTTTTGCCTGAAATGATATAGGATGAATTGGATTTTTGTATTTTTTCTGCATCAAAATCGCATATAAATTCGACGCCGAGCTTTTGCGCCTCAAAACGCAGCGCGTCAAGAACTGATGATGCCTGCATACTGCGCGGATAAATGAGATTGTTATTTGAGATGCATGTGATTCCTATTTGCTCAAAAAAGTCTATGATTTTATCGGACGAAAAAGAGTCAAGCACGCTTTGGACAAAAGCAATATCGTTTGAATGATACGCATTACGGCAAATATTCGTATTTGTAAGGTTGCATTTTCCGTTGCCCGTTGAAAGAAGCTTTTTTCCTACGCGTGAATTCTTTTCTAAAATTATAACGGATATATCTTTTTTTAATTGATTTGCGCGGCGCTTAGCAGTTATAGCGCACATAAGGCCGCTTGCGCCGCCGCCGATTATGGCCATGGTTTTACTCATTGCTTTTCTCCTTTGTATATGCTGTTTTTACATCGTAAATTTTTATGCTCATAGGCTCTATATGCAATATAAAACGTCCGTTTTCTGATTTATGATATTCTTCGTGGTTTGCAAGCTCGTGCATCCCAAAACGCCCAAGCTCTATCGGAGCGTAGTGGTCGTGTGTTTCGTGGGTGTTTACAACCATAAGCTTAAAATCGTCATCTGATATGCGTATAAAGGCGCAGACCTGAGCGCTGCCATATACAAACTCAAAATCTCCGAAAACAAGGGCGCTACTGTTTTTTCGAAGGGATATAATATTTTTAAAAAACAGATTTATATCATTTCCTGTTTTTGTTTCGTCAAAGCAGGAGCGGCAAAACGGATCGCCAAAGCCCTCGGTGCCAAGCTCGTCGCCATAAAAAACACAGGGCGTACCGGGAAGGCACATAAGGAGCGTATATGCAAGCCTTAGCCTTTTTGTTGCAAGTGATTTTTGCTTGTTATCAAGCCTAAAATGTGCCTGCTCATCTTTGGTGAGAGGCATAGTTATGTTCGCAAGCCGTGTAAGCACGCGCTCGGTATCGTGGCTTGAAAGAAAATTCATACTCGCCATAAAAGCCTCTTTGGGATAGTTTTCATAAAGGCTGTAAAGACGCGAGTTGAATGTTTTTGCATCGATATTGCAAAGAATATAGTCAAGCAGCGCTGCTCTTAATGGATAATTCATCACACTGTCAAGCTGATGGCCGCAAAGATATTTTCTAAGCTCGCCATAGCTTACTTTGTTTGACGCGTCCTCCCAGACCTCGCCTATAATTGCGGAGTTTTTATCGGTGGCTTTTACCTCGCGGCGAAGCGCAGATAAAAACTTTGAAGGAAGCTCGTCTGCCACATCGAGTCGCCAACCGCCCGCACCAAGACGAAGATAACGCTTTATTATACTGTTTTCACCGGTTAAAATATAGTTTGTATACGAAGGTGTATTTTCGTTTACCGAGCAGAGTGTATCAATGCCCCACCAACAATCGTATTTATCAGGATAACTACTAAAATTATACCAATCAAAATACACAGAGTCAATACTCTGATATGCTCCGACGCTATTGTATTTGCCTTTCTTGTTAAAATATTTACTGTCAGAGCCTGTGTGATTAAATACGCCGTCTAAAATAATTTTTATTCCAAGCGTATCAGCCTTTTGACATAACTTTTTAAAGATTTCTTCATCGCCAAACATTTTGTCGATTTTTTCATAATCGCCTGTGTCGTATTTGTGATTGGAATACGCTTCAAATATTGGGTTTAGATATATAATTGTAATACCCAAATCGGCAAGGTAGTCAAGCTTTTCTATAACGCCTGTAAGTGAGCCACCAAAAAAGTCGTTGGCAAGATATTCGCCACCAAATTGCTCTTTTTTATAATACGGTGTTTCGCCCCACGTGCGAAAGATTATATCGCTGCGAAGGTTTTTATTATCGTATGCGTCGGATTTTTTAAATCTGTCGACAAAGATTTGATACATAACTCCTTTTTTGAGCCAGTCGGGAGTCTTAAAGCTTTTGTCGTATACGGTAATTTGGTAGGGAGTTGGAGTATCCTTATATAGCTCTCCGTTTCCGCCAAAGCGGGAGTGGTTATTGCCATAATACAGTGTGTGGTCATCATATTCTATTTTAAAATAATAAAAAAGAATACATGGATTTTGTGGCATAGTGAGAGCCACTTGAAAGATATATGAGTCAAGCATTTTTGAGTGATAGTGCATTGGCTTTGAAAAATGCTCTGAGTCGATAGTGTATTCAAGGCTGACACTTTTTGGCCACTCTTGTGTATCGAGCGCAAGCTTTAAATCTGTTTTTGCACAACAACAAAGTGCGCCAAAAGGCGCACGATAAAAAAGACTGTGTGAATTATGCTCTGCTTTCAATAAAAAATCCTCCTGCAATATACAAATAAATTAAATAGGACTAAGGTGCCATATTTTTTCATTATACTCGCGTATAGTTCGGTCAGAACTGAAAAATCCGGCGTGGGCGGTATTTAAAACTGCCTTTTTTGTCCAAAGCTCTTTATCTGAAAATTCGCGTGATACTTGTATTTGGGCGGCAACGTAAGCATCAAAGTCGCGCACAACCATATAAGGATCCGCAATTCCGTAATCGCCAAAAAGCAGCGATTGATATATTTCTCTGAAAATTTGAGGATGCTGTGGCTCAAGAGTCGAATCAATGAGCATATCAAGTGCACGCTTTAACGGAAGGTTAGTAGAGTAAATCGTTTGCACCTCGCCGCTCTGATGGCGGTAGCGGGTCGCAACCTCGTCTGCACTAAGCCCGAAGATGAACATATTTTCTCTGCCTACCTGCTCGCTCATTTCTATATTTGCACCGTCAAATGTGCCGATTGTGAGAGCGCCGTTTAGCATAAATTTCATATTGCCTGTGCCCGAAGCCTCTTTTCCGGCGGTTGAAATCTGCTCTGAAAGGTCGGCGGCGGCAACGATTTTTTCTGCGAGCGTTACGCTGTAATTTTCTATAAATACAACCTTTAATCTGCCGCCGATGCGCTCGTCATTATTTACAAGGTCTGCAACGCTGTTTATAAGCTTGATAATGAGCTTTGCTCTTTTATATCCCGGCGATGCTTTGGCGGCAAAAATGAATGTCCTTGCAGGCATCTGGATAGACGGATTGTCGATGATACAATTATACAGATGCAGTATATGAAGGATATTTAAGAGCTGTCTTTTATACTCATGGAGGCGTTTTGCCTGTATGTCAAAAATAGAGTTTATATCGACATCGATATTATTATGCTCTTTTATATACTGGGCGAGCTGTTTTTTGTTTTCAAGCTTTATTTGGGCAAATTTTTCGCAAAATGCTTTATCTTGCGAAAAGTTTGCAAGCTCGCAAAGAGCTGATGCATCATCTATCCATTTATCGCCGATTGTTTCGTTTATGAGCTTTGTAAGAGAAGGGTTTGCGTGCATTATCCAGCGGCGAAATGTTATTCCGTTGGTAATTGCGTGAAAACGCGATTTGTCAAGTCTGTAATAATCTGCAAAAATATCATTTATCAAAATATCGGTGTGAAGCTTTGATACGCCGTTGATGGCATGACACGATGCAAGGCAGAGATTTGCCATACTGATTTGGGCGTTTTTATTAATGATTGCCATATAGTCAATTTTTGCCACATCGCCCGGGTAAGATTGGTTAAGCTTTTCAAGAAGGCGGGCATTTATCTCACACACTATCATATAAATTCGGGGAAGAAGTGATTCAAATACGTGCGTGGGCCATTTTTCAAGTGCCTCGCTCATTACGGTATGGTTTGTATAGGCACATGTGTTTTGCGTTATTTGCCACGCTTTGTCCCAGCCGAGACCTTCGTTGTCCATAAGCACGCGCATAAGCTCGCATATTGCAAGGGCAGGGTGGGTATCGTTTATGTGTATGGCGATTTTTTCGGGGAAGATGTCCCAGTTTTCGCCGTATGCATGTTTAAAATCGCGCACAATCCACTGAATTGTGGCGGATACGAGAAAATACTGTTGTCTAAGGCGCAGCCTTTTGCCTTCGTTATGGTTATCCTCGGGATAGAGCACCTTTGAGATGACCTCTGCCATATCCTTTTCCTCTACTGCGCGCCTATATTGCCCTTCGTTAAAAAACTGCATATTAAGGTCGCTTGGTGCTTTTGCGCTCCAAAGACGCAGTTTGTTTATCATTTTTGAGTTGTAGCCGCAAACGGGCACATCGTAGGGAACTGCAAGCACGGTATGAGAATTTTCATAGCGAAACGAAAAACGTCCGTCGTGATTATCGGTATATACTTTTCCGCCGAAAAGAATTTCGATTTGTTCTTCGGGGCGGGCAATTTCCCAGACGTATCCGTTTTCAAGCCACGAATCAGGCTGCTCAAGCTGATAGCCGTCGATTATTTTTTGACGAAAAAGTCCGTATTCATATCTTATTGTAGAGCCGTATGCGGGAAGATTTAGGGTGCTTAGTGAGTCAATAAAGCACGCGGCAAGACGTCCAAGACCGCCGTTTCCAAGACCTGCGTCGCTCTCTTTTTCAATAACAGAGCTTATGTCAAGACCGATATGCTCAAAAACCTTTACAAAATCGTCTGTAAGGGCGAGATTGAGCATATTTGTACTAAGAAGACGCCCCATCAAAAACTCTGACGAAAGGTAGTAGAGTTTTTTTGCTCCAAGCTGTTTTACACTGTCGTGTGAAAGACGCCATTTTTTCATTATTTCATCACGAACGGTATAGGCGCTTGCCTGATAAAGCATATTTTCGGTTGCGTCCTCGATTGTTTTTCCAAAATGGCGCATAAGCTTGCCTGTTATTTCATCATATATTTTTTGCTGCTTTTCTGTTAACATAAAAGTTTTCCTCCTCAGGATAAAAGACGTTTATAAAGCTCAAGATATTTTTCGGCAGATTTTTCCCAGCCAAAATCTGCGCGCATGGCATTTCGTACAATTTTTTGCCACGCTGATTTTTGATTAAAGATTTTGTGTGCATAATCAATGGTGAAAAGAAGGTCATGGGCATTGTATGGCGCAAAGGAAAAGCCGTTACCTTCGCCGGTGTATTCGTTATATGGCTCTATTGTATCACGAAGACCACCCGTCTCGCGCACTATCGGAAGCGTACCGTATTTAAGGCTTATAAGCTGACTAAGACCACACGGCTCAAACAGTGATGGCATTAAAAATACATCGCATGCGGCATAAATCTTATGGGCAAGTGCATCGTCAAAGCATATATTTGCGCAAAACTTATCAGGATAGTTTTTTGCGTACCACAAAAACGTATCTTCGTAGTTTTTATCGCCTGTACCCAAAATAATAAGCTGGATATCGCGCTCGTTAAGAGAGTGCATAATTTGCTCTATAAGCTCAATTCCTTTTTGCTTTGTCAGTCTTGATACGATGCCGAGAGTAAAGGTGTTTTCGTTTTGGGCAAGACCTAAATCCTTTTGAAGTTTTTGCTTGTTTTCTTTTTTGCCCGAAACAAAATCACGTCTGTTATAGCATTTGTAAATGTATTTATCATTTGCGGGATTATAGTGAGTGTATGAAATTCCGTTTGTTATGCCAACAAGACTATCAGAGTGTGAGCGCAAAACACCGTCAAGGCCCTCGCCATACTCTGCGGTCTGTATTTCGTTTGCATAGCTTTGACTTACTGTTGTAACTGTATCGGCAAAAACTATGCCACCCTTTAATAAGTTCATACTCCCGTTGTATTCAAGCTCATTTATTGAAAAATGCGACATATCAAGGCCGAAAACATCGGGAATAGCTTTTTTGTCCCATATTCCCTGATAGCTAAGGTTGTGTATCGTCATAATTGTTTTTATCCTTGCGTAAAAAGGGTTGTCGCAAAACTGAGTTTTTAATAAAACAGGTATTGCGCCCGTATGCCAGTCATTTGAGTGAATTATATCGGGGCAAAAATTGATATCCGGCAGAATTGAGAGCGCTGCACGGCAAAAGAATGCAAATTTTTCGATGTCCTCGTGCATATAACCGTAAAGGTTATTTGATTTAAAATAAAACTCGTTATCTATAAAATACACCTTGATGCCTTCGTGCTCCAGTTCAAAAATGCCGCAGTATTGCATACGCCAGCCGAGCGGTATTTCGATTGATTTTATAAATTTCATTTTATCTGTGTATTCTTTTGGGATACAGCCGTATTTTGGCAGTATGAGGCGTATATCAACCTCGCTTTTGTCAAAATATAAAGGAAGTGTGCCGCACACGTCGCCAAGTCCGCCTGTTTTTGCAAACGGAACGGCTTCGGAGGCTGCCATCAGGATATTTATCATTTATATTTCCTCCCTAATGTATTTGTTATATTATATTGCCTTTTGCAGCTACAAAAGGATAGTTTGGTTGTCCGATGATGGTTTTTCCGCCAAGAAGTGTTACCTCTTTATCAAGCACAACATTTTCGAGGATGCAGTTTTTTTGTATAATGCTGTTTTGCATTATGATGGAATTTTTTACTTTTGCACCTTTTTCAATCTGTACGCCGCGGAAAATGATGCTGTTTTCTACGCTTCCTTCGATAAGGCAGCCATCTGCAACCATACTGTCAGATACGCTTGCGTTGTTTCCGTAGCGGGTAGGGACCTGATCCTTTGCTTTTGTGTATATTTTCTGCTTTGATGAAAATAGCTCTTTTCTGACATCGGGCATCAGAAAGTTCATATTGTTTTTATAATAACTCTCGATTGTATCTATACGACCTACATAGCCATCAAATTCATAAGCGCAGATATTGAGCTTATCAAGGTTTTTAATAAGCACATCGACTACCCAATCATGCTCTCCGTGTGCAACGCATGTTTCGATAATATGAAGAAGCAGCGAGCGCTCTATAATGTATGTTTCCATTGATACACATTTACTTTTCGGGTGAGTATAATTTTTCATAATATCTGTTACGCGGCCTGAGTTGGACACATTTAAAAGCGTATAGTTTTTAAGCTCTTTGTCGGTTTTATTTGTTTCTGTGTTATATAGTATTGTGATGTCGGCATGCTTTGCTTTGTGAAACCTGAGCGCTTCATTAAAGGTTGTGTTATAGATAGTATTGCCGTTTGCAATCAGTACATAGTCGGGTTTTACTTTTCTTATAAAAGTGCTTATGCCATATAAAATGTCTATATCGCCGACGGGCTTGCCGGTGTTTTCTTTTCCTATATGCGGCGGCAGAATATAAAGTCCTTTATTTTTCCGGTTTAAATCCCACGCTTTGCCCGAGCCAAGATGATCCATAAGAGAGGAGTAGTTATACTGAGCCGCTATGCCCACAGTTCGTATGCCCGAATTTACCATGCTTGATAAAATAAAGTCTATAAGGCGATAGCGCCCTGCAATGGGCATTGCAGAGGTTGAGCGCCGCTCTGTTAATACGCCAAGCTGCTTTTCTTTTGTGTCTGTAAGTATTATACCGCTCATATGCTCCATATTACGCACCTCCTTTAGCTATGCCGGAATTGTTTGATTTGTGATGCTGCGCTTTTTTTTCAAATAGCACGTTTTCGCAGATAATATCGTTTTCAACCATCGAATTTTTGCCGATTTCGGTGCCGTCATCTATTATTACATTTCCTTCAATAAGCACAATTTCGTCTGTGCATATATCGGATTTGTAGGGATTATCCTCTGTTTCGCGCACGCCTATCATAACGTTTTTGCCGATTTTGCACCCCGGACCTACGATTGCCTTTTCTATTATTGAGTATTCATCTATCCGGGCGCCGGGCATTATGACGCTGTCGCGGATTATCGCACCCTTTTGAATGATTACACCTTCGGAAATGACGCTGTGCTCTATTACGCCGTGTATTTCACAGCCCTCGGTAACGGCAGAATTTTTTAAAATTGCATGGCTTGAAATAAAGTGTGGCGGATTGGCACGGCTTCGTGAAAATATAGGCCACGACTTATCGCGCATGTCAAGCAACGGAGGCTCGCAGAGCATATCCATATGTGCTTCCCAAAGGCTTTGGACAGTTCCGACATCGCGCCAGTAATCAGAAAATCTGTAGCTATACATTTTTTCGTTCATAGAAAGCATCTGTGGTATTACGTTTTTGCCAAAATCATTTTGTGAGCGCGGATTATTTTCGTCCACGATGAGATATTTTTTGAGTGTGTGCCAGTTAAAAATATATATTCCCATGGAGGCGAGATTGCTTTTTGGTATGGGTGGTTTTTCTTCAAATTCACATACACGACCATCCTCATCCACCTTCATTATTCCAAAGCGTGATGCCTCGGTCCAGTCGACCGGCATTACGGCAACGGTTACGGATGCGTCGGTCTTTTTGTGCGCATCAAGCATTTTTGAATAGTTCATTTTATAAATGTGGTCGCCCGATAAAACAAGTATATATTTTGGGTCAAATTGCTCTATAAAGCCTATATTCTGATAAATTGCATTTGCTGTACCGCTATACCATTCGCCTTTTTCCGCTTTGATATATGGCGGCAGAACGTATACACCTCCAAAGCTTCTGTCAAGGTCCCACGGACTTCCACCCGCTATGTAGGTGTTAAGCTCGAGCGGTTGATATTGTGTCAGCACTCCAACGGTTTCTATTCCGGAGTGCGTGCAGTTGCTGAGCACAAAATCAATTATGCGATATTTTCCGCCAAAAGCGACAGCTGGTTTTGCAATATCCTTTGTGAGTGCACCCAGACGGCTTCCCTGGCCACCTGCTAAAATCATTGCTATACATTCACTCATATACGGTATCTCCTTTCGGTTAGAGTTTTGCTTTTTGCAAGTTATATTTTATGCGTTATTATACTATTTATGAGCAGTTTTTCTAATGCTTATATGGCAAAAACTGCTCACACATTACTCTTTGGCTCTTGTTTGCTTTTGTCTTTTTATAAAAATTGTTGTAAATGGTTTAAGTTCAAGCTTTAATGAGTATTTAAAATTGTTGTAGTCATTTTTTTCGGCTTTTATGGCATTTTTTGTTTTATCCTTTGCGTTAACGACACCTTCATCACTTGAAAAAACAATTTGGTATTCGCCGCTTTGAGGTACGCCTATGACATAGTTTTCGCGCCGTACGGGCGTGAAGTTACATACTGTTATTACGTATTCGCCTTTTGCCCGTGCGTTTCGTATAAAAGATATGACGCTGTTGTCTTTGTCGTCTGCATTAATCCATTTAAAACCATCCCAGCTGTCCTCGATTTGCCAGAAGGCTTTTTGCTCTTTATAAAAATGATTAAGCATAGCTGTGTATTCATGCAGTTTTTTATGGCTTTCATAATCAAGAAGCATCCAGTCAAGCTCTTTGTCCCAGCACCATTCGGAAAACTGACCAAATTCTGCACCCATAAAAAACAGCTTTTTACCGGGGTGTGCCATCATATAGGCATAATACATTTTGAGTTGGGCAAATTTTTCTTCGTATGAGCCGTACATTTTTTCGATTAAAGACCGCTTGCCGTAGACTACCTCGTCGTGTGAAAGAGGCAGGATATAATTTTCCGAGAATGCGTAGAGCATCAAAAATGTAAGCATATTGTGGTTGTATTTTCGAAAATACGGGTCCATCGACATATAGGAAAGAGTATCGTTCATCCATCCCATATTCCACTTGTAATTAAAGCCAAGACCATCCTCGTGTACGGGCTTTGTGATTTTTGGCCACGCGGTTGATTCTTCGGCAATCATAAGTGCGTTTGGAAACTGCTCAAAAACTGATTTGTTGAGGCTTTGTAAAAATGCTATTGCTTCAAGGTTTTCATTGCCACCATATATATTTGCTATCCATTCGCCGTCGTTTCGGTCATAGTCGAGGTAGAGCATTGACGATACCGCGTCGACGCGAAGCCCGTCAATATGATATTCTTTTAGCCAGAAGTGCGCGTTTGATATAAGAAATGAAACTACCTCGTTTTTTGAATAGTCAAAAACAAGTGTGCCCCATTGCTTATGCTCGCCTTTTCGTGAGTCGGCGTATTCGTACAATGTGGTGCCGTCAAAAAGTCGTAGACCGTGCTCGTCGCGGGGAAAATGCGAGGGTACCCAATCTAAAATTACGCCTATTTGATTTTGGTGGCAAAGGTCTACAAAATACATAAAGTCTTTATAGCTTCCAAAACGGCTTGTAGGGGCGTAATAGCCTGTAATCTGATATCCCCACGAACCGTCAAAGGGATGCTCGCATATGCTCATAAGCTCGATATGTGTATAGCCCATTTTCAAGACGTATTCAACAAGGCTGTGTGCAAGCTGTTTATAGTTTAAAAATTCGTTGTTTTCATCTTTTTTCCACGAGGCAGGGTTGACTTCGTAAATAAGTATTGGTTTATCATACGGCTTTTGCTTTTTCTTTTTTGCTTGCCAGTTTTTATCGTTCCATTTATATGAGTCAAGTGAGCATGTAATTGAGGCGGTGTTTGGACGAAGCTCGCAGTAAAAGGCATAGGGGTCCGATTTGTAGTGGATTTTTCCTTCGTTGTCGGTTATGGCGTATTTATATGCGCACCCATCTGTTACGCCTGCGATAAATGTGTGCCATATGCCTCCTTCACCGACCTTTTGCATGGGATTTTTTAGTGTGTTCCAGTCATTGAAGCTTCCAATTACGGATACGGCTTTTGCGTTTGGCGCCCACAGAGAAAAGCGATAACCATCTATACCGTTTTCTTTTTTTGCGTGTGCACCGAGCATTTCATAACAACGGGTGGCCTTTCCCATGCCGAAAAGATACATATCAAAATCGGAAAAGCCGTACGGCTCTTTTTTGCCTTTTGTGCTCATTTGCAATCACTCCTTTGTATGAGTTTTTATGATTGGTATTTTTATATTATCAATACGCAAAAAATTAAATTAACATACATATTCTGTATATATTTTTTTTGTGCGTGCAAAATATTACGGCAAATAAGATGCACAAAAATTATTTATATGATTTGAGGGTGTTAGATATGACTTATAAACGAACAGACCTTGCGCTTGAAGAAACGGAAATGCACAGGGAAAATACAGGTGAGCAAGGTGATATAGACGGCATAAAGATAAGTGAAAAAAATGATAATGGAATTAAAATTACGCGTGTTGAGGTGCTTGATGAAAATGCATCAAAAATGATTTCAAAGCCAATAGGCAATTATATTACGCTTGAAGCGGATACGCTTGATTATATAAGCAAAGATGAATATGAAAGTATGTGTAAGGCGCTTAAAAGCGAGCTTTCGTATATTATAGATATGGATTTATCAAAGCCGGTGCTTGTCGTAGGGCTTGGAAACCGAAACATCAGTGCCGATGCGCTCGGTCCAAAGGTGGTTGAGCAGATGCTTGTAACACGTCATCTGTTTGAGCATATGCCGCAGATTTCGGATTCTTTTGCATCGTCTGTGTGTGCGCTTGCGCCAGGAGTGCTTGGCATTACGGGGATTGAAACTATGGAGATAGTAAAGGGTGTAACAGAAAGGGTAAAGCCCGGCCTTGTAATAGCCGTTGATGCACTTGCTGCGCGCAAAATCCAAAGAATAAATACAACAATTCAGATTTCGGATACGGGGATAAATCCCGGCTCGGGCGTTGGAAATAACAGAAAGGCGCTTTGTCGTGATACGCTTGGTGTGGACGTTGTTGCAATCGGTGTGCCGACGGTGGTTGATGCAGTTACGATGACAAATGATACGTTTGATATGACGCTTGATGCGATAAAAAACAGCGGCGAGTGCACACAGGGGATACTTTCTGTTATAGACAAGCTTTCGGATGAAGAAAAATATGCTCTTATAGGACAGGTTTTGATGCCGACTGTGGGGGATATGGTGCTTACGGTCAAGGAAATTGATATGGCGATGAATAAAATTTCGAAGATTATAGCAGGAGGAGTCAACACGTTTTTGCAAAGGGAGATGACTTTTGACCAAATAGAGAGTTTTACGTTGTAAAATGGCGTTTGTTGGCGAAAAGTGTCAATGAAAAGTATGTCGCATTGTGCAAAATAAAATTGACATGTAGGCGTAATTGTTATAAAATATGTGTAGTGGATAAATAAAAATGGCATTAATATCGAAAGTGGTGGAAAAAGTGAGAAGTATCAGGATAAAAGATGGTGTAAATCTACATTGTATTGATGATAAAAAGTTTAAAACAACTACGATTGGAGTGTATATTCACACGCCTTTATGCGCAGAAAATGCATCGAAAAACGCACTTTTGCCAATGGTGCTAAAGCGTGGATGTAAAAAGTATCCGACATTTGACGAAATTGAAAAAAAGCTTGGCGACCTTTGCGGAGCGATACTTAACTGCTCAGTTGTAAAACGCGGCGAGGACCATATTTTATGCTTTGATATTTCTACAATATCCAACAGGTATTATGTTGGAGAGGAAAACATAATGCTTTTGTGCGGCGAGCTTTTGTTTGACATAATATTAAAGCCGATGATAAAAGACGGAGCATTTTTAAGTGAATACGTAGAGAGTGAAAAAAAGAATTTGTGCGACAATATTGATGCACTTGTAAATGACAAGCAGTCGTATGCCCTTTGGCGTCTTTATGAAATTATGTGTAAAGATGAAGCGTATGGCACAAATGACCTTGGCACAAAAGAAGGCGCAGAGGCGATTGGGCCTTGTGAGCTTTATGAGCATTACAAAAAGCTTCTTTCGGAAAGCAAAATTGATATATTTGTGTGCGGAAATGCAGACCAGACTGATATAGATGAGTTTTCAAAGTTTATTAAAGATGCGTTTGAAAATGTAAAAACCACAGACGCGCCGTACCCATCTACACAGATAGTGTCGACCGTTGGTGAAGTAAATAATGTTAATGAGCAGTTTGACACAAATCAGGCGAAGCTTTCGCTTGGATTCAGAGTGGTGGAAAATGTTGATTATCCAGCGATGCTTGTAACAAATTCTGTCTGGGGCGGTGGCCCTCACTCAAAGCTTTTTAACAATGTAAGAGAAAAGCTTAGCCTTGCGTATTACGCTTTTTCAAGATATGAAAAGTTTAAAAATACTGTGCTCGTCGGAATGGGTATTGAAACGCAGAATTATCAAAAAGCATTTGATGAAACCCTTCTTCAGCTTAAAAATGTGTGCGACGGCGATTTTAGCGAAAATGAGCTTGCAAGTGCAAAGGCGTATATAGTAAATATGCTCCGTTCGCAGCGCGACAGTCAGTATGCTATGCTTGATTTTCATATGAGCTCAATGATAAGAGGAGCGGCAGATGATATTGAAAGCCTTTGTGAAAAGGTAGAGGCCGTCAGCAAAGATGAGGTTATAAAGGCGGCTAATGCGATAAAGCTTGATACGGTGTATTTTCTTTGCGGAAAACAGTAAAATATCGCATTTTGGCACTTTGGCAGCAGTATCGAAAGGAATGAATCATAAGATGAAATTTGATATAAGAAAAAATGAATTTATAGATGAGGTGCTTTATCACGGCGTGCACGAAAGCGGCGCCGAGGTGTATGTTATGCCGAAAAAAGGCTACGACAAGTGCCACGCTATGTTTGCTACAAAATATGGCAGCCTTGAAAGCAAGTTTGAAAAGGGTGGAAAGATTGTAAGCATCCCTGATGGTACGGCACATTTTCTTGAGCACAAGTTATTTGAAGAAGAGGACGGAAACGTTTTTGACAAGTTTGCACTTCTTGGTGCGAGCGCAAATGCGTTTACGAATTTTACAACAACGGCATATTATTTTAACGCTACGTCAAATTTTTTTGAAAGCCTTAAAATTCTTGTAAATTTCGTGCAAAATCCGTATTTTGCAAAGGAAAGCGTCGACAAGGAGCAGGGCATTATAGGTCAGGAAATCAAGATGTATGATGATGATCCGAATTGGCAGGTATATTTTAATTTGCTGGGCTGTTTGTATAAAGAATGTTATGTAATGCATGATATTGCAGGAACGGTTGAAAGTATTGCACAGATTGACAAAGACATTTTGTATGATATATATTCGGTGTTTTATCACCCGTCAAATATGGTTTTATTTGTTGTGGGTGATGTAGAGATTGAGGATGTAGATACCTGCATAGAAGAAGCGCTTAAAAAAGCAGCGCCTCTTGATGCGCCTGTAAAAAGACTATATCCGAAAGAGCCGTGTGAAATAGTGTCATCGTATGCTCACAAAAAGCTTGATGTTGCGCTGCCGTTGTTCGCTCTTGGATTTAAGGATAATCAAACCGATTTGGTGGGAAAAGAGCTTCTTAAAAAAGAGATTGAAACAAAGATACTTCTTGAAATGCTGTTTTCAAAAAGCTCGAAAATATATAAAACGCTTTACGAACAGGGACTTATTAACGAAAGCTTTGACGCGGATTATGACTGTCATAGCGAGTATGCTTTTGTGGATATTTCGGGAGAGTCAAAGGATCCGTTAAAGGTTCGTGATACTATATATGAAATGCTTGGTGAGCCACTCGTGAAAGAGGATTATGAGAGAGCAAAGAAAATTGTGTGGGGAAATTATGTGCGCATGTATAATTCGACCGAAGGTATCGGATATCGCTTTGTGCTTGCTCTTTCATCAGGAATGAACTATTTTGACTTTAAAGAGGTATATCAAACAATAAGCTTTGAAGATATACTTTCAAGAAAAGAGAAAAATCTTGACATAACAAAGAGTGCCTTGTCAGTTGTTGACAACAATGAAAGCGGTGAAGGTGCATAATGATTAATAACATTTCGTTTCCAAGGCTTGGGCTTGAATTTACGATAAACCGCGTTGCGTTTTCTATATTCGGTAAGCCTATATACTGGTACGGCATTATTATTGCGCTTGGGTTTGCGCTTGGTGTGTTTTATGCAATTTGGCGCGCGAAAAAAGAAGGCATTGGTGCAGATGCGATTCTTGATGTGGTTTTGTGGGGCGTGCCGACGTGCATAATATGCGCCAGAATCTTCTATGTGATAGGCGACCCTGATATTCTTGATGGCGGTTTTTGGAAGATTATTGCAGTGTGGGAAGGCGGAATTGCCATATTTGGCGCGCTGATTGGTGCTGTTATAGTCGGTCTTACATACAGCCGTATAAAGAAAATCGATACGGGACTTTTATTTGATGTGGCTGCGCCCGCAATTATGATTGGACAGATTGTAGGACGTTTTGGCAACTTTGTGAATGCCGAGGTATATGGCGGCGTTACAGATTCTTTGTTTGGTATGTCGATTAACGGCACAGCGTGCGTGGCGCCTTTGTTTTTATATGAATCGTCGTGGATGCTTCTGGGATTGGTTTTGGTTTTAATCTACCAAAAATATAAAAAGGTGAATGGTGAGATATTTTTGTTATACGCTATGTTGTATAGCGCAGGCAGAATTTTTCTTGAAACGCTACGACAGGACGAATATGTGTTAAAAATTTTTGGTCTTCCGATGTCGCAGATTACAGCGGTGGCAGCGTTTGTTTGTGCGTTGGCGATTTATATGTATATTCGTTTTGTTAAAAAGAAAAAGCCCGAAAATGATAATGTGAGTGAGCAAGAGGAAAAATAAAAGAGTGTTTGATAAAAGGAGAGTAAGCATATGTGCGGATATGAAGAGCTTAGAGATATAATTCGTGAAAAGCGCAGAGAGCTTGATGTGCTTAAAGCCGATAGCAGCATAAGTGAAGAGGTGTTGTATGCAAAAAGCGTAGAGCTTGATGGGTATTTTGCGCAAATGCAAAAGTTTTTGGAGGCTGAGAGCGAATAAAAAGGAGGATGCATAAACGTACTATGTGTATGCGTCCTTTTTAGTTTGGCGGAGGTGAGATTATGCGTTTTGATGTTTTATATGGACGTGTGGGAAGCGGTAAGACATACAAGTGTATAGAAAAAATCAAAAAATACATAGATGAGGGCGAGAGGTGCATTGTGATTGTGCCCGAGCAGTTTTGTTATCGCACAGAAAAATTGATTGTTTCAAATGTCGGCGCAATAAGCTCGCAGACTGTTGAGGTGCTTACGTTTACAAGACTTGCAGGACGTATTTTTGCACAAAACAGCGGCGTGGTAAAGCTGCCACTCTCGCCTGCGGGAAAAAATATGCTTGCTTATCGTGCGGTGTGGTCTGTCAAAAATGAGCTTGAAACGTATGGCCTGGCATCGAAAAAAAGTGGGTTTGCAGATAAGGTTATGAGCATAATCTCGGAGTTTAAACGCTATGGAGTTTCGCCCGAGCAGCTTTTTGAGCTTTCAAAGCGTACGGACAAGGCTGCCCTTTCGGCAAAGCTTGCTGATTTGGCGCTTATATACAAAAAATATGACGAGCTGTTTTTAGAGGATTACAGCGATTTTGAAGACAATTTATATCTGGCGGCCACTTTGCTTTTAAAAAGCGACTATTTAAAGGGAGTCCATATTTTTATTGATGAGTTTACGGATTTTTTGCCCCAGCATTATAAGATGATTGAGGTTTTTTTGAAAAAAGCGAGCGATATTACGCTTTGTCTGTGCGCAGATAAAGCGCTCGGAGCTCACGGATTTTTTGCGGGTGCATCGAAAACGTATTTCAAGCTTAAAAATATATGTGATAGCGAGAATGTGCCATTTTATAGCGAATATATGGGCAAAAATTTTTTGCATGGGCAAAATGAGGAACTTTTACATCTTGAGAAAAATTATATAAAAATTGATGGTGAAAAATATGATAAGCCGACAAAAAATATTGCGGTTTTTGAAATGCTTAATGTGTATTCGGAAATTGAAAATGCGGCAAAAAACATTTTATCACTTGTGCGTGATGAGGGTGCAAGATGGCGTGAAATTGCGCTTTGCTGCGGCGATGCCGAAGCTTATTTTGAGCCTTTGAAAATGATATTTTCGCGCTATGATATACCGTGCTTTCTTAGCGAAAAAATTGACCTTTGTGCGCATCCGTTGGTGCTTACCATATTGTCGGCAATAGATATTTTGGTAGAAGGTTTTAGTTATGAGAGCGTATTTACATACTTAAAGACGGGATTTGCCAATGTGGATATGCACGAATGTGATTTGCTCGAAAATTATGTTTTGGCAACGGGCGTAAAGAAAAAGGCATGGCTTGATGATGAGGCGTGGAGATATAAAAGCGGCGTTTTTGACAGTGATGCTGCGGAAAGTGAAGTGATTGATGAAATAAGGCGCAGAGTTGTCTTGCCGCTTATGAGGCTTCGCGAAAATATCGGAAGCAAACACACCTGCGCTCACGCGTGCGAGGCGATATATAATTTTGTGTGCGAGCTTGATATGCAAAAAAAGACTGCCGCATTGGTAGAGGAATTTAAAAACGAGGGAAAGCTTGTAGAGGCGAATTTGTATACGAGAATATGGAACAGCATTTTAAATGTGCTTGACCAGGTTGTGCTCACATCGGGCGATAAAAAAATCGGTATGGAGCAGCTTAGAAATCTGCTTGAAGCAGGATTTTTAAAAGAGCAGATGGGTATAATTCCGCAGTCGGCGGATGCCGTATCGGTTGTTGATGTATCAAATGCGCGTGCGCAGGAGTGTGCGTATATGTTTGCGCTTGGTACAAATACAGGGACATTTGTGTCAAATGTTGTCGGTGAAGGAATGCTGTCGGATAGTGAGCGCGAGGCGATTGAAGCTATGGGAACAGAACTTGCGCCGACAACGCGTGCGTCGGTATTTGATACGGATTTTCTTATTTATAAAGCGCTGACAAGACCGTCAAAAAAGCTTTTTATAAGCTATGCTCTGTCAAAAATGGACGCATCGGCGCTGCCTGAGTCGCAGATTTGTAAAAAGGTGTGCGCAATTTTTCCAAAGATTAAGGTGGCAGACGATTTTACCAATAAAGATGAAAAGGATATTTTTCTTGGCTCTTGTATGTCAACGTTTGGTGAGCTTGCTATGCGTATGGGAAAACAAAGTGATGATGCGCTTGTGCTTTCGCTTAAAAAGTGGTATATGTCAAAGGATAATTATAAAGAAAAGCTTTCAAGGCTTGAAAGAGAGCTTTTATATTCATACGATGCAAAAAATCTTTTGCCGCGTCAGGTTGATGCACTTTATCCGAATGGAATAAATACAAGTGTGAGCAGACTTGAGCGTTATGCAAGATGTCCGTTTTCGTATTTTATAGAATATACACTTAAAGCCAAGGAGAGAAAGATACTAAAAATCGGCGCTCCCGATATTGGAACTATTATGCATGCAGTTCTTGAAGACTTTACAAACAAAATAGCGCGTGATAATATAGCGTGGTCAAATATTGATGAAAGCTATGCCGAGGCGCTTATAGGCGCAATTCTTGATGAGATGGGAGAAAAAATTCTTGGCGCATCATCGCTTGATACAAAGGCCACAAAGTATATACTTCAAAGACTCAGAAGCAATTTGATAAGGTGCGCAAAGCTTTTGGTTATGCATATTGCATCGGGCAGATTTGAGCCTGTGGGAAGTGAGATAACGTTTGGTGATAACGGAAAAATCAGTGCGGTTGTGGTTGATATTGCGAGTGGTAAAAAGCTTAAAATACATGGTATGATTGACAGAGTTGACAAGTGTGAAACAGATGACGGCGTATACTACCGTGTAATTGATTATAAGTCGGGTTCGAAGAGCTTTAGCCTTGAAAGCATATATAACAAGCTCGATTTGCAGCTTGTCCTATATCTTGAGGCGGCGATGCAGGGGAAAAATGATGCAAAGCCTGCGGGAATGTTATATTTTAATATACGTGAGCCGATGATAAAGACGGATTTTAAAATTTCGGACGATGAGGCGGCTTCGGCGCTTAAAAATTCGATGAAGCTTGACGGACTTATATTAAATGATGCCGAAATTGTGCGTGATATGGACAGAAACTTTGAAAATGGCTCTGAGTTTTTGCCCGTAAAGATGACAAGCAGCGGCGAAATAAGGATAAATTCGTCGCTTGCAACAATGAGTCAGTTTAAGATACTTTCAGATTATGTAAAAAGCTCACTTAAACAGATAGGAAACAGTATTGCAGGCGGAAAAATCGATATTATGCCATACAGAAATTCTGTGTCGTCGACATGTGCTTATTGTGGGTACAAAAGCGTGTGTAAATTTGATGTGTCGCGCTCTAAAAGTGGGTACAGAATGTGTCAAAAGGCATCTGCGGCAGATGTGTGGGATATGATGAGAGAAGAAGTGAGGTGAGAAGATGACGGTAAAATGGACAAGTGAACAGCAAAAGGCAATCGATAAAAAAAGCTGCAATTTGCTTGTTGCAGCTGCGGCAGGCTCGGGAAAAACGGCGGTTTTGGTCGAAAAAATCGTAAACCTTATCGAAGGTGGAGTAGACGTTGATTCGTTGTTGGTAACAACCTTTACCGATGCGGCGGCAAAAAAAATGAAGGCAGAAATCGGCGATGAGATAAAAAAGCGACTTATGAATAATCCGTCAAAAGTGCATTTGTCGCGCCAGCTTATGCTTTTATCACTTGCCGATATATGCACGATTGACTCTTTTTGTATGAAAATAGTACGTTCGTCGTTTCATCTTCTCGATATAGACCCTGACTTTAAAATAGCAGATGCAAATGAGTCGGAGCTTTTGCGTATGCAGGCGGTTGGTGAGGTTTTCGATGAACTGTACGAAGAAAATGATGATGCGTTTTATAACCTTCTTGACTGTTATGCGACTCAGCGGGGCGATGAATCACTTGAAGAGGTTTTGTTGGCGCTTCATAGCTTTGCAAGGACAATTCCCGACTATAAGGCGTGGCTTGAAAGGTGTAAGGAGATATATACCAGTTTTAGCGGAAATATTTTTGATACGCCGTGGGGCGAGGTTATAAAAAGCAATACAAAAATAACGCTTGATGGTTGTATACAGTGTGCTGTGCAGGCGCACGATTATGCTGTGCAGATTGACGAAATGGGAAGCTACACCGTGCCACTCGGGATTGATATTGCCGCTCTTAAAGAGATTAAAAATATACTGGAATGCGGCAGCTTTGATGATGTGGCAAAAAAGGTGCGGGAGTATAAAAATGCGTCGGGAGGAAGGGCAAAGCCCAAAACTCCTGATGAGGTAAAAGAGCCTGTGGCAGAAAATCGGGCGTACATAAAAAATCAAATGGGAAAGCTTGCAAGCGAGTTTTACTATGCGAGCGAAGAGGAAATTTGCGAAGAAATTTTATATACAAGTGCGCAGGTTTCGGCTCTTTGTGATATTGCCCGGCGTATTGAAGAAAGATTTTTTGAAATAAAAAATAAGCGTGGTTTGCTCGATTTTGCTGATATTGAGCATCTGGCACTCAAAGCACTTACGAGTGTAGGTGAAGATGGAAATGTCGTACCAAGCGAGGTAGCGTGTGAGCTTAAAGACAAATATGAGATGATACTGATAGACGAATATCAGGACTCGAACGAGCTTCAGGAAACGATTTTTTCTCGTATATCACGCGAGGATAATATCTTTATGGTGGGCGACTTAAAACAGAGCATCTATCGTTTCAGACACACAAATCCGCTCCTTTTTAAACGCAAAAAGGATACGTATAACGATGATGAGGGTATAAACCAGAGAGTCATAATGTCAAAAAATTTCCGGAGCCAGAAAAACATTATTGATTTTGTCAATTTTATTATGTCGCAAAATGCGTCCGAGGTTGTGGGTGAGCTTGATTATGATGTGACAGAAATGCTCAATTTTGGTGCGGATTTTGCCGATACGGGCGATAATGATACGTCTGTGGAAGTACATCTTATAGAGGATAATAACGCAGATGAGGGCGAGGAAAATGAGAACGTTTTTGGCGCCGAGGCAGAGGCAGTGCGCGTTGCAAAGAGAATTTTGCAGCTAAAAAGCGAGGGCTTTTGTGTATTTGATAAAAAAGAAGGGTTAAGACCTGTAAAATACAAGGATATCGTTATTTTGATGCGTTCGCCAAGCGTTGATGCCGAGATTTTTTCGCAGGTGC
Source organism: Oscillospiraceae bacterium (assembly GCA_015068725.1). GTDB lineage: Bacteria > Bacillota > Clostridia > UBA1381 > UMGS1253 > Aphodoplasma. Next base: position 59,183 of record SVKA01000002.1, on the reverse strand, counting down.
TTACAAGCTTTGGCATACCGACGTTTTCAGATGTTGGCGGCGGATATTTTATGAGCGAAGAGGTAGAGCTTATGCTCTGTTTATTATCCGTTATTGACAATCCCTTGCAGGACATAAAGCTGCTTTCGGTTATGCGTTCTGTTATCGGGAATTTTGATGATACTGAGCTTATGGATATAAGGCTTTGTGATAATGAGTCGGATATATACGGGGCGCTCTGCAGCTGCGCGCGTAATGATACGCCGCTTGGAAAAAAATGCGCTGCATTTATAAAAAGGCTTGAGGACTGGCGGAAGCGTTCATTATATATGAGCGTGCATGAGCTTATATCGTACTTGTACGAAGATACGCTCTACTATGAATTTGCAGGGGCGCTATCGTCAGGCGAGCAAAAGCGTGCGAACCTGGATTTGCTTATAGAATATGCAAGAGGTTATGAAAAAACAAGCTTTAAGGGGCTTTTCAATTTTGTGAGCTATGCCGAGCGTGTCAAGGGTGCGAGCCGTGATTTTGGTGCGGCAAAAACTCTTGGCGAAAATCAGGACGTAGTGCGCATTATGAGTATACATAAAAGCAAGGGACTTGAATTTGGAGTTGTATTTGTAAGCCGTCTTGCCAAAAGGTTTAATACGCGCGATTTATCAAATGCTGTGCTTGTGCATGGTGAGCTTGGCATTGGCGTTGACCTTATTGATATTAAAAACAGATATAAATACCCTTCGTTTATAAAGCGCGCGATAAAGGAAAAGCTTCGTTGTGAGCTTTTGAGCGAGGAGCTGAGAGTTTTATACGTTGCGCTTACACGTGCGCGCGATAAGCTTATTTTGACGCTTGCGCCGGGCGTGAGAGAAAACAAAAAGAAAAAGTGGCTTTCGGGTGCGAGAGGTACATTAAAAGACGCGTTGCCGCTTTATTATACCTCGTCGGCATCGGGGCTTTCGGACTGGGTTATGGGCGCGATGATGCGTTGTGATGCATTAAGAGAGTATGCGGGCGAATATATATCGTGTGAAGGTGTGTGCCCTGATATTAAGTTCTTTAATTCTTCCGAATTTTTAAACACAGAGGCTGATAAAAAAGAAAATGAGGCTTTATGTGTGCATAATGACGAAATGTCAGAGCTGATAGAAAAAAAGCTTGGATATGAGTATCCACACAAATATGCACAGGAGCTTGCGACAAAGGTGTCGGTAACGGAGATGAAGAGGGCTATAAACAATGATGCCGATTTGCAAAGCGTGCGTCTTGATGGTGAGCAGATGACGGATATGCCTTTGTTTATGAAAGAGGCTTCAAAGCTTAGCGGGGCGCAAAAGGGCAGTGCGATGCATTTTGTGATGCAAAATCTTGATTTGTCGGGTGTGCTTGATGAGAATGGTGTTAAAAAGCAGCTTGATGATATGACAGAAAGAGGTATAATTGATAAAAAACAGGCGCAAAGCATATCGTGCAAAAAGATAGCAGGCTTTTTTAAGGGTGAGCTTGGAAAAAGAATGCTTTCAAGCGAGTGCGTGGTGCGTGAGGCTCCGTTTGAGATTGAAATCGGGGCAGATAAAATTGCGGGCGCTTATGCGTGCGGCGAGATGATTTTGCTTCAGGGAATTATAGATTGCTATTTTTATGAGGGCGACAAAATCGTATTGGTTGATTATAAAACTGATTTTGTGCAAGCTGATGAAGATGTAAAAAGAATTAAGGATAAATATGAGCTGCAGCTTGACCTTTATGCGCAGGCGCTTGAAAAAATTACGGGCAAATGCGTAAAGGAGAAAAATTTGTATTTATTTTCATGTGAAAATGTGATAAAATATAAATAAAGGGCGCCGGGGAGGAGTATAGATGGCAAAGAAAAGCATTTATAATAACGTGAGTCGTGAAAAAAAGAATAATACAAAAACTGTCAGTATTGTACTCGGAGCAGTTATAGCGCTTTTGGTTATATTCATTGTGTGGTGCGCATTTACTTTTTCTGATGGTGTGGGTTATGAAAACACCGCAAAGGATGTTACAATGCTGAAAATCGAGCTTGAACAAAAAGATTATGAGATTAATGAGCTTAGAGAAAAGGTTGTGCGGCTCGAAGAACAAAAAAGACAGCTCGAACTTGATTTGGCGGCAAAAGAGCAAGCCTTAAAGGCAGATGGAAGCGAGGAAGTGTCAAACCAAACAGAAAATATTGCACAGTAAAATGCCCTGATTTTTTAATATCGATATTTATATGAATGAAAATATAAAAAAATTCATAAAAAACTTGACATTGTCGAAAAAAATAAGTATAATATTAATTGCGGTTTTTATGAGGTGTGTATATGGAACTGAATTTAACTGATATTTTAAAAAATGACGGAAGCGAAAAATGCTTTAGTGAGAGGCTTTCTCTTGAGCCTGTAAAGTATATGGGGCTTGGGGTACGTTTTGATGAAGGCGTATTGACAGATGGCTGCATAAGGAATGTAAGCGGTGTGCTTGAGCTTGATATGAAGGTATCTTGTAAGATATTTACACAGTGTGCGCGCTGCCTTGAAGGTGTCGAAAGAGAGCTTTGTGTAGATGTGCGTGAAACACTCTTGCAGGAGGGTGAAGAGGCGCTTGATAATGACAGTGATGGTGATGTTATTGTTTTTTCAGGCTATTCGTTGCCGCTTGATGAAATCGTGTTAAATGCCATATTGGTGAGCATGGATGTGAGGTATTTGTGCTCCGAGGATTGCAAGGGCTTGTGTCCTGTGTGTGGCAAGAATTTGAATGTTGAAGCTTGCGATTGTAAGAGCGATGTTATTGACCCTCGGTTTGAAGCGTTATCAAAATTATTATGATAAATAAATTGTTTAATATAATAGGAGGTGTATCTCATGGCAGTACCAAAGGGAAAAGTATCTAAGGCAAGAAGAGATAAAAGAAGAGCTAATTGGAAGCTTGAAGCTCCAAACCTTGTAAAATGTCCTAATTGTCAAGAGTTGACAATGCCGCACAGAGTTTGTGGTAATTGTGGCTTTTACAAGGGCAGAGAGGTTATTAAAGTGGCTGAGTAATACTTATTATTTATTTGCCTGAGTGAGGCGGACGCGTTTGCGTCCGCTTTTTTCGTGTCTTAAAAAGCAAAGAGAGTGCATAGTTATATGTAGGAGGCGATAATATGCTCAGAGCAGGAGATTTGAGACAAAAGGAAGTTATAAATATTGCGACAGGAATGAGAGTAGGCTTTGTAAGCGATGTTGAAATCAATTTTGAAGATGGATATATCGAGTCGATAGTTGTGCCGGGACCGAGCAGATTTTTTTTCTTTTTTGCAAAAAGCGATGATTATATTATACCGTGGAAGGATATTATACGCGTAGGTGATGACATTATTTTGGTGGATATGCCCCAGCTTGTAAATAAAACTGCAAGATAGCTTGCAAAAGTGGAAAAATTGGTGTATAATTTAAGAAGATGTATTTTAATATTATGTAACGGAGGAAAAAATATGAAATGTCCGTTTTGTGGTTTTGCTGACAGCAAGGTTATAGACTCGCGCCCTACCGAAGAGGGAACGTCGATACGTCGCAGAAGAGAGTGCATAGAGTGCGGCGGACGTTTTACAACATATGAAAAGCTTGAAACAATACCGCTTATTGTTATCAAAAGTGATGATTCGAGAGAGCCTTTTGACCGTCATAAGCTTTTGAGAGGCATTATGCACGCTTGTGTTAAGCGCCCTGTACCGACTGCCAAGCTTGAGGAGTTGGTTGATGATATCGAGGCGGCAATGTCAAATTCGTTAAGACGTGAATTTGTATCAAAAGAGATTGGCGAGATGGTAATGGAGCGTCTTAAAAAGCTTGATGAAGTAGCATATGTGCGTTTTGCATCGGTTTACAGAAGCTTTCAGGATGTGGATACATTCAGAAATGAATTAAACAAGCTTCTTGGCGGAAAGTGATTTTCATCCGAAAGATATTGCTTGTAACGAAATGAGGTGTTTTTATGCCGAGTTTTATTGATTTGCATACGCATACGACTGCGTCTGATGGTGCTATGGAGCCTGGGGAACTTGTGCGTTATGCGGAAGAGTGTGGACTTAGTGCTGTTGCGATAACTGACCACGACAGTGTCGGCGGTCTTGAAGAGGCGAGAACTGCGGTACATGGTCTTGATATTGAGGTTATAGATGGCATAGAGTTTAGTGCTGAGTATGAAAACGAACTGCACATTTTAGGGCTTTATATCGACCCGTATGCAGCGATGCTTCAGGGAGCGATGCAGGAGCTTTGCGATAAGAGAGCAAAGCGTAATGAGCAGATGATTTTGCGTCTTAATGAGCTTGGAATGGATATTGCGTGTGATGATGTTCTGGCAAAATGCGCAAGTGGGGATATGTCAAACGTGGGACGTGTTCATATTGCGCTCGCACTTGTGGATAAGGGATATGCTTTGGATATTGATGATGCGTTTTCAAAATATCTTGTAAAAGGAGCGGCTGCGTATATTGCGCGAGAACGTTTTTCTCCTAAAAGATGTATTGAAATTATAAAAAGCTCGGGTGGATATGCGTTTTTAGCGCATCCTGTGTATTCCGAGAAGGAGTCTGAAAAGTTGTGTGAGCTTATAGACGAGCTTGTAGGATATGGACTTGACGGTGTAGAGTGTTATCATAGCGCGCAGACGGAAGAATTTAGTCAGATGTGTGTGAGTCTGTGCCAAAGTCGTAATCTTTTAATCAGCGGCGGCTCGGATTTTCACGGCATTAATAGGACTGATGCTCGTATTGGGCAAGTTAGCGACGGAAGATATATTGAATATGATATACTGCGTGATATAAAAAGAGAGACAGGAAAACTTTAATATAATCAATACATAAGATACCCCCAAAGAGTGTTTGGCTCTTTGGGGGTATAATTTTAGTATGTATTATTTCTTCTTCTTTCCAACGTCGTTATTTGTCATATTTTTAGCTACTTCCCACGGGATGTCAAGCCATGTGGGCTTGCCTGCCATATCATTTTCGATATCTGTAAGAAGTGCTTCTGTAATATAGTGGCGACGGTCTACTGTCGGTCCACCTTTATGAGGCTGCATAATAACTCTTTTACGGCCGTAGTATATATCGCTTATAGGGGGTTCTTCGTGAAATACGTCAAGAACGAAGTACAAACGATCTTTTTTGATTTCGTTTAGAAGAGCCTCTTCGTCAACAACAGAACCTCTTGCTGTATTTATAAAGAGCGCGTCATCCTTCATAAGAGCAAAGTGCTCAGCCTTAATCATACCAACTGTCTGAGGATTTTGTGCTGTCTGGATTGAAACGATATCACTGAGTCTGAATACATCTTCAAGTGAAACCTGCTCGATGTTATTTTCATCAAGATAATCCTGGGGAAGTGCTTTTCTTGAATAAAGCTTGATTTTAACGTGGAACGGTTTTAAAAGCTTTATAAGATATCTTGAAATTGCACCAAAGCTTACAATTCCGACCGTCTTATCATAAAGACCTTCTGAACGTGTTTCGCTAGGATCGCGCCAGCCTCTGTTATACGAAACATTGTGAGCGTGGAACGGAATCATACGAAGCGATGAAAGCATATATGCAAGGCATGATTCTGCAACTGATTCTGCAAAGAATTCGTTGCCACCAAGCACCTTTATACCGCGATTGTAAACCTCTTCACAAAGGAAGTTCGTTACTGAGCCTGCGGTGTGCGCAAAGTACTTTAATTTGTCGGCATGCTTGAGAACGTCCTCGTCTACGCAAGGTGAACCCCATCCTGTCATAACTACGTCTTTGCCTTTGATGTGTTCACAAAGCTCTTCGTGTGTAAACTGTTTGTCGCTTTCGTTGAAGACAACGTTTCCCATTTTCTTCATTCTTTCGATTGTTTCCGGGTAAAAGAATGTGGGGAAATGTGCGCTTTTTGTGGGCATTGTTACTAAAATATCCATGACTATGTCACTCCTTTATATTTATCAAAGCGCTGCTTTGATTATTTACTTGTTATCCAGACTGTTTTTGTATCTGCCTGCCACTCTACTGTTTTATTAAATGCTTCACTGATAAAACGAACAGGCACGAGTGTGCGGTCGTTTATTATCATTGAGGGGCAATCGAGAGTAGCATCATATTCGGCTCCGTCATAATATGTAATGTGTGCGCTGTCGGCGCCGACTGTCATTGTTATTGTATTGCCGTTTTTTGATATGGTTATAGTTTTTGTTGCATCGTCAAAGCCAACGGTTGCGCCAAGCGCCTCTGCGATTGCACGTATAGGCACAAGTGTGCGGTCGTTTATTATTGTCGGTTCGCTGTCGAACGCGATGTAGTGGCCGTCTACTCTGACCTCGATGCCTTTATTTTCAAGGTTTTCTTCGGGGTTGCCTTTTGGTGAAAGAACGGTATGGTTGTTTGTTCTGTCAACAAACATAAAACCGCCCCTGAGAGAATAATTGTTTAAAATAGAAAACGCAGTAGCGTTGTCTGCCTGATGCCAGTTTATTGCATCTGTGCTGATAAGATTCACAGGTCTTTTATCAGATGCAATCCCAAAAACAGAGCCGTATATATTAAGCTTTAATCCATCTGATAAAATAACGCTTGAATTTTGCGTTGTGTTGGTTTTATCCGTTTTTAAAATTGATACACCTACTGTATTAATTGAACAATTGTGCCACAGATATGTTTCGATTAAATTTTTATCTGTATCAGTTGTTTTATACAGTGGCATATAAAACGTGTCCGAAAATTCCCAGTTTAGTGTATCTTCACATTTATACACGTCAAAAAAGTTGTCGTCATATACAGTAGCAATATAAAAACTGCCGTTGTAATATGATGCAAGTGTCGGTTTTGCATTAGGAAGGGATAATGCGATATAATCTCTATCCGGCAAATATGAGTAATATAGCTTTATTTCGTTATTTTCGCTTTTTATTGCTGTATATATTTTTTTTGCGACGTCATACGAAACGTAATCGTATGGCAAAAGATATGTATCAGAATCAGGTGTGAGTATTGCGGATTTAATGCCGTTTTCAGTGTTAAGACCATTTACAATATACATGTTGTTGTATTGGTCAATAGTAAATTGTCCGTCCAAAACCTTGTAATCGGTAAGATTTGTCCAGTTTTTTGCATCAAGCGAGCAATACACATTTGCACCTTTGTCATTTTTGTTTGCTTTTTCGTATGCGGTATATATTCCACTTTGAAAATGTATTACGGTATCGGGAGCAAACTTATAAAGTAATTCAAAATTTGCACCATCATATGATTTGACAAGGTATCCTTCGTAAAAAACGATTAGAAAATCGGAAGAAGCTTTTTTGTCCGAAATGATACGCGCGCCGCGCGAGCCATCTATAAAATGCCATGATTTTGCATCGTGAGAATAGAACAAGCCGTCAGAACCGCTCATATAATATACCTTGTTTACATAGCTAACCGTATCGGAAACGATACTGTCCGAAGGGTAGTTTGTTTCTATAATATCAAAGTATGTATAATTGACCGCAAATGCAATATTACACGACAACAGACATGCGATAACGGACATTATAATTGTGCGCCATAAACTCTTCAATTCACAACCTCCTCATTTTCATTAATTTTATCATAATCTGCAAGGTGTGTCAATGAAAATGAGAACAAATAATAAGTGTTTTTATGTCTTTTTTTGCGATATTGTAAATTTTATAAATTATACTTGCAAAAACAGGAAAAATAGGGTATAATACTTATCATATTAAATATGTGCCGTGTAGAGCGGCGGAATGGAGAATGTTATGTTTGGTATTATTGCACAGGCTGCAGAAGGTGCAGCGGTTCAGGGCGGCGGAGCTGCAGGTATGTCGAGCATTTTGATGCTTGTTATTATGTTTGCGATTATGTATTTTTTGCTCATTCGTCCTCAGAAGAAAAAGGAAAAGCAGACAAAAGAGATGATTGCTGCTTTGGGTGTTGGTGATGTTGTTACAACTATCGGCGGAATTATGGGTAAAATTACAAAGGTTAAGGATGATGAAATTATCCTTGTAACAGGTATGGTTGGAAACCCGAGCGAGCGCTCAACAATGCGTTTTGCAAAATGGGCAATTCGTGATGTTGTGAAAAAAGCTGAAAATACAAAAGCGATTGACGAGCCTGTTGAAGCATCGGAAGATGCAGAAAACGCATCAGAGGAAAACTAATAAGTTTTTTTCTTCATTATTTATGTATTTTCCCGAATAAAAATAAAATGTCTTGAATAGTGTATAACATACGCTGTTTAAGGCATTTTTTTTGTTTGTGATGGAGGGATTGGTAAAATGGTAAAAAATACAATGGCTGTTAATACCGAAAATGACAAAAGCTGGGGCAGAGGGATTTTTAAAGGGGTGCTTATTTCACTTGCTATAAGCTTTTTAGCCTTTGTGGTTTTTGCATTTATTTTGATGTTTTTGGCAGTTGACGAAAACATAGTGTCGGCGATTGCTGTGTGCATAAGTATGATATCAGTATTTGCCGGCTCGTATGTCAGTGCAAGGATTGTAGGGCAAAAAGGCTGGCTGTGGGGAGGCATATGTGGGCTTGCATATTATGTTATTTTATATATAAGTGCTCTTGCGGCAATAAAAGAATTTAATTTTTCGCTAAAGACACTTGTTATGATGCTTATAGGAACGCTTGTGGGAATGATTGGTGGAATTTTTGGGATAAACAGCGGAGCAAAAAAGAGAAGAAGATGATAATAAAAGGTCACCTTGTACCAGGTGACCTTTAAATGTTTTTAAACTATTCTTCCTTTGTTTTCTGTAAAGTGTCTTAAAAAACCGCCCATAAATTCCACGGCTTTATCAAGATAATTTCCATAATAGCGCAAGTTAAGCTCCCAATTATAGACTCCCTTATAGCCGACTTCTGCCAGTGTATCAAAAACTTCATCCCATTTTATTGCGCCTCTATTGGCACCTATAAGAGGCATAAGATGGCTGTCATAGACTCCCTGATTGTCATGAAGATGGAGCGTTTTTATGTCTTTTCCAAGTGTTTTTATTGTTTCGATAACATCTGTTCCGCCATAAAAATAAGCTTCGTTGGCATGTCCTGTGTCCAGACAGAATGATTTATAATTACTTTCTATACTGTCAAAACTTTTTCTGAAATTATTTGCGTTGCCCACAAAATCAACAACGGCACCTGTTGAAATCATGCTTTTGCCATGAGTTTCAAGAGAAAAACCAACGCCGTATTTTTCACAAAGCGGTGATAAAAAGTCCTGAAAGAATTTTTTGTTTTCCGAAAGCATCGTTTCGTCCGACATAGAAATGTTTTCCCAGTGTCTGTACTGAACATTATGAAATACGCAATAAGGAGAACCGAGAATTTTTGATGCTTTGAGCTCAAGGTCTGCTTCCCATTTGATTTTGGCACTTTCATTTTCATCGGGGATACATGTTACGAGCGCTCCGTGAGTCTGTGAAATTTCAAGTTCTAAATCATCGCATATTTTCTTTATATTATGAAAATATGATATAAATTCATCTTCCGATTTATAGAAAATGCTGTTTTCTTCACGGCGGTATTGACATAGCTCAATGTCAACAGCATCAAAGCCACTATCTTTAATCATTTTAAGGCCTGTTTCAAATCCGTAGAGTGAAACCACTTTCTCGCAGCTTAGTCCCAGTTTCATAATTATATTCTCCTTTTTATTTAAACATTTTTTTTAGTCTTACATCGCTTCCAAAAAAGCGTACCGGTATAAAGTGTTCAAGTATGCGAGAGTGAAGACGCTCTGAATATACTTTTGCGATTTCGCTTATAGAATAATTTGTGCTTATAACCATTTTTTTGCCAAGAAGCAAGCGGTCATTGACAAGCTCGAACAAAAACGAAACGGATTGTGCATTAGTTGCTTCGCTTCCCAAATCGTCGATTATAAGAAGGTCGCACTCACGCATTTTATCAAGCTCGCGTCTGCCTTCCTCGGGAGTGCTTCTGCCAAACATATAGTCTGAATAATACGAAAACAGCTTGGCGCTGCTGTGATATATTACGCTGTATCCATCATCTATGAGTTGTTTGGCTATGCATGTTGATAAAAAAGTTTTGCCAAGACCGACTCCGCCATAGAAGAACAGACTGTCGCGCGAGGAGGCAAAATTGTCTGCAAAGCTTTTGCAGATAGATAACGCCTCATTCATTGCTTCTTTTTGTGATATACCTGCCTTTTTATCGATTTCATCGTCAAAAAGGTTTATATCAAATTTGTCAAAGCTTTGTGTTTCAAAAAGCCTGAACAAATTTGATTTTTTGTATTCCTCTCTTTTCAGTCTTGTACTGAAACATTCACACATTTTTCCATCTGTGTATCCTGTGTCCTTACAGATATTGCAGCGATAGCGTACATCTGTATAGTCTTTGTCAAAGCCTGCATTTGCAAGCTCGCGTGCACGAAGCTCGGAAAGCATATTCATATTTTCTTTTAAATCGCAAGATATTTGCTCAGCGTTTTGAGGGTTTTTTAATATTTCAAGTGCGGCACTTGACCCGACACGGGTGATCTCTTCATCTATTTCTTTTACTTTGCTGCACTTTTCGTATACCTCAAAAAGACGCTCTTTTTGCTCGGCTAATTGCGTAAGCCTAAGCGATTCGTATTCTTCCTGAATTTTTTTATAGATTTCCTGTTCGTATGCCATATATTCTCTATTCCTTTCCGAGTCGCTCTTTTAGTTTTTTGCGCGCAAGAGCGTCGATTTCATCGTAGTTGTATCTGCCGGAGTTGTATACACCAAGCTTGCCGGTTGGTGTAGCGGGTGTTTTTGTCTGCGGATTTTGCCCTACAAAGTTTTTTATACTTTCCTGTGCCTGTGATGCGGTTTTTATTCCTGTTTCGTGCCACGATACAAGCACCTTGTTTATGTATGCCATCGCAAGCTTACCCGTTTTTGATACGGCGTAATCGTATGCAAAGGCTGCAAGCTCTTTTGATATACCAAGTGCATACCACGAATCTATATATTTTTGCTCGCTTGGCGTAAGACTTCTTGTATCAATTCCAAAAAGCTTTTGAATACTGTACTGATATGTTCTTTTATAATTTTGTTTTTGTATGTAGCTTTCGGCATCGTTTATACTTGATATACCCATTTCGTTCCAGGATATCGCCACCTTTTCGATGTAGCGGATATCCTTTTTGCCAAGCTCGACACAGTATTCAAGAAGTCTGAGTATAAGCTCGGGCGACATACCGAGCCAGTCGTATAGTCCGTACAGCTTTTCGATTGCCTGATATGATAAAAGTCTTCCAAGTATTTTTTGCGCAAGAGAAAGCATATCGGAAAGCTCTTTGTCAGATGCGATTATAGTGCTTACCTCTCCGGACATATATGATTTTCTTTCATCAGTATACGGGGGTGTTTTTTTATTTTTATCGGGCAAAGAGATTATGCCGTTTGCACCAAGAAGAATTATACCCATGCTGGCAAGAGAATGCACGGCCTCACGAACGCACGATATATCAAGCGTGAGCGCATCGGCAAGTGAGTGCAAATCAGTTTTGCCGCCGTTTTTCTGAGCAAGGTATTTTGCAAATATATATATTTTTATATGCTCTGCCTTAATTCCGGGCATAATTTCCAAAAGAAAGCTCTCCTCCAAAAATACGCCATCATCGTGTGTATAAGCCATTTTATTCCCCTTCGTTATAAAAAATAAAAGTTAGATACTATAATTATAACATATATAAAATGAAAATTACAGTATAATTTTTATTTTTTTTAGAAAACAAAAAAACAGCACCTGGCTGTCTTTTATTATGAGCTATCTTTCGGAGTGAGTTTTAATATTTTCATCTTCAAAAATCAGGTCGTCTATGTCTTTTATGACGCTTGCCTGATGCTTGTCATTATCAGCTTGTTTCAGCCAATAGCAATAAGAATAATAATTGTCTTTGTGCTCCACTTTTTTTCACCTTCCCTGGTCATATATTATATGTATAAAATAATAAAACTATGAGATGTATTTATTATATGAGGTGAAAAATTTTTTGTGATTGATAAGATAGGCATAAAAAAGGTGTTATCCGACCAAGATAACACCTTTTGAAAATTTTATTACATCATGCTTTTAACAAGCTTTATAACTTCATCTGCTGCAGTTTCTTTTGCTACGCTCATTTTTATGCTCTTATCACGTGTTGAAATTTCGATTTCGCCATTTGCAAGTCCGCGCTGACTTACAACAACTCGTACGGGAATTCCGAGAAGGTCTGCGTCTGCAAACTGAATTCCGGGAGCGGCTTTGCGGTCATCAAGTACAACGGTGAGGTTATTGTCTAAAAGCTCTTTATAGATTTTTTCTGCCTGCGATTTTACATCTTCATTTTGATTGTTGAGCGAGCAGATGTGCACCTGCCACGGAGCGACGCTCATTGGCCAGATAGGACCGTAGTCATCGTGGTTGTCTTCTATTATACTTGCCAAAAGTCTTCCAACGCCTATTCCGTAACAGCCCATTATTGGTGTCTGGCGCTCGCCGTTTGCATCAACATATTCCATATTCATACTCTTTGAATATTTTGTGCCAAGCTGGAAGATGTTACCAACCTCTATACCGCGTGTGAGCGAAATCGGTTTTCCGCACTTGGGGCAGATGCCGCCGTCAAGCACTTTTGAAACGTCAACGTAGCTTTCGGGTTTTACATCACGCGCCATACATACACCTGAGAGGTGATAATTATCTTTGTTTGCACCGCATATAAGGTCGTTTTCATCACGAAGTGATTCATCATAGAGCACATCACAATCGCTTGTAAGATTGTATGGTCCGATGAAGCCAAAGTTTATATCGGTGTTTTCGTAATCTGTATATGGATATACATTTGAGCCGATTACACGCTTTAATTTTGCTTCGTTTACTTCGAGGTCACCGCGAATAAATACAACAAGCGGTTTTGTCGAGTTATCTGTTGCAAATACAGTTGCCTTTATTGTGTTTGAAGCGTCTGTATTAAACTTTTTGGCGATTGCATCGATATCCTTCATATCGGGAGTATATACCTCTTCAATCGTGCTTGCTGCCTTGCCTCTGTTTTTATGTATGCTTTTGGCAATTTCCATATTGGCACTGTATCCGCACTCTTTGCATATTACGAGCGAATCCTCGCCAAATTCATTTAGAAGCATAAATTCGTGAGCTGCGCTTCCGCCCATCATACCTGTATCGGAGAATACGGAAATTACGTTCTTGAGTCCTGCGCGCGCATAGATTTTCTCATACGCCTCATGGCAGCGCATATAGTACGCTTCAAGGTCCTCTTGTGATGTATGGAACGAATACGCATCCTTCATTGTAAATTCGCGCACGCGAATAAGTCCGCCGCGGCTTCTTGGTTCGTCGCGGAATTTTGTCTGTATCTGGTATATCATAAATGGATACTTTGTATATGATAAAGCTTCGCTGCGCGAAAGGTGAACGGCAGCCTCTTCGTGTGTCATGCCCAAAAGCATATCCATTCCTGCACGGTCCTTTATACGCATAAGCTCGCTTCCAACGCTTTCCCATCTGCCTGATTCTTTCCAGAGGTCAGCGGGCAAAACAACAGGCATCAATACCTCTTGTCCGTCGATTGCGTCCATTTCCTCGCGGATAATATTTTCAATTTTGTCTACTATTTTCTTTGCAGGCGGCAAAAGCGAGAATATGCCGTTTGCAACCTGACGCATATAACCTCCGCGAAGTAAAAATATATGACTGGGCATTGCAGCGTCAGCAGGTTTTTCCTTGAAACGCTCACCCAAAAGACGACTCATTAACATTTTTTAAAACATCCTTTCATATGTAAGTAAATCTTATGTATTATATCATTAAAATGTTATAATTGTCAACGTAAATACAATATTATAGAAAAGAAAATTGTTGTTTGTCAGAATTTTCTCTTTATTTCCTTTACAAGACCGCATATTTTGATGCGGCTCATATCGCTTCCTTCAAAGCGTCTTGGCGGATACATCGGATTTATTGATACAAGCTCGATATAATCCTCTTCGATAATTACTTTCTTTATAACGCCGTCGCATTCGTCGATTATAACAACTGCGTAGCTTCCACTGTCAACCTGATTTTGCGCTTGTACTAAGACAAGGTCGTTTTCCATAAAAACGGGGTACATACTGTCGCCCGTTACGCGCAGATAAATATAGCTCGCATCAGCACTTATTGATGAGGCGGAGGCACTTTCGTAGCATTCGTGATACTGCTCGGCAAGGTTGCCTATGCCGGCGCTTACACGTCCTACGACAGGGATATATATCACATCACGCTCTGATGGGGTGTTGTCGGCAAGGTCTGTAAATGCTAGCACACTGCATCCTAATGTTTTTGCGACCTTTTCCAATACTGCCATTGGTATTTTTTCGATTTCTCCTTTTTCGTATCGGTATAGTGTCGATTTTGTTATACCTGCATTCTCTGCCAAAACTTCGGCACCTATTCCAAATTGTTTTCGCATTTGTTTTATTTTTTGACCGGCATTCATTAAAATCTCCTCCTGATTTTTGGTTTGTGAAAGTGGAACACAAGTATATAATAACACATTAGTCGCACAAATGCAATATTTTTTATAAAATTTATTTTAAGTATTGACAAAAATGCGACTTTGTTGTATAATAATTTGCAGATGAGGGAATTATTCCCATTTTTTATGCTAAAAAAGTCGCATTTTTGCGAAAAATAAAAACTACGAGACATTTGAGAATGGGGTGGGAAAATGAGTATTTGTATTGATTGTAAAAAGGGAGCGGATGAGTGTAGTTGGCTTTTTAGGTTAAGACCGGTAAAGGGTTGGGATGCTAAAAAGGTCAGGTGTGCGGACTTTGTTACTTATGATGTTATGAGTTGTCCGAATTTTGAGCAAAACAGAAAACACACGCGAAGACGCCGCACAAATAAGGAGATTATGCAGGCGAAAAATGATGTGAAAGTATCGGAGGTGAGGGGGCGTGGAGCTTGATTATAGAATTGAAAATTGTTTAAAAAGCGGATATCGCGATGTGGTGCGTGATGATTTTCATAAAAGATGCAGTGTGTGCGGCAGAGGCGTTTATGCAGGAGAAGATTTTTATGATTTTTACGGAGAAACGGTCTGCTGCGATTGTGAATTTGATTATGTGCTTAAAAACTTTCATAGATATCTGTAAAAAATACTTAGAAATGGTTATATGGGAGGCGGTGATGAGTTTATGCCAAACAAAAAAGATGAGATGGTTTGTGAGGATGCGATAAGAAATGTAGAAAATGTTTTTGCGCTAAAGGGCAAGGAAATTGTAAAAAACGGTATGCTTTTAATTCTTGACAGGCTGCGCTTTGCAAAAAAGTACGATAAAAAAATACGAGAGGCGATATGCGCTATTGATGAGGATGATGAGCTTAAAAGTGCGCAGGTAAAGTCGCTTATTGAAACACTAAAACGTGAGAGCGTGATGGATACGAGCGAGGTTTTATCGCTTGTAACTGAGATTATCAAGCGGCTTTCGTGCGGAGGCGAAAAAATGGGCGAGGGACAAAATGAGCTTTTGGTAACGCTTGATGAGAGGGTGAAACAATGGGCGAAGTAGCAAATAAAAAAAGCTGTTTAAAGCTTGGAAAGCCACTTGCAAAGCAAGAAGAATTTTTTTGCGCAAAGGAAAGATTTGTGGCTTATGGCGGTGCAAGAGGCGGTGGAAAGAGCTGGGCGGCGCGTACAAAAGCAGTTATGCTTGCGCTTGCACATAGCGGAATACAGATTTTGTTTTTGAGAAGAACGCTCTCTTCTCTTCGTGAAAATCATATATATCCTTTAAAAAAGCTATTGAAAAATGCGGCAGTTTATAAATCATCAACAAGGGAATTTGTATTTGCAAACGAAAGCAGAATTGTGCTTGGATATTGCAGCTCCGAGGATGATGTTTTGCAGTATCAGGGACAAGGGTATGATGTTATTTTTATGGAGGAAGCTACACAGTTTAGTGAGTTTCAGTATCAGGCGCTCACGGAGTCAAATCGCTCGAGCGGTTTGTGTAAGACGGATTTTGAGCCGAGAATGTACCTTACGTGTAATCCGGGCGGAGTTGGGCATGGATGGGTAAAGAGATTGTTTATAGACAGAAATTATCGCCAAAGTGAAGAGGAGGGCGATTACAGATTTATAAAGTCGCTTGTATATGACAATGATTACTTATTAAAGTATTCGCCGGGTTATGTAAAAGCTTTGGAAAATCTGCCAAAGGCAAGGAGAATGGCGATGCTTGATGGAAACTGGGACGTATTTGACGGACAGTATTTTGATGAATTTAATCGTGATGTTCATGTGATAAAGCCGTTTGTGATACCTTCGCATTGGAGAAGGTTTATATCAATAGATTATGGTCTTGATATGCTTGCGTGTTTATGGATTGCGCTTGATGATAATGGCAAGGCGTATGTGTATAAGGAGCTTTATGAAAAGGGACTTATTATATCAGATGCGGCGAAAAGAATACATACTGTAAACGGTGATGATGAAATCCTGATGCGTTTTGCGCCGCCTGATATGTGGAACAGGCGTCAGGAAACGGGCAAAAGTGCGGCTGATATATTTTTGGAAAACGGACTTTATTTTTATAAATCGAATAATAACCGAGTCCAAGGCTGGTATGAAATGAAAGAGTGGCTAAAACCGTATAGTGATGAGCAGGGTATAACTACGGCAAAGCTTGTCATATTTGAAAATTGTGTAAACCTTATTCGCACTCTTCCGTCGCTTCGGTTTGATGAGAAAAATCCGAATGATGTTGCAAATGAGCCACACGAGCTTACGCATGCGCCTGATGCACTCAGGTGTTTTATATGCTCGAAGGCATCGTCATCTAAAGGCGGGGGACAAATGAGTGAGCAAAGCGAAGGGTATGAGAGTTTTCTTGAGTTTGGTGTTTGAGTTTGATAAAGGGGGTGAGGTTGTATGCAGTGCGGTATATTTGCGCTTTTGGGAACTGTTTTGGGTGTTTGTCTGACGCTTTTGGCAAAAGGTGAGATTGCTACATTTAAAAAGCAAAAGGAAAGCATCAATATTGTGGCAAGTGATGATGAAAGTACCTTGGCAAAAAGCGAGAGTCAGCTTATGCGTCAGTGGCAGAATTTATTAAGTTATGGCGTAGAAAACGAAAGCAAGGCTGAAATTTGAAAAGCCGAAAATTATGGGAGGTGATGTATGGTGAACTCAAAAACAAAGCTTACGCCCGAAGGGATTTATAACGAATATCAGAAGGGCGTGTCGTACAATCAAAGCATAGAGCTTTATGAGAAAGTGCGAAAAAATGAAAACTTTTTTATAGGAAATCAGTGGGAAGGTGTCGACGCACCGGATCTCGACAAACCAGTATTTAACATATTAAAGCGTGTATGCAATATGTTTATTTCTCAGATTGTGTCAGATGATATTTCGGCGAGCGCGACGACGTTTACAAAAAAAGACGGTGCCGCTGCGGCTATGAAGATTGTTTCGGGAGAAATCGAAAGGGCAATTGAATACAGCCGTGCCAAGCAAAAGAACAGACGCGCGCTTCGTAATGCGTGTGTCGATGGTGATGCGTGTATATATGCGTATTTTAATCCGTCAAAGAAAACGGGACAGATTGCAAAGGGACTCATAGACATTGAGGTAATTGACAATACAAATGTGATTTTTGACAATACTGCATCAAGCGATGTGCAGTCGCAGGGACATATCATTCTGGCGCTTCGAAAAAAGCTTGATGAGGTTATAAGTGAGGCAAGAAAAAATGGCATTGATGAGAAAATCATTTCGCAAATCAAGCCTGACAGTGAAAGTGAGCTTGATGATGAGCGTGATGACTGCGTAACTGTGCTTATTCGTTTCTGGAAGGAAAACGGGAGTGTGTATTGCTCTAAATCTACAAAAGATGTATTTATAAAGCAGCCGTTTGATACATTTCTTAGTCTTTATCCTGTGGCATTTATGAACTGGGAAAGCGTGAAAAACAGTTATCACGGTCAGGCGGCTGTTACGGAGCTTTTGCCAAATCAGATTTTTGTAAACA
Source organism: Oscillospiraceae bacterium (assembly GCA_015068725.1). Taxonomy (GTDB): domain Bacteria; phylum Bacillota; class Clostridia; order UBA1381; family UMGS1253; genus Aphodoplasma. The sequence continues at coordinate 41,153 of SVKA01000002.1, read as the reverse complement.
AGTGCTATGCAATGGGAATGGACTATGTAAAGAAGATGGCTTTTCCAAAGCTTATATATGATAAAAACCGTTTTCCGAACGGCTTTAGCAACAGAATAGGCGAGGCTGTAAAAATTGAGGGCGGCGTTAATGATGCTGTGGCTACGGCGTTTAAAATGCCCGATATGAGCGGATCGGTAATGGAGCTTGTTGAAAAGACGATGGTATATACAAAAGAGTATATGGGTGCATCTGATGCAGCACTTGGAAATGTACGTCCTGATAATGCGGCGGCAATTATTGCGCTTCAAAAGGCGAGCAACGCTCCGCTTGAGCTTATACGTCAGTCGTTTTATCAGTTCGTTGAGGATTATATACGCATATTTGTAGATATTATGAGAGCGTATTATGGTGTGCGCGAGGTAAATGATGAGGATGGCAATATCATAAGCTTTGATTTTGCATCGCTTAATGATTATGATTTAAATCTTAATGTCAATGTGGGTGCGAGCGCATACTGGTCAGAAATTATGCAGGTACAGACTGCGGACAATTTGTATGCGAGCGGCATCATAAAGGATGCAGAACTTTATCTTAATTCGATACCTGATGCGTACATAAAAAATAAGCAAAAAATTATTCAGGCGATAAGAATGGATAAACAAAAAAGCGCTGCCGATATGGCGGCAATGCAATAAAAAATAATTTTGTTAAAGGAGTGTTTTTATATGTTTGATACAACCAATCAGACCGAAACAACTTTAAATACAGCGGACGAAAACAATTATGAAGAGATTTTTGATTCTCTTGAGAAAGAGGAGGAAAACAACACTTGTAATTGTAATGACGAGGAAGATGTTTTTGCCGATTTTGGCAAAGATGAGCGCGACAATCAAACGCGCGAAGACGAGTCCGGACGCTACAGGGTGGTTTATAACGGCAAGGAAATGTTTTTAGACCTTGAGGAGCTTAAAACCAATGCTCAGAAGGGACTTAACTATGACCATGTCAAAAATGAGTACGATATTTTGCGCGCACAGCCCGGCGCGCGTGAGCTTTTGCGCGATGCAAGACAGAGCGGACTAAGCTCTAAGGCGTACTTGTCACAGCAGAAACTTCGTGATAAGCGCTCAAGAGTCGAAGACCTTATGGGGCGCGGTATAGGCGAGCGTGAAGCGCTTTATGTAACGGATTTGGAGGACAAGCTTGAAGGTGAAAGGCTTTTGGCAGAAAAGAAAAAACCATTTTACGATTTTGCAAAAGCTTATCCAAATGTTTTGCCCGAGGATATTCCAGATGAGGTGTGGCATAAGTTTCATAATGGCACAGACCTTTGCACTGCGTATGCGCTTTATGAAAATGAAAAGCTAAAACGCGAAGTAATGATGCAAAAACAAAATGAAAATGCGAGTCTGAGAAGTGTTGGAAGCGCCATTTCAAGTGCGGCCCAAAATGTGCCTGATTCATTTTTGGAGGGACTTTTTGGCTAAGACGCAAAGTGGTGATAGGACACAAGACAAAAAAGAAAGGATGATTTTTTATGGCAATTAATTTGGCAGCAAAATATTCTGACAAGATAGCAAGTATGTATACCGTAGGCTCTCTTGTAGCAGATAAGACATCAAAAGAATGGGATTTTAGCGGTGTTAAAACAATTAAAATTTATACTCCGCAGACGGTTGAACCCGTAGATTATACACGCTCGGGTACAAGCCGTTTCGGTACACCTGTTGAGATGGGTGATACTGTTCAGGAGCTTACAATGACACAGGATAAGAGTTACTCAATTATCATCGATAAAGGTAACAACAACGAGCAGATGCTTGTTAAAAATGCGGGCAAGATGCTTAAGCTTCAGACAAACGAAAAGGTTGTTCCGATGGTGGACAAGTATGCACTTTCGCGTTATTGTGCACTTGCAGGAACTGTTGAGGGTATTGAAAAGCCGACAAAGGCGACAATTATAGCTGATATAGGTAATGCATGTAAGGTGCTTGACGATGCGTGTGTTCCACAGGAAAACCGTTATTTGTACGTTACAGGTGAGATGTACAGCCTTATTCGTCAGTCGGCGGAATTTTTGGGTATTGAATCTCTTGGCGAAAAGGCTTTGGCAAAAGGAATAGTTGGCGATGTGTTCGGCGCAAAAATCGTTAAAGTTCCTTCAAGCTATTTGCCTGAGGGTGTATACTTCCTTCTTGCACATAAGGATGCGGTAATACTTCCTTACAAAATTCGTGATGCAAAGGTTCATCAGGACCCGCCGGGCATCAGCGGTGCACTTCTTGAAGGAAGAAATAACTACGATGCGTTTGTAATCGGCGCGAGATGTATGGGTGTTTATGCGGCGGTTTCTGATGAGAGAGTAACGCAGGCACCGACAATCAATGTAGATGGATTTGTTGCAACTATTTCAAATGAAGATGGTGCAGACATTTACTACACAGTTGATGGCACAGACCCGCGTTACAGCGAAAATGCTCAAAAGTATTCTTCTGTTGTAACACTTGAGGCAGGTCAGGTTATAAAAGCGTTTGCAAAGAGTGATGACACATTTGCATCAGCGGTTTGCGAGGCACAGGCGTAAAATAAAGTAACAGATAGTATTGGGTATATATGCGGGGCGGGGAGGTGTTTCTTCGTCCCGCAAAATAAATGATTGGGGTGATAAAATTTGAAGGCAGCAGAAATTTTTTCGCGCGCGATGGCACTTTTAAACGAAGATGAAAGTCGCTCAGGAAAATTTAAGAAAAATGCAAAACCTCTTATCAATCAGCTTTTGGCACAATGCTTTTCTATAGAAAATTCGCTGCGTGATTCAAAGCAAATAAAGCTGCTTGAGAAGGCACAGGTCATTGAGAAGCTTGAGGATGAAATATGTTACGATGAGGGCTTTGTCTCGGAATGTATGGCATACGGACTTGCCTCGCTTTTGTGTGCAGATGATGATAAACCTATGTCAAATGCGATGGGCGCAGAGTTTGAAATGCTTAAAAGAAAGCATATGGTTGCAAGCTTTGAAGATATCAAAAATCATTACTAAGGGGGGTGCGTAGATATGGCATTAAAATTTGGTTCGTCTGTTCCCGAAAAGATATATACTGCAGATGAGTTTGTAGGTGTAGACTTTACAAGCGAGCCGTCAAAACTCTCACCAAAGCGCTCGCCCGAGGCAAAAAATATGCTTGTAAATAAAAACGGATATGTAGAAAAGCGTACAGGTTATCGCCGCGTGCTTGAAGCGCAGGGAAACGTAAACGGAATTTTTGAGTACGTATGCGCCGCCGATTCTAATACATACCACTTTGCCCATATTGGTACGAGTCTGTATAAAATAGACGTCGGCGATGATGGCAGCTTTACACTTGGTGATGAACTGCTTACAGGGCTTCTTGATAAAAAAAGCCGCGGATTTATGTTTGACAGCGCTCTTTATATAATCGGCGCAAGGTATATAAAAATCGGTTATGACGATTTTAGCGGCTCTTTGTGTTACGGCTTTGTAAATGAAGCGAGCACAGGCAGCACCGAAGAGGATGCACCCACAATAATAAGCGGACGCACAAAGACTCAGTTTGGCGGTGAAAGCTTTGGATATAACGCAAAAAGCAGCTATAAAAAGATTGAGTTTGCGTCTGATGGGTATGGGTTTAACAGCAAAGACAAAATGTATGTCGCAAAGCCTGAGTTTGCAAATGATGTGCGCATTGCATCCTTGTATATGCCGGGAAGCGACGGTCATTTTCGCGTAAACGAAGAAAATTATTCGGTCGGTACAGATGAAAAAGGGTTATATATCGAACTTAGACGAAATTCATATCAGGTTGAGAAGGCACACTATGGCACACCATATGTTATTGTGCAGTATGATAATTTTGTGTATGTGCCTACTGTCGTTATAAACAGAATGCCTGTTGCTATAGCGTGGTCAGGCGGCGGTGCTCCGCTTGATGAAGATGGTAATACGACAAGTGAGTATAACGGCTATACGGGCGAGGTTTTAGAAGCTGTAAACCTTGCGTCAAGACTGCGCAAAGCAGAGTTTTTGTTTACGGGTGATTATTTTAGACCGGGAGCGACGGCGTATGCTTTTTTTGTAGGAAAAAGTACGCATGCAACACGTGTGTGGGTAAATGGAGAACTTCTTCACAATTATCGTGATGGTGCAAATTCATTAATTGCGTGTTTTCGAACATGGCGCGGCAACAATTCGTGTTTTGAAATTTCTATGCCAACGTCGGATGTTGAAGGTGTTGAAGGCATTGGCAAAAGCGGTACAACGGTATGCGTCGAATATGTTGCGGATGTGGACTGCGATGTGATAGACAAGTGCAGTATATATGCGCTTTACGGTGGCTCGACGGACACGCGTGTATTTGTGAGCGGTAATGAAAAATACCCTTCGCGTGATTTTTCGAGCGGACTTTTTGATGCGACATATTTTTCGGACCTTGGATATACCGATGTGGGCGCAGAGGAGTCGGCAATAGTCGGCTATCACAAGCTTTACGGCAATTTGATTATCGTAAAAGACGGCGTCGGCAAGGACAGCGCACAATATCTTCGTACATTTTCGCTCACAAACGACGAAAACGGAAATACAACAGCGCTATTTACAGTTAAACAGGGCAATATATCCTACGGCGCAGTAAATACAAGCTCGTTTAAAAGTATAGGCGGTGTGCCTCTGTATCTTGGACGTGACGGCGTTTTTGCAATAAGCGGTACAAACGTCGAAAACCAAAACAATACATCGTGCGTATCACATCGTATAAACGGAAGACTCTTGAAGCATAAAGACCTTGAAAACGCAGTATGTGCAAGTATGGGCAAAAGATATTATGTATTCCTTGATAACTGCGCGTATGTATGCGATGCTGAAAGCGGCTTTGAGTGGTTTTATTTTGACTCTCTTCCGAAGGTAAGATGTGTATGGGTAAGGGATAGTACAATGTATTTTGGCTCGGATGGAGGCGCAATATATCGTTTTATGTCAGAGGACGAGCCTTTGGCGTATTATGATAATGTAGCGGTTGACGGCAGCGTTGACAATGCACGTGCGATTGAGGCTGTGTGGGAAATAGGCGCGACAACGCTTGGTGAATATGCAAGCTATAAGACAATACGCAACTGCTACATAACATGTATGCCGCACAAAAGAAGCAGCGTGAAGGTGTACTACAATACAAACGAGGATTATCGCGACTGGGTAATGGGAGAAAATATCGACTTATTTACATTTGACGATGTGGATTTTGAGCGCTTTACCTTCCGGACCATACAGGCTCCGTTTGTGTTCTCTACGGGCGTCAAGGCAAAAAATGTATATGTTTTCGGACTCCGGTTTGTAAACGACGTGCCTGGAGAACCATTCGGCTTTTTGGCAGCAGCGATAAAATATCGCAGCGGAAAATATGTAAAGTAAAGGAGAGATAAGTATGGGACTATCTGATTATAAAATAAACAGCTTTTCAAAACCCGTGAGCGCGCTTGATGATACGCCGCAAATGAGCGCATCAGAGCTTAAAGAGTGGTTTGACTCAAACACTGCAAATGAGCTTAAACAAAGCGTTAACGGAATTATTGATGAGCTTAAAGATATTGATGTGTCAAAGCAGCATACGCATGACAATAAAGATATACTTGACAAAATAACGGAAGAGCCAATATATAACGCACCTGAAGACGGGAAACTGTACGCAAGAAAAGACGGCGCGTGGAGCGAGTTTGGCGATATACCGAGTATTAGCTCTGATGAGCTTGATAATTTTACAGATGGTGTATGCAGGGTAAAAGGTGATAAATATTTTGACGGTGAAAGCTTTTTTGATTCAATTTATACAATAGAGTCTGAAAATTATGCCCTTTGCATAGCGCACTGTGAATATGAAGGTGATAACTGGGATTATTATCAAACACTGATTTTTGGAAGCGGGCAAATGTATACAAGGTATAAAAATGACCGCTATGTTTGGGATGAAAACGACGAGAACTATGGAAATTTGGTATACGGCGAGTGGAGCAAGTGGCAGAGTGTGAAACCGTATGAAGCTTACATAGCAGACAGGGCAACACAAGACGCAAAAGGAAACGTTATAGCAGACACTTATGCAACAAAGGATGAGGTTACAGAAACTGTTGAAAAGATTGAAGCTTCGCTTGATGCTTGTGCGACAAAGGATGAAGGTATACCAAGTATCGTCTATACCGAACTTGACAACTTTACAGACGGCGTATGTAGGGTTACAACGGGTGGCGCAGACGTTAATTGTGTATGGGATGGCGAAAAATTTAATGATACAGATTACAGCGAGTGGGTAAATTCTGAAATGTACGCTTTGTGTATGGCAAACGATACTGAGGGCGATAGCTACCACATATATTCTCAAATGCTGATTTTTCCTTCAGGGAAAATCTATATAAGGAGCAAAAATCACGACTTTGATTATAGCACGGGCGCGTGGAGCGATGCCGTTTGGAGTGCTTGGAAAGCGTTTAAAGTGAATGAAGCTGTAAAAGCATATTATGACGATACAGGCGTGAGATTTAGCTCTAAATATGCAACAAAAGAGGAAGTTAATACAACTGTCGGTGATATTGAAACCGCTCTTGATAGCATAATTGCTATACAAAACGAGTTGATGGGTGGTGATGCGTAATGAGTATAGCAGAAAAGCTTACAACAATAGCAGAAAATGAGCAGAAGGTATACGATAAAGGATTTGCAGACGGACAATCGCAAGGCGGTGGGGATGTAACAAAAAACCCAATGTATTATATGAGTGTGAAAGGGTTTCAATGGCAAGGAAAAGTATTTCCCGAAGGATTTGAGTTTGTATTAAATGTACTTAACAAACCCGATGATATGAATGCTATGTTAATGCGTACTACAGGGATTAAAAATGTAACGCTTGTTTGCGAAGAAGAGGGGACGGTTTCGTACGCTCAGACGTTAAGAGAATGTCCGGTGGAAACCCTTGATATAACAAACTTTAAGCCAAAACCGACATCTATTTCATATTTTGCATACATTGCAAGAAAACTTATTTCTATTTATGGGGCTTTTGATTTATCACAATGCACGACTGCAGTGTCATCGTTTGCAGCTGCAAATGCTCTTGAAGATGTTGAGTTTGTACCGAATACAATAAAACTAAGTATGGGTTTTACAGACTGCGAACATCTTACAAAAGCAAGTTTAACAAGCATTATAAACGGACTTAATACAGATGTTACAGAGCAAACGCTTACATTATCATCAACGGCAAAAACAAATGCGTTTACTGATGAAGAATGGGCTACACTTATAGAAGCAAAGCCTAATTGGACTATATCACTTATGTAGGAGGTGCGGATATGAAAACAAGAATTATTTTATACGCCGATGAGGGCAAAGTTTTAACAGATGGTGAGGTATACGGCAAAACAATTTATCTTGCAGACGGTATAGACAAAAACGGTTTCAGAGAAATTACAGATGCAGAATACGAAAGCATTATACAAAACCAGCAGAGCGAAGGTGATTTATGATGCAGATTAACAAAGACTATCCTTGCAAGAGCACAAACTACAGAAAAGGCAGACGCGACAATATAAAATACATTGTAATTCACTATGTCGGTGCAACGGGCAGTGCGCTTAATAACGTAAAATACTACTCTACATCAGACGTGGGCACAAGTGCGCACTACTATGTGGGACACGCAAGCGAAGATGGAAGGGTATATCAAAGCGTTGCGCCCGAAAATTGTGCGTGGCACTGTGGCAGTGAAACGGGTATATATTATCATCCGTGTAGAAATGACTCATCGATTGGTATCGAGATGTGCTGTCATAAGGACTCAAGCGGTAACTGGTATTTTGATGACGTTACAGTTGAAAAAACGATTGAGCTGACAAAGTGGCTTATGGGTGAGTATGGTATTTCAGCAAATAATGTAATACGCCATTATGATGTTACGCACAAAAGTTGCCCTGCACCGTTTGTTGTGGATGAGGTAATGTGGAATGAGTTTAAAAATGAGATAGTGAGCGTGAAAGAATATACGGACATAAACGATATTGTGTGGGAGCTTGGACAGCGGGGGATTGTTACTGACACCGAAGCGATGGCGGCGCAAATGAAGGCAGAGCCTGATGGGAGGTTATATTGGCTTGGCCGCAAAATGGTGCAGTATATACGCACGCACGAAGCGCAAGTGCGTCGTGATTTGAAGGAGTACGAGGATGTGCACGATATAGTCTGGGATTTAAGCTATCGCTCTATTGTAACTGATGCGGACGGCATGGAGGAAGAAATGAGAAAAAATCCTGATGGAAGATTATATTGGCTCGCACGCAAGGGGCTTACATATATCCGTTTGCGTGATTAGTACACAAACATTAAAAACAAAGGAAAGGTGAGGGTGAATATGGGCTATTACGATTATGACAAAAATGACGTTGCAAAGTCGATACAACAGGCTATGGATGATTATGCAAGCCCCGAGGTTGTAAAATATCTTTTGAATGAGCGAAATAAAAAGATTGATTCAGACCTTCAATATGAGAAGTACAGAAACGACAATGTAACCAAAAGCGCTCAGGAGTATATAGACAGATATTCGGGCGCATTTGGCAAGGATATTGATGCTTTGTATCAGGCGAAAAGCGATGCCGCGGCACAAAGGCTTGCCGAAGCGAGTGAGAAAAATCTTCAAACCTACAATGCAGGGGCTTTGGCAAATAATCAGGCATATGACGATGCGAGAAAGGGAGTATATTCGGCTTACAGACGCAGTGCGTTCGGAAATGAAGAGATGCTTGCGGCAAACGGGCTTGGACGAGGTATATCAAATGCACCATCAAGCGGCTATGGTGAAACAAGCCGTATGGCGCAGAATATGGCATATCAAAATGACGTTTATAATCTGTATAAAGGTCAGAATGATGCACAAAATGCGCTTGTGAGTGAGTATATGAAGGGTGAACGTGAGGCGCTTGGAGAATATAATGCTGCACTTACAAAGCTTGCCGATGAGCGCATAGAGCAGGCAAAGGAACAGAGAGAATACCGTCGAGAGCTTGATAAAGACAGAATTGCTGAGGCGCAGCTTGTGTCAAAAAGCAGGACTCAGGATTATTCAAATGCGCTTGATGCGTTTAAGGCGACGGGCGTGGTTCAAAACGAGGAGCAGTCGCAAATTCTCGGTATACCTGTTGGTATGACAACGGCTCAGTACAAGCTTGATATGCTCGAATTTGAAACCAAAGAAGAGCAGCGTGCATTTGAAAACGCAATTACACAACAGAAGCTTTTAAATGAACAACAGAGCGATTTGTTTGAGCGTGCTTATGAATTGTTCAAATCGGCGGGCAGCGTAGTAAGCGAACAGATGGCACAAATACTTGGTATCCCTGTCGGAACAAAGTACTGGCAGTACGTTATCGCATCCAAAAATGCGGCGTCATCTGCATCAAATGCGGCAGCGTCTTATCTGACTGCACAGACAAATGCAGATATAAAGCAGCTTGATTATGAAATTGACAAGCAAAATGCCGATACCAAAAAGTATGAAGCTGAAACAGCCAGAATGAAGCTTATGGGAGAGTATTAATTTTTTGATGTGTGCAAGGGGCTGTGATTTTGGCACACATCATCTGACGGAGGGGATAAAAATGGAACAACTTACGGGACTTTTTGAGGGGTTTAGCGTAAACACAAATCTTTTGTGGTATGCACTTGGGATTTTGATGGTGTGCGACTTGGTAACAGGACTTGCCAAAGCATATAAAAAGGAAGGACAGGTGTCAAGCTCGAAGCTGCGCGATGGCGGCTTTAAAAAATGTGCTATGATGGCGGTGTCGCTTTTGAGCGCGGGGATAAGCAAGCTGTTTGGAGATAATAATTTTGTGATAGCAAACGGCGTGGTGGCGTATTATGTCTACACCGAGCTTGTGTCCATAATTGAAAATCTGATTGTGCTTGAGGTTCCGCTTCCGCCGATGATTAAAAAAATTGTCGGCGAGAAAAAAGCATAGATATAAAACATAAACAAACATAAAATAAAGAACGGAGAAAAGCTCTATTTTGGGGTTTTTCTCCGTTTTTTGTATTTTAAGAAAAATAATTTAAAAAAATTAAAAAAAATTTTGCATTTTCAGATAAATAGTGTTATAATTAATTATGATTGTATTTTTATGCATTTTTATGTTAAAAAAAGAAGCTTTACAAAGATAAGAATTCGAAATTTATATACATTTTTTGGGGAAAATGAGGGGTGAATATGCTTGGATAAGCTTGTTATACACGGCGGTAATCCACTTATGGGAGAAGTTTGCATAAGCGGAGCAAAAAATGCGGCTGTTGCAGTTTTGCCTGCTACATTGCTTGTTGATGGAACCTGCAGACTTGAAAATATACCAAAAATCAAGGATGTTTTACTTATATGTGATATATTACGCTCGCTTGGAGCAAAGGTTACGCTTGAGGATGATGGTGCTGTTGAAATTGATGCATTAGCGCTTACATATAAAAGTGCGCCATACGAATTGGTTGGAAAGATGAGAGCATCTTATTATCTTATAGGCGCAATGCTTGGAAGATTTAATAAAGCCGAGGTTGCTATGCCGGGTGGCTGCGACCTTGGACCAAGACCGATTGACCAGCATCAAAAGGGGTTTGAGGCTCTTGGTGCAAAGACAGTAGTTGAAAATGGTGTTATATACGCTGAAACCGAAAAGCTTGTCGGTGGTAATGTATATCTTGATATAGTAAGTGTTGGCGCAACGATGAATATTATGCTTGCGGCAGTTTTAGCGCAGGGCAACACTGTTATCGAAAATGCCGCAAAGGAGCCGCATATTGTCGATTTGGCAAACTTTTTGAATGCTATGGGCGCAAACATTAAGGGCGCAGGTACAGACATAATCAAGATTAAAGGTGTATCAAAGCTTCATGGCGGAGTTTATTCAATAATTCCTGACCAGATTGAAGCGGGAACCTTTATGGTTGCCGCAGCGGCAACAAGAGGCGATGTGCTTATAAAAAATGTTATTCCAAAGCATCTTGAGTCAATCAGCTCAAAGCTTATAGAAATGGGAGTAACGGTAGAGGAGTTTGATGATAGCGTAAGGGTAAGCTGTGGTAAGGATAAAAAGCTTAATCCAATATCAGTAAAAACACTTCCGTATCCGGGATTTCCAACGGATATGCAGCCGCAGATGAGCGTGCTTTTGTCGGTTACAAAAGGGACAAGCATGGTTTCGGAAAATGTATGGGACAGCAGATTTCAATATGTGGATGAGCTTAAGAGAATGGGTGCAGATATAAAGGTCGAGGGAAGAGTCGCAGTAATTGAGGGTGTTGATACACTTAGCGGCGCACCGGTACGTTCAACTGACCTTCGTGCAGGTGCCGGCATGGTTATCGCCGCGCTTATTGCAAAAGGAACAACCGAGATATATGCACTTCATCATATAGACAGAGGCTATGAAAATATGGAAGGCAAGTTTAGGGCACTTGGGGCAGACATCGAAAGAGTGAGTGAATAACTATAAATCGGAGGGACCTCACGCGGTTCCTCCGATTTTTGTACGAATAATGAAGATAGTTTTACACGGGAGTAGATATCATGATAAAATTTTGCTCGCTTGTGAGCAGTAGCAGAGGAAACGCTACTCTGGTTTCCGACGGAAAAACAAATATATTGATAGATTGCGGTATGAGTATGCGAAAAACAACCGAGGCGCTCGGGCGATTGGGGATAGATGCACATGATATAGATGCGATTTTGGTAACACATGAGCACAGCGACCATATAAGCGGCATTGGCATTATGAGCAGAAATTTTGATATTCCCATATACGCAAACGAAGCTACGTGGGCGGCTATGGAAGGCTCTTTGGGAAAGATTTTACCGGAAAATATAAAGTGCATAAATCCATACCAAAGCTTTGAGATAAAAAGCATTGGGGCATTTTCGTTTGATACACCTCACGATGCGGCGCTCTCGGTTGGATACCGTCTTGACATAGAAAATTTAAAGGTTTCGGTTGCGACGGATATGGGGCATGTTGAAGAAAGTGTCGTAAACAGTATCAAAGGCAGCGACATTGTGCTACTCGAAGCGAATCACGACGTGCAAATGCTTAAAAATGGACGCTATCCTGAGACGCTCAAAAAAAGAATACTCGGAGATTTTGGACATTTATCAAATGAAATGTCATCAAAAATAGCGGTAGAGCTTTTAAAAAGCGGAACACGCGCAATTCTTTTGGGGCATCTTAGCGAAGAAAATAACCGTCCTGATGTCGCTTATGATGTAGTAAAAACGGCTATCTGCGATGCGGGTGGCAGAATTGATAAGGATATTCGCCTTGCAGTTGCAAACAGATATGAGATAAGCGGAATGTTCTGATTTTAATTTGAATTAGATTGGAGAAAAAGTGTGAATATTACAGTTATAGCTGTCGGAAAGCTTAAAGAAAAGTTTTTTGAGGCGGCGGTAAATGAATATGTAAAACGGCTTGGCAGATTCTCAAAGGTGCGAATTATCGAGCTTTCGGACCAGAAAATTGCCGACAAAGCTACTGATGGACAAGTGCGTCAGGTGCTTGAAAAAGAAGGCGATGATATACTTTCAAAAATTTCGCCGCCGCAGTATGTGATTGCGCTTTGCGTCGAGGGTAAAAAGATGAGTTCGGAGACATTTGCTGATACGATACAAACACTTGGAATAAATGGTAAAAGCGATATTGTATTTGTTATTGGTGGCTCGCTTGGGCTCGATGAAAAAGTAAAAAAACGTGCCGATTTAAAGCTTAGCTTTTCGGATATGACGTTTCCGCATCAGCTTATGAGAGTAATACTTTTAGAGCAGGTGTATCGTGCGTTTAAGATTCTGGCAAATGAAACGTACCACAAATAATTGATAGAAAGAGGTATAAAAAATGAATAATAAATCCCAGCTGTTAAAGCTTGAAAAATGTATCGAAAATGGCAATCTTTGTGCGATAAACAGAGAATTTATAGACACGTTTTCTTTGTACGGATACCCTGTGTATGCAAAAGGAGAACTTGCGGTTATATCGTTTGTGTATGATTTTATGCCTGACGGATATAAGATTATAAGAAAAAGTGATATTACCGATGTATTTTCGGGCAAAGCGGAGCAGTTTCTTGACAAAGTTGTAAAGGGAGAGCGTCCTTCTTTTAAGGCGGATATGCCTGATTTAAAGCTTGATAATATGATTTCTCTTTGCACGGATTTAATGAAAAAAGAGAAACTTGTTACAATAGAGTGCGAGGATTTTGAGGAAAATATCATCCTTATTGGGCAGATAATGGGTGTTGAGAAAAATATTGTCAGCATAAAGACTTTTGACGGACTCGGCGTATGGGATAAGGAGTGCTCAAGTGTGAGCGCCGATGATATAACTTGTATAAGCGTTGGAAATTCGTATGTAAATATAATTTCCAAATACCTGACACAGGTTTGATGTAGGGGCAGGGGGGATTTTATATGAAAAGCTTGTTTCGCATGCTGCGCCTTGCAAAAAAATACTATAAGCATCTTATAATCGGCACTACGGGATTTGTTGTGATGTCTGTTTCGCAGCTTTGCTCGCCACAGATTATAAAAACCATGATTGCCCTTGTCGGCCAGGATGCGAGTGTTTTGGCTACAAAAGCGGTAAAACTTGCCATGATACTTTTGGTGCTTTATCTTTTGCAGGCGGCAGGACAATTTTTAAGAAGCTATTTTATGCATTATGCGGCGTGGTATTTTATTGCCGATTTGCGTGTTATGCTGTTTAAAAAGCTTGAATCCTTGTCGATGCGATATTATCACGACAAGCAGACCGGTCAGCTTATGAGCCGTGTTACTAACGATACGTCTGCGCTCGAGGTATTGGTTGCACATGCGGCGCCGGATATGTGTGTAAATGCTATCACTTTTGTTGGCGTAAGCACTATTTTGTTTTTGACAAACTGGCGTATGGCGGCGATTGCACTTTCGCTTATGCCGGTTATTGGATTTGCAGTATGGTATTATGCCACAAAGGTGCGACCAATTTTCAAACGCTCACATCAAAAGCTTGCTGAACTTAATGCACTGTTGCAGGATGATTTGTCGGGCATGAAGGAGATACAGCTTTTTAACCAGCAGAAAAAGGAAACAGAGCGCGTGAGATTTGAATCCAAAGAGCAATGTAATCTTACAATGAAAGCACTTACGCGCGGAGCGGTGTATCATCCGAGTGTGGAGCTTTTAAATAATATCGGCACTGTGCTTGTTATAGCGTGCGGTGGTATAATGGCGGCAAAAGGCATAATGGCCGCTGATGAAATAGTGGCGTTTTTACTTTATCTTAATATGCTTTATCAGCCGATAAGCACACTTGGACGACTCAACGAGGATTTGCAAAATTCACTTGCGGCGTCTGAGAGAGTTTTTGAACTTTTGGATACCGCCTCTGAAATAAATGACAGTGAAAATGCGTATGATATAGAAAGTGTCAAGGGCAGAATAGAGTTTAAAGATGTGTGCTTTAAATATAATGACAATGCCGATGTGTTAAAGGACATTTCGCTTGTGATAGAGCCGGGACAGACGCTCGCTTTGGTTGGTGCTACAGGCGTTGGAAAAACGACGTTTATAAGCCTTGTCGCAAGATTTTATGACCCAGTTTCGGGAAAAATCACCATTGACGGACATAATCTGAAAGACATCACGCAAAAATCGCTGCGTGATAATATAAGCATAGTTTTGCAGGATGTATTTTTGTTTAACGGAAGTGTGTACGAAAATATCGCATATGGAGTCGAAAGTGCAACGCGTGATCAGGTTATAAATGCTGCAAAGGTTGCAAACGCGCACGAATTTATATGTGAGATGGAAAATGGATATGATACGCTTATCGGCGAGCGTGGAGTAAGGCTTTCGGGCGGACAAAAGCAGCGCCTGTCAATAGCGAGGGCAGTACTTAGAAATACGAGCGTGCTTATACTTGATGAGGCTACGGCGTCGGTTGATACTGCGACGGAAAAGCTTATACAAAATGCTATTGACAAGGTGATTGAAAACAGAACGACAATTATTATCGCACATCGTTTATCGACGGTGAGAAATGCAGACAAAATTGCTGTGTTAAAGGACGGCGTGATTGCAGAGCTTGGCAATCACGAAGAGCTTATTAAAAAAGGTGGTTTGTATAAAAACCTTTGTGATATGCAGCTTTCATAACGGAGCGTTTTTGTGTCGGAAGATGAAAAATTAAGAAATTTTGAACAAATTATATAATACTTGACAAATTGTATGGGTATGCTAAAATAGTATTGGCACTCTTGCGTAGCGAGTGCTAATACTATTATTTTTTGCTTGAAAGGGATGGTTAAAAATGGCTATGCAGGAATTTAAATCAGAATCAAAAAGACTACTTGATATGATGATTAACTCGATTTATACGCATAAAGAAATTTTTATGCGTGAGCTTATTTCGAATGCAAATGATGCACTTGACAAATTGTATTACAAGTCGCTTTCCGACGAAAACATCAGCTTTGAGAGCGATAAATTTTATATAAGAATATCAGCTGACAAAGAAAGAAGACTTCTTACAATCAGCGACACAGGTATCGGTATGGACAAAGATGAGCTTTGCGAAAACCTTGGCACAATCGCTAAAAGCGGCTCGCTTGCATTCAAAAATGAGAATGAACTAAAAGACGATGTCGATATTATAGGTCAGTTTGGTGTAGGCTTTTATGCGGCGTTTATGGTTGCTGATCATGTGAGTGTGCTAAGTAAAAAGTTTGGCTCGGACGAGGCTTATTTGTGGCACTCGAGCGGCGCTGACGGCTTTGAGATAACAGAGGCTAAAAAGGCTGAGGCGGGAACCGAGATTACGCTTAGTATAAAGAAAAATACTGACGATGAAAACTATGACGAGTTTTTGGAAGAATACAGAATAAAAAGTCTTATCAAAAAGTATTCAGACTATATAAAATATCCTATCAAGATGCTTACTACAAAGAAAAAGCTTAAGGAAGGCAGCGAAAACGAGTACGAGGACTATAAAGAGGACGAAACTCTCAACAGTATGATACCAATTTGGAAAAAGAGCAAATCGGAGCTTTCAAAAGAGGATTATAACAATTACTATAAAGAAAGATTTTTTGATTTTGAAGACCCGATAAAGACAATTCATACAAGCGCAGAAGGCCTTATAAGTTACAATGCGCTTATGTATATACCTTCTCACGCACCGTATGATTATTATACAAAGGAGTATAAAAAAGGACTTGCGCTTTATTCAAACGGCGTGCTTATAATGGACAAGTGCGAGGACTTGCTGCCTGATTATTTTGGCTTTGTGCGTGGTCTTGTTGATTCATCTGACCTTTCACTTAATATCTCACGTGAGATACTGCAGCATGACAGACAGCTTAAAACAATAGCGTCAAACATTAAAAAGAAGATTAAATCAGAGCTTGAGCTTATGCTCAAAAACGACCGAAAAAATTATGAAAAGCTTTATGGTGCATTTTCGCGCCCGCTAAAATTTGGTATATACGACAATTTTGGAGCGGAGAAGGACTTTTTAAAAGACCTTATTATGTTCTATTCTTCGTCCGAGAAAAAGAATGTAACTCTATCTGAGTATGTTTCACGCATGGGCGAAGGGCAAAAGTATATTTACTATGCAACAGGAGAAAATACTGATGCGATAGACCGCCTTCCGCAGACGGAGTCTGTTCGTGAGGCAGGATATGAGATACTTTATCTTACAGAGGATGTAGATGAGTTTGCGCTGAAAATTCTTGCAAGCTATGATGATAAAGAGTTTAAATCTGTATCAAGCAGCGACCTTGGGATTGAAAACGACGATAATTCAAAGGCTGAAAACGATACAAAAGAGCAGAACAAGGATTTGTTCGAGTTTTTGAAAAAATCGCTTGAAGCAAAGGTGTCCGACGTAAAGGCAAGCGCACGCTTAAAATCGCACCCTGTATGCATTTCAAGTGCGGGCGAGCTTTCGCTTGAAATGGAAAAGGTGCTAAACGCTATGCCGACAGACCAGAAGGTGAAGGCAGAGCGCGTGCTTGAAATAAATATTGCACATCCGATTTTTGAAAAGCTTAAATCACTTTATGAAAATGACCGCGATACGCTTTCAAAGTATGCTGATGTTCTTTATAACAGCGCGCTTTTGATTGAAGGTCTTAGCATAGAAGACCCGGTTGCATTTTCAAATAACCTTTGTGATATTATAAAATAAGGAGGCGTTTTTAATGCTTCATATAGGATGTCATCTCTCTGTTTCAAAGGGCTTTTATCATATGGGCAAACAGGCGCTTTCGATAGGCGCTGACACGTTTCAGTTTTTTACAAGAAACCCAAGGGGAGCGAGTGCAAAAAAGCTTGACCTTGATGATGCGGCGAAGCTTAATGAGCTGATGGCGCAAAACAATTTTGCACCGATTGTTGCACACGCACCATATACACTTAATGCGTGCTCAGCAGATGAAAACATACGCAATCTTGCAAAAACTATGATGGCAGAGGATATAAAAAACCTTGATAACGTATCAAATGTGCTTTATAATTTTCATCCCGGAAGCCACGTCGGTCAGGGAGTGGATATCGGCATAGAGTTTATTTGCCAGATGCTAAATGAAATAATGTATGAAGAGCAAAAAAGCATTATCCTTCTTGAAACAATGGCGGGCAAGGGAAGCGAGGTTGGCTCGGCGTTTGAGGAGCTTCGCCGTATTATTGACGGCGTAAATCTTTCTGACAAGCTTGGTGTATGTCTTGATACGTGCCATGTAAATGATGCAGGATATGATATCGTAAATAACCTTGACGGCGTGCTTGAGGAGTTTGACCGAGTTATAGGAATTGAAAGACTCAAAGCCATCCATATAAATGACAGTATAAATCCGCTTGGTGCGCATAAAGACCGTCATGCAAAAATCGGCGAGGGCCATATTGGTACGGACGCATTTGAAAGAATTATAAATCATCCGTATCTTAGAAATTTGCCGTTTAACCTTGAAACACCAAACGACCTTGATGGGTACGCTGATGAAATAAAGCTTTTGCGTGGGCTGTATCATGAATGAGTTTTTAACTCTTATATGTTGACAAAATGCGATTTGAATAATATAATGTAATAGGATAATCTTCGGGGCAGGGTGTGATTCCCTACCGGTGGTGAAAGCCCACGAGCCTTTATGGTTGATTTGGTGAAATTCCAGAGCCGACGGTTACAGTCCGGATGAGAGAAGATAAAGTGCTTTTTTGTGCATGTTTTTTGCCCTGCGATTATTCGCGGGGCTTTTTGTTTTATGTACTTATATTAAATAGGAAGGGATTGGTTATAATGAAGAAAATTAAAACGCGTACACTTACTGTTGTAGCAATTTTGGCAGCGGCGGCATTTTTATTGCAGATGCTCGGCAGCTTTATGCAGCTTAAAGTAGCGGGCTTTTTGGAAATTGAGTTTTCGGATTTGCCTGCGATAATCGGAACAATGGCTCTTGGACCTGCAGCAGGTGTTACGATTGAGCTTGTAAAAAATTTATTAAAATGTATGGCAACTACTACGGGCTTTATAGGAGAGTTTGCAAATTTTGTCGTAAATGGCAGCTTTGTACTTGCGGCAGGACTTGTATACCTTCGCAACAAGACGAGAAAAGGCGCGTTGATTGCATTTATAATAGGAACGGTTGCGATGACAATTGTGGCACTTTTGGCAAATATATTTATAATGCTTCCGCTTTATATGCCAAATGCCGATTTTGCGGCGCGTTTTTCGCTTGCGCTTACGACGATTACGCCGTTTAATCTTGTAAAAGGAATTGTTTTGTCAATTATTACCTTCTTTATATACAAACCGCTTTCGCCAATCATAAAAGGAAAATGATTTAAAATCATGTACTAATATTTCAAAATGGTGTGCAATATAATAATTGTAGAAAAATTATTATAGGTGTATGCTATGAAGGGTGTTATTATCAATTTTTTGAAAAGTGTTATAATAGGTGCGTCGGCACTTATTCCTGGTATAAGCGGAGGCACGATGGCGATTGCGCTTGGCATATATGATGCGCTTTTGCGCTCTCTTTCAAGATTTTGTGAGAATAAGCGTAAAAACGTATTATTCTTGCTTGTATTTGTGCTTGGCGCAGCGGTTGGCATTGTTGCGTTTTCAGGTTGGGTGTTGTGGCTTTTTAATACGTTTGCACTTCCGATGATATACTTTTTTATAGGGTGTGTATTTGGGAGCGTGCCAATGCTTTTTAGACGGGGCGGCATCAAAAAAATAAAAATAGTCGATGCTTTGTGGGTGCTTTTAGGGTATCTTTGTGTAACAGGAGTATCAGGGCTGCCTGTCGGCTTGTGCGTGGTTGACGGGAGCTATCTTTTTAAATTTATCATGCTTTTTGCTGCGGGTATTGTTATTGCTGTGGCATTTATATTGCCGGGCATAAGCACGTCGTATATACTTTTACTTTTGGGCATATATGATATTACATTAAATGCGGTTTATAGTTTTAACGTGGCGTTTTTGTTGCCGCTTGTTATTGGTGCGCTTGCGGGTACGTTTGTATGTGCACGCATTCTGGAAAATGCGCTGCACCGCTACAAAGGACAAAGCTATATGCTGATTATTGGTTTTGTTATTGGCTCTGTGTTTGAGATTGTGCCCTCTCTTCCGGTGGGGGCAGAAATTTTTGTGTGCGCCCTGACTTTTGGACTCGGCTTTTTGCTGATAAAAATCATTCTTCGTTACAGTGAAGAAAAATAAGCGAATTAAAAATTTCAGAAAATGCAAAAAAACACTTGATAAAGCTTTGGCTTTGTGTTAAAATATGGTGTGTATGAAATTTTGTTTTATAAAATTTCTAAAAAGAGTCTTTGTACTAATGAATATACAGGAGGTAGTAAAAATGCAGGTTCTTCAGAATATAGTAATGGTGCTACATATAATAGCATCACTCGTATTGATAGTTGTTGTGCTTTTCCAGTCGGGAAAAACCTCGGGCTTGTCGGGTAGTATTGCCGGTGGTGCTGAAACATTTTTTGGCAAGAATAAGGGCAGAACTATTGATGCTTTGCTTGAAAAGTGGACAGCAGCTTTTGCAGTATTGTTTCTTATAACATCAATTGCATTGGCAGTTATTGTTGCAACTCACTAAGTCTGATAAAAAACAAAACAAAAACAAGCTCACATATTTGTGGGCTTATTTTTTTGTTTTGTTTATAGAAAACAAACACAAAAACAAATAAAAAGTATTTTTTCAAGCAAAAACAAAAATAAACAAAGAAAAAAGTGTTGACTTTTTCTGTGTTTGAATATATAATAAAAGAGGATAAAAGATTTTTAAAGGAAAATCAAAGAATAAATGAGTACCGGAGGTGCTTTTATGAAGAAATATCTTACACAAAAAATTAAGAAGAGCGAGCGTATAGATAAGCTTGTTGAAGGGCTTTTTGCAAACGCACCTGAAATTGAAACGGATCGTGCGGTCTTGCTTACGGAAAGCTATAAGCAGACAGAGGGCGAGCCTATTATAACAAGACGTGCGAAGGCGTTTTATCATATTTTGAAAAACATTCCTGTTACAATACGTCCGCATGAGCTTATTGTCGGCAGTGCTACAAAAGCTCCAAGAAGCTGTCAGCTTTTCCCCGAGTTTTCATGCGAATGGCTGCTTGGCGAACTTGATACAATAGCTGACCGTGATGCAGACAAATTTTATGTTTCAGAGGAAAACAAGAAAATTATCCGCGAAACATATAAGTACTGGATTGGCAAAACAACGAGTGACCTTGCGTCAGAGTTTATGTCAAGTGAGGCTAAGCTTGCTATTGAGCACAACATTTTTACACCCGGCAACTATTTTTACAACGGTATAGGACACGTTACCGTAAATTACGGCAAGGTGCTTAAAATAGGTTATAAGGGCATTATGGAGGAAGCAGCGGCAGAGCTTGCTCGCTGTGACGTAGGTGATGCCAACTATGTAACAAAGAGCCACTTTTTGAGGGCTGTTATACTAAGCTGCGAGGCTGCAATTCTTTATGCAAAGCGTTACAGTGCGCTTGCGCGTGAGATGGCAGCTAAAGAAAGCAACCCGGTTCGCAAAGCAGAGCTTGAACAGATTGCTAAAAATTGTGATAGAGTACCTGAAAACGGTGCGCAGAGCTTTTATGAAGCTTGTCAGTCGTTCTGGTTTGTGCAGATGCTTATACAGACAGAGTCGAGCGGACACTCGATTTCACCGGGACGTTTTGATATGTATATGTATCCTTATTATGAAAAGGATATAAAGAGTGGTAAGCTTACAATAGAGCAGGCGCAGGAATACATTGACTGCTTGTGGGTAAAGCTCAACGATTTAAGCAAAGCGCGTGACGCCGCTTCGGCAGAAGGCTTTGCAGGTTACAGTATGTTCCAGAATCTTATCTGTGGCGGACAGGATTCAAGCGGTGTTGATTCAACAAATGATTTGTCATTTATGTGTATAGAAGCATCAATGCACGTATTCCTTCCACAGCCGTCTTTGTCAATTCGTGTACATAGTAGAACACCGCAAGAACTTATGTTAAAGGCTGCTGAGCTTACACGTACAGGAATTGGCCTTCCGGCGTATTATAACGACGAAGTTATTATCCCTCAGCTTATAAGCAGAGGTCTTAAGGCGGAAGATGCACGCGACTATAATATTATAGGATGCGTTGAGCCGCAAAAATCCGGTAAAACAGATGGTTGGCACGATGCTGCATTCTTTAATATGCTCCGTCCGCTCGAGCTTGTTTTCAGTAACGGTATGTCAAATGGAGAACAGATAAGTATAAAAACCGGCGATGTTTGCGATATGCAGACATTTGAAGAGTTTTATGATGCATATAAAAAGCAGATGGACTACATGGTAAAGCTTATGGTAAACTCTGACAATGCGATTGACGTTGCACACAGTTTGCGCGCACCGCTTCCGTATCTTTCATCAATGATAGAGGATTGTATCGGACGTGGCAAGAGCGCACAGGAAGGCGGAGCGATTTACAACTTTACAGGGCCCCAGGGCTTTGGTATATCAAATATGGCAGACGCACTTTATGCGGTTAAGAAGCTTGTATTTGATGAGAAGAAGTTTACAATGAAACAGCTTAAAGAAGCACTTGAGCATAACTTTGGCAAGGGAGCAGCTGATGAGGCTGTTCTTACAGAAAAGATTGTTCGTGAGCTTGTGAAAAATGGCGCAAAGGCTGATGAAGAGCTTGTAAAACGTGTATATAAAGAGGTAAGTGCAAACACAAAAGGCGCAGACAGTGAGTACTCAAAGATTCATGATATGATAGAATCTGTTAATAAATTCGGTAATGATATAGACGAGGTTGACGCCTTTGCGCGTGATGTTGCCTATACATACACAAAGCCGGTCGAGAAATATAAAAATCCTCGTGGCGGAATTTATCATGCAGGACTTTATCCTGTTTCGGCAAATGTGCCGCTTGGAAAACAGACTGGTGCAACTCCTGACGGACGTTATGCCGAGATGCCGATTGCCGATGGCGTTTCGCCGGCTGCGGGACGTGATGTTCAGGGACCGACTGCTGCGGCAAACTCGGTGGCAAAGCTTGACCACTTTGTAGCGTCAAATGGAACATTATTTAATATGAAATTCCATCCGTCAGCACTTGCTGGACAGAGCGGACTTGAAAGCTTTGTTGCGCTTGTTCGTGGATACTTTGATCAGAAGGGAAGCCATGTGCAGTTTAACGTAGTAAGCAGAGAAACGCTTCTCGATGCACAAAAGCATCCCGAAAAATACAAGAGTCTTGTTGTTCGTGTTGCGGGTTACAGTGCGTTGTTTACAACACTTTCTCGCTCACTGCAGGATGATATTATAAGACGTACAGAACAGAAAAAGTTTTAATTTGTTTAGCACACAGGGACGTATGAGATAACACTTTTGCGTATTGGAAATGGAGAATATTTAATGCAAAACGAAATTAATCAGACAGGACGAATATTTGATATACAGCGTTTTTCGGTGCATGACGGCCCGGGTGTGCGCACAATAGTGTTTTTAAAAGGTTGCCTTTTAAGATGCAGATGGTGTTGTAATCCTGAGTCGCAAAACTATAAGATTGAGCAGATGGCTCAGCCGGATGGCAAAACTAAAACTGTTGGACGTGATGTTACTGTTGGCGAGGTTTTGGCTGAGGTTCAAAAAGACGCTTTGTATTACAGACGTTCGGGTGGGGGAGCGACGCTTTCGGGCGGTGAATGTCTTTGCCAAGCTGACTTTGCGTATGCCCTACTTAAAACCTTTAAGGAAAATTCGATAAACACGGCGATTGAAACGACGCTTTGTGCTGATTATGACGTGATACAAAGAATTATTCCGTACACAGACACATTTTTGGTTGATGTGAAGCATACCAACTTTGAAAAGCACAAAGAATTTACAACACGATCAAATGAGCTTATGCTTGAGAATTTGCGTCGCCTGTCAAAAGAGGGCAAACACATAATAGTTCGTGTGCCTACGATACCGACATTTAATGCTACTGTCCAGGAAATCCGCCAGATTGCACAGTTTGTACGCTCGCTCGAAACAGTAAAGGAAATGCACCTTTTGCCGTACCACAACTTTGGTAGCGACAAGTACAAAAACCTTGGTCGTGATTATCTTATGAAGGATATACAAACTCCGACTGACGAGCACATGCAAATGCTTAAAGAGGTTGTTATCTCGGAAGGGATTAAGTGCCAGATTGGCGGCTAAAACATATAACTGCAACAGAAAGGCAGATGTATTATGGAACCAATAAATTTTTCAAATATGGAAATACACGATAAAATGCGAATTATTCAGGAGCTTGTACCTGGTAAGCAGATAACGCTTGCACATATAATTGCAAATCCCGACAGAATTCTTTACAAAAAGCTTGGTCTTGACCCGGCAGTTGATTATTCAAAGGCGGCAATCGGTATTGTAACGATGTCTCCCTCGGAAACTGCGATTATTGCGGCGGATATTGCAACAAAAGCATCGGGTATAGAAATCGGTTTTGTTGACCGTTTCAGTGGTACGCTCATTGTAACCGGTACAGTGTCGGAGGTTGATGCCGCGCTGAAGGCTCTTTGTGATTACGTTAAGGAAGTATTGGGCTTTTCAGTTTGCCCTATAACGAGAACATAATATGAAAAAGATGATACTTGTGGGCAGAAGTGAGTGCGGAAAAACCACACTTACCCAAGCCTTAAAAGGTGAAAAAATTGATTACCACAAAACTCAATACATAAATTATCATGATGTTTTGATTGATACGCCCGGAGAATACGCCGAAAATGCTGCGCTTGGCAGAGCGCTTGCGCTTTATGCTTATGAGGCGGATGTGGTTGGAATGCTTGTAAGCGCGACAGAGCAGTATTGCTTGTTTCCGCCGTGCTGCACAGCGCAGGTTAATCGCGAGGTTATTGGAATTATAACGCAGATTGACCATCCTGATGCAAATGTAGAGCGTGCAGCTTCATGGCTCGAGCTTGCGGGCTGTGAATTGATTTTCCCGGTTTCATCGACCACGGGAGAAGGTATTCAGGATTTGATAGATTACCTTGCAATCGACAGAAAACCACAAAAATTCAGATAAAAACCACATAAAAACGAGCAAAAAATACAAAAACAAAAACAAAATTGTCAAAAAACACAGAAAAACACAGATTTTTTGTTGACAAACACAGAAAAATTATGTATAATAAAATTAAGGATAAACAATAACATACAACAATAAAGATAGAAGGAGTGATTTTGGTATGGTATCAGAATACGAAATCAAAAAAGAGATTTGTGAAATCGGAAAAAGAATCTATAACAGAGGCATGGTTGCTGCAAATGATGGTAACATCTCGGTTAAGATTTCCGATAACGAATTTTTGTGCACACCTACAGGTGTAAGTAAGGGCTTTATGACTCCTGAATATATCTGTAAGGTAGATGCAAAGGGAAATGTTATCCAGGCAAACAAGGGTTTTAAGCCATCGTCGGAGATAAAGATGCACATGCGTGTATATAAGGAAAGACCCGACGTAAAGAGCGTTGTACATGCTCATCCTATGTATGCAACAGGCTTTGCTATCGCAGGTATTCCGCTTACACAGCCGATTATGCCAGAGGCTGTTATCGCTCTTGGTTGTGTACCGATTGCTGAGTACGGCACACCTTCGACAGAGGAAATTCCGGATGCTGTTTCAAAGTATTTGCAGCACTATGATGCAGTTTTGCTTGAGAATCACGGTGCACTTACATACTCGGATTCACTTTTAAGTGCTTATCACAAGATGGAGTCTGTTGAGTTTTATGCAAAGCTTCTCTACATATCAAAGCAGCTTGGCGGTCCGAAAGAGCTTTCAGAGGCGCAGGTTCAGAGATTGTATGAAATAAGAAGACAGTTCGGCATGACAGGCAAGCATCCTGCAGATATCTGCCCCAATGCTAAAAGTGGTAAGGCAAGTTGCCACGCTTGCGGTGGATCCTGTGGAAGCCAAAAAACACAAGCTGATGCTGATATAGTAGCAAGCATTACAAAGAAAGTACTTGAGCAGCTTGGTAAATAAAAAAACAAAAAGTGTAAGGAGTCTTGAATTATGGATATGAATTCACAAAACATTGAACAAATAGTACAAGGCGTTCTTGCCAGACTTCATGAAGAGGGTGCGACAAAAGCATCATCATCTGCCCCGAAGAATGTACCTGCTACATCCAAGGCTGCAGTTTTGACAAAGCTTGAGAATTATGATATCAGAGAGTTCCCTATTCCCGAAATCGGCGATGACGATATACTTGTAAAGGTTGAGGGCTGCGGCATATGCGGTACCGACGCTCACGAATTTAAACGCGATCCGTTTTCACTTATTCCTGTTGTACTTGGTCACGAGGGTACAGGCGAAATCGTAAAAATGGGTAAAAACGTAAAAAAAGACAGCGCAGGCAAAAGTCTTAAGGTTGGTGACAAGGTTGTTACATGTATGATTTTTGCTGACGACCCTGACATCACAATGTATGACCTTAACAAACAAAACGTTGGTGCAGGTGACATTTACGGTCTTATGCCTGATGATGATATTCACCTTAACGGTTGGTTTGCAGATTACATGGTAATCCGTGGTGGTTCTACAGTATTTAATGTAAGCGACCTTAGTCTTGATGAAAGAATTTTGATAGAGCCATGTGCGGTTCTTATCCACGCGGTAGAGCGTGCAAAGACAACGGGCATACTTCGTTTTAACAGCAACGTTGTAGTACAGGGCTGCGGTCCTATCGGTCTTATATGTATAGCTGTTTTGCGCACAATGGGTATTGAAAATATCACAGCGGTTGACGGCGAACAGAAAAGGCTTGATTTTGCACTCAAAATGGGCGCAACAAAGACAGTAAACTTTAAGGATTACAAAGGTGCTGATGAGCTTGCAAATGCAGTTGCAAACACATTTGACGGCAAGTTTGCAGATTTTGCATTCCAGTGCACAGGTTCACCTATCGCACACAGTAACATCTATAAGTT
Organism: Oscillospiraceae bacterium; assembly: GCA_015068725.1. Classification (GTDB taxonomy): domain Bacteria; phylum Bacillota; class Clostridia; order UBA1381; family UMGS1253; genus Aphodoplasma. The sequence goes on along the minus strand of SVKA01000002.1, from coordinate 14,607 downwards.
TGTAAGAAAGGGCGGCGGTCTTTGCGAACTTGGCTTCTTTATCAATGGCGGCGACGCAACTATCAACCCGCACTTTGATATATGCTCAAAAGAGCTTACATTGGTTGGCTCATGGGTATACACACTTCGTGATTATGCAACAACATTTGATTTCATGAAGAGAGCAAAGGGTATTGGTATCCCGCTCGGCGACCTTATTACACACAGATTCTCACTTGACCAGATTAATGAGGCTCACAGAGTAAATCTGAAGATGGAAGGTCTTAAAATTGTAATTATAAACGAATAAGTTTATAAATTAATAAAAAATTTATATAAAAATTTAAGGAGGAAGTAAAAATGGCACAGGAAGCATTAGGTATGGTAGAAACAAGAGGTCTTGTAGCATCAATTGAGGCTGCAGACGCAATGGTAAAGGCAGCAGAGGTTGTACTTATCGGAACAGAGAAAATCGGTTCTGGACTCGTAAGCGTAATGGTACGCGGCGATGTAGGTGCAGTTAAGGCTGCAGTTGAAGCTGGTGGCGTATGCGCATCAAAGCTTGGTGAGCTTGTAGCTACACACGTTATTCCGCGTCCTCACAGCGATGTTGAGAAGATTTTGCCTAAGTTTAAAGACTAATTTAAAATTAGGAAGGTGAAAAGCTATGGCAGAAAAAGCTAAAACACCGGAGGTAGCCGTTGAAGCTGCTCCGGCAAAAAAAGATATTAATAAGGATATTAATATTAACAAACAGGTAAAGGAGGAAGTAAAAATGGCTCAGGAAGCATTGGGTATGGTAGAAACAAGAGGCCTTGTAGCTGCAATTGAGGCTGCTGATTCAATGGTAAAGGCTGCTAATGTATCACTTATCGGAACAGAGAAAATCGGTTCAGGTCTTGTAAGCGTAATGGTTCGCGGCGATGTAGGTGCAGTTAAGGCTGCAGTTGAAGCCGGTGCAAACAGTGCATCAAGACTCGGCGAGGTAATCGCATCCCACGTTATTCCGCGTCCTCACGGCGACGTTGAGAAGATTTTGCCGACTCTTTAATTTTCATAAAAAATTCGGCAGAAATGGGAGATAGTTATGATTATCGGAAAGGTTATCTCAAGTATAGTTTCAACAAGAAAAAATGAAAACCTTATGGGAAGTAAGTTTTTGGTTGTTGAGCCGCTTGAAATAATAGGCGGAAAAAGTTTTGTCGCAGTTGACAATGTTGGTGCGGGCATCGGTGAAACCGTGCTTGTAGCAAAGGGAAGTGCGGCACGTGTAGGTACGGGCATGGAAAAAAGCCCTGTCGACGCGGTAATTGTCGGCATAGTTGACGATGCGAGAGGACTGGAGTAAACAATTATGGACGTAAGAGAACTTAAAGCGAAGCTTAAAGAGGCAGGGGTTGTCGGCGCAGGTGGCGCCGGCTTCCCCACTTACGCCAAATTAGGCGAAGGAATTGATACAGTTATATTGAATTGTGCAGAGTGTGAACCGCTTTTAAAACCGCACAGATTGCTTCTTTCAAAGCATCCAGGTGAGGTTTTGGAGGGGCTTGATACTTTGCGTCAAAGTGTTGGTGCAAAAAAAGCTATCGTAGGCATAAAGCCTTCGTACAAAGAGGCTGTATCGGCACTAAAATCGAATATTGATGAATTTGAAAACATTGAAATTTCGTATCTGCCGGAGATTTATCCCGCAGGTGATGAAATTGTCTTGATATATGAAACTACCGGTCGTGTTGTAGCGGCGGGAGCACTACCGATTTCAGTAGGGGTATGTGTGTTTAACGTAGAAACGGCGTACAATGTATACGGCGCACTTCGCGGGGAAAATGTAACGCATAAATACGTTACGATTGCAGGCGAGGTGAAGAAGCCGTGCACGCTCAGATTGCCACTTGGAATGTCATTTGAAGAAGCGGTTTCGCTTGCAGGTGGATTAACGTGTGATGATGTCATCTACATAAGCGGCGGTCCTATGACGGGCAGCATAGTTTCTGCAAATAAAAGAATCGGCAAAACTACAAATGCAATTTTAGTTATGCCACCAGATCATAACATTGTAAATAAGAGGAGGGTTAAATCCTCCGTTTCAATAAATCGTGCTATGAGTGCATGTTGTCAGTGCAGAATGTGCACCGACATGTGTCCGCGTAATCTGCTTGGTCATCCCATTGAACCGCACAGTTTTATGCTTGCGGCGAAAAACGAGGATGCAAAGCTGGTGGATGCAGTACTAAACACTGCGTTTTGCTCGGGATGCGGAATATGTGAGATGTTTGCGTGTCCACAAGGACTTTCACCAAGAACACTTATTGGTGAGTGCAAGGCAGAGCTTAGAGCGGCGGGCGTAAAACCGCCAAAGGCAGAAACAAAGCCTGTGAGCGAAACACGTGATTATGCACGAATTCCAATGTCTCGGCTTATATCGCGTCTTGACTTGACAAGGTATAACGTAGATGCACCACTGAGTGAGGCGCATGTAGACGTGAAGAAAGTAAAGATTGCGCTTTCACAGAGCATTGGCGCAGTGCCGAGTGTTGTTGTAAAAGTTGGCGACAGTGTAAAAGTCGGTCAGTGTGTGGCAAAAGCAGATGAGGATAAACTTTCGGTAAACCTTCATTCGCCAATTGATGGTGTGGTAACAAAGGTTAAGGAAAAGTTTATTGTAATTGAAAAGAGCAGCGTGAAAAAAGAAGAAAAGGTAGGTGAGCCGACAAATGAATAAAGCGATTGCAATGGTAGAAACAAGTACGGTTACAACCGGTTTTCTTGCGGCTGACCTTATTATAAAAACGGCGGCAGTAAAGATTATCTTTGCAAAGACAGTCTGCCCCGGAAAATATCTTATATTATTCAGCGGTGATATAAGCGCCGTTAAAGCATCGCACGATGCAGCTTGCAAAGCGTACGGCTCAAAAGTTGCTGACAGCTTTGTACTTGGTAATCCGCACGAATCGATTTTTGATGCAATGCTGGGTGTACCGGGGACAGAGGGGCTTAAAGCACTTGGAATAATTGAAACTTACAGTGCATCAAGCGCCGTAAAGGCTGCTGATATAGCAGCTAAAACTGCGATAGTATCACTTGTCGAGCTTCGTTTGGCAGTCGGTATGTGCGGAAAGTCGTATCTTTTGTTTACAGGCGATGTTGCGGCGGTTGAAGCGGCGACAGAGCATGTTAAAAAAGAAATTCAGGAAAGCGCAATGCTTCTTGATTGTGCAGTTATTGCAAGTCCAAGCAAAGAGCTTGCAGAATCTATTTTTTAGTAGCTTATAGTTTTATAAATAAAGTTTTGAGGTGACAGATATGCAAATTGATGAGGCTAAAATTCAAAAAATTATTACTGATGTAATAGAAGGTTTAAATTCGCAGTCCCAGGATGCACGTCCGCAAAAGGGTGTGTTTGAGTCTATGACAGATGCGCTTGCGGCTGTAAAAATTGCGTATAAGCAGTTCCGCGGCTATACTATTGCGCAGCGTGAAAAGATGATTGATAAAATCCGTGAGTACATACTCGAAGAAGCTGAGCAAATGGCAAAGCTTGGTGTTGAGGAAACAGGTATGGGACGCGTAAGCGACAAGATAATCAAGCATCAGCTTGTTGCAAACAAGACTCCCGGTACAGAGGATATATGCCCGCGTGCTTACAGTGGCGACTGTGGTCTTACACTCGTTGAGATGGCTCCGTTTGGCATTATCGGAAGTATTACACCGTCTACAAATCCGAGTGAAACAGTGCTTTGTAACTCGATCGGTATGATTGCAGGCGGAAATGCGGTTGTGTTTAATCCTCATCCGAATGCAAAGAAAACATCAAACTATGCGGTAGACCTTGTGAACCGTGCTATTTTGGCAGCGGGTGGTCCTGAAAACCTTGTAGTTTCAGTTAAAGTTCCTACAATGGATTCAAGCAACGAGATGGTATCCGATAAGGATGTAAAGCTCCTTGTTGCAACAGGTGGTCCCGGCGTTGTAAAGATGCTTTTGTCATCAGGCAAGAAGGCAATCGGTGCAGGTGCGGGAAATCCGCCCGTAATCGTAGACGATACAGCAGATATTGCAAAGGCTGCTTCTGATATTATAAAGGGTGCAAGCTTTGATAACAATTTGCCGTGTATTGCAGAAAAGGAATGCTTTGCATTTGACAGCATATGTGATATGCTTATAGACAGAATGACACAGAGCGGTGCTTATCTCATAAGCGGTGCTCAGGTTGATGAGCTTATTAAAATTGCTCTTGTAAACAAAGACGGAAAATATAGCATTAACAAAAAATGGGTTGGCAAGGATGCATCACTTTTCTTGAAAGAGCTTGGTATCAATTCTGATGCAAGACTTATTATAATGGAAACAGATGCAAAGCATCCGTTTGTTCAGACAGAGCTTATGATGCCTATTTTGCCGATTGTACGTGTAAAGGATATTGACGAGGCAATCGAGCTTGCCGTTGCAGCAGAGCACGGAAATCGCCACTCTGCTCACATTCACTCAAAGAATGTTGACAGACTTACTGCGTTTGCGCGTGCGGTTGAAACAACAATATTTGTAAAAAATGCACCTTCTTATGCAGGTATTGGTGCGGGCGGTGAAGGTCATACAACCTTCACAATCGCAGGTCCTACGGGAGAAGGTATCACAAGTGCGAGAAGCTTTACAAGACAGCGTCGTTGTGTAATGGCTGACGGCCTGCACATTATTTAAGAAAATGACATTAACGCCGATAAAAAATGCGGCGGGAGGGAGATTTTAAATGAAATCACTCGGAATGGTTGAGGTATATAGCTTTACTACTGCGCTTTGTGCGGCTGATGCTGCGGCAAAAGCGGCAGATGTAAAGGTTATAGCTTTTGACAGAAACAGACCTATACGTGAAGATGCACCTGCGCCGCTCGTTATGATACTTAAAATTGAGGGCGACGTTGCAGATGTGCGTGCCGGCGTTGAGGCAGCAAAGAAGTATGCACAGTCAAAGGGACATTATATTGTATCGCATATAATAGCACGTCCCGATGAAGATACAGAAAAGATGGCATATTTGATGGATATCAACAAGGATAAGTACAACAAAAAGCTTCCAAAGACAATGAAGGGCAGATAAGTCTTTTAAAACGAGGTGCAAATATGGAAATGACTAATAATTCACTTGGAATACTTGAGGTTTCGGGCCTGGTAGCATCTATTGAAGGACTTGATGCTATGCTTAAAGCTGCCGATGTTCGCCTCATACATACGGAAAAACGTCTTGGCGGAAGACTTGTTACACTTATCGTTATGGGAAGTGTATCGGCGGCAACGGCGGCGGTTGAAGCGGGGCGCACTATGGCGCAGCGCTTTGGCAAGGTATATAATTATGAAATTATAGCAAGACCGCATGACGAAATTTTGAAATTCTTTGATACAGATATATAAGAAGGTGATCAGACATGTATGATGAAAAGCTTATAGAAAAGATTGTTGCAGAGGTTATAAATTCATCAGTAAGTACAAACAGCGAGGCAAAAGCCGAGACAATAAATAGTGATGACAAGGAAATCAAGGTAGGTGTGTCGCAAAGACATGTTCACCTTTCGCAAGCAGACCTTGAAACTTTATTCGGCAAAGGCTATGAGCTTACCGTAAAAAAGGTTTTGATGGGCAAGGAGTTTGCTTCAAACGAGGTTGTTACACTTGTAGGACCGTCGCTTAAAGCGATTGAGAATGTAAGAGTGCTCGGACCTGTTCGCAAAAACACTCAGGTAGAAATTTCAAGAACAGATACGTTTGTATTAAAAGTAAGCCCGCCGGTTCGTCCGTCGGGCGATATAAAGGGCTCTGAAAAGATGGTTTTAGTAGGACCAAAGGGCAGTGTATATCTTAAAGAGGGCGTAATTATCGCAAACAGACATATACATCTTTCGCCGGAGGGGGCACTGGAAAACGGTGTAAGCGATGGCGATTGTGTTGATGTTCGCATCGAGGGTGAAAAGCCGACACTATTTTATGATGTACAGGTGAGAGTGCGTGAGGATTTTCACAGCGAGATGCATCTTGACACCGATGATGCAAATAGTGCAGGACTTAAAAATGGAAACAAGGTAAAAATACTTGCAAAAAGAAAGTCAAAGTAATAGAGTATGATGCCAGATTAAAATGGCAGAATGGAGAATTTTATGTTTGCACCTGAGCGTCATAAAAGAATATTAGAGCTTTTGGAGGAAAGCGGCTCTGTGCTTGTAAGCAAGCTCAGCGACGAGCTTGGCGTAACAGAGGAAACGGTGCGCCGCGACCTTGAAAAGCTTGAAAAAAGCGAAGCGCTTATGCGTACCCATGGAGGAGCTGTGCCGGTGAGTCGTACATCGTATGAGCTTTCCATAGAAAAACGCAAAAAAATCAATGTAGACGTAAAGCAAAGGCTTGCAAAGGCTGCATGCAATCATATTATGCCGGGAGATACGATATTTCTTGATGCATCAACCACTACATTTTATATGGCAAAAGAACTTAGAGGGTTGAATAACTTAACGGTTATTACAAATTCGCTGAGAGTTATAAACGAGCTTGTTGCATGTGAAAATATTAAGGTGGTGGCAGTTGGCGGACTTGTTTCAAACAATTTTTCTTTTGTCGGTGCGCTTGCACATACTACTATTGCTGAAAAGTATTTTGCAGGCAAGCTGTTTTTCAGTAGCCGAGGAGTAAGTGCCGATGCGGGCATACTTGAAAGCAACGAGGATGAAAAGAACATCAAAACTGCAATGCTTGGTAATTGCGAGCAGGCTTTCTACCTTTGCGACAGTACAAAGATAGGCAAGGTTGGCTTTACAAAGCTTGCAAAATTTGATGATATTGATTATTTTATTACTGATGCCGAGCTTGATGAAAAAATGTGCGAAGTGCTCGCAGCAAGCGATGTTACAGTAGAAAAAATATAATTTGAATAGTATGGGACGATTTTCGAAAGAGGATTGTCCTTTTTGTTTTTGTTGACTTTTTATTTTCGGTATTGTATAGTATAAATATAAAGAGCTTGTATTGAAAATGATTGTCAAAAAACTGGTTGAGGTGAGTCTATGAACAAAAAAGTTATTGCTATTATTTTAATGACTGCAATGGTGTTTAGCCTGTGCACAGGCTTTGTATATGCTACGCAGACAAGTACGGTAACGGCGTCTTCTGTATCGGGAGCCGATAATGAAACGATTGACGTTTTACTCAGTGTTTCTTCTGATGCATTAACAAGTGGTATATGCGGTTATATGATTGAGCTTTCGTATGACAAGGCTTATCTTACTTTAGTAACAGAGGATGGCTTTGTAAAAAGTGAAATGGCATTTGAGCTTGTGGAATACAATCCTCAAAAGCAGACGGGCGATAAAGAGGTGATTGCCGTATCTGCTCTGGCGTCTGATAATATAATGGGAGATACGTTATTTACTCAGAAATTTTTGATAAATGATAATAGCGGCGCATCTGCGCAGACAAACGTAATTATTGAAACGGCAAAGCTTTATTATATTGAAAATGGTTCTGTTATGACGTGTGATGCCGAAAAAAATAATGCGGTTGTAACAATAAATCCGACTACTCCGACTCCAAGCACAACACCAACTGCGACTCCGACCTCAACACCTGTTATTACCGGCGGCGGAGGCGGTGGTGGCGGAGGTGTATCGATATCACCAAAGCCCACTGTAACGGAAAATGCCGACGGTTCTACTACAATTACAACGACCGACTCAAAGACCGGTACTGTTACAGAAAAGACGCAGTATCCCGGCGGCGAAACGAAAACGGTTGAAACAAAAAAGGATGGAACTGTTACAACAACCAGAACTGACGCTTATGGCAACATAGGTGAAACTGTTACAAATCCTGATGGAACAACAAGTGTAGAAGCTACTATTTCGAAAGAGTCTGCGTCTAATTCAAGCGAAAACGGTACGATAATTTCTTTGCCGATTGAGCCGGTTGAAAGCAAAAATGACGCAGATGCTACGCAGACAATTTCAGTAAGTCTGCCGACCGAAGCCTCTGTAAAGATAAAAATTCCCGTAGCAGATGCAAAAAGCGGAACTGTTGCAGTGATTGTAAATGAAGATGGAAGTACAGAGGTTATACGAAAAACAGTATTGCACGAGGACGGCCTGATTCTTTCGCTTGAAGCTTCAAAAACAATTAAGATTATAGACAATTCAAAATCTTTTGAAGATACCATCGGACATTGGGGAGAAGAGTATATTGATTTTGTAACGTCAAGAGAGTTGTTTAATGGCACGTCAGACACGACGTTTGAGCCTGATGCATTTATGACAAGGGCTATGATTACAAGAGTTTTGCATAATTATGAAAATAATCCCGAGCATAGCTTTGATGGTTCTTTTGCCGATGTTGGCAAGGGCGAGTGGTACTCTGATTCTGTTATGTGGGCAGCGGAAAAAGGCATTGTAAAGGGATACGAGGACGGAAGCTTTGGCGTGGATGGCAATATGACAAGAGAGGACCTTGCGGTTATACTTTATCGCTATGCAGGTGCGCCATCATATGTTGGTGCAGGCATGGGCATCTTTACAGATGTTGATAAAATAAGCGATTATGCTGTTGATGCAATTTCGTGGGCAGTGGAAAAAGGCATAATCGGAGGAATTGGCGATAATAAGCTTGACCCGAAGGGTAATGCCACACGTGCACAGGTTGCCACAATGCTTCAAAGATTTTTCGGGAGCTATGTTAAATGAGAAAACATATAAATAAAATCATACCAATAGTTGTTTTGGCGACATTAGTATTTTCCTTTATTTGTATTTATGGTGAAAATATGTTGATAAATACGGAGGGGCAATTTGATGCCCCTTCCGTTGTTGAAAAAACTGTCCCTATCGAGAAAATAACTCAGACAGAAGAAATATCGAAAAATCCTATAAAAGAAGACGAACAAGCAAACACCGTGCAAGCGACTGATAAACCAACAGATATACCAACAGATATACAGGCCAACGGGGATAGTTTGAAACAAACGGATGAGCAAGAGATAAAAGAGCCTGCTTCAAAATCGACTTGCGAAGTATCTGTAAGATGTGATACAATATTTGCAAATCTTGATAAGTTCAAGAGTGAAAAACACGAGCTGTTACCGGATAATGGTGTGATATATTATGCTGAAAATGTAGAGTTTGCAGAGGGTGAAAGTGCTTTTGATTTGCTGCTTCGTGAAATGCGCAGAAACAACATACACATAGAATTTGAATATACCACTGCTTTTGACAGTGTTTATATAGAGGGTATTGGCAATATCTACGAATTTGACTGTGGACAGATGTCGGGATGGCTTTATATGGTCAATGGCAAGCTTGCAAGTTGTGGCAGCTCGCAATATATTTTATGTCCCGGTGATAAAGTCGAATGGGTATATACCTGCAATTTTGGGGCAGATATAGGCAAAAACAGATAGTTTGGGAGAGATAAAAATGATACAAGCATATTTTGGAAATGGCAAGGGAAAAACAACTGCCGCAATCGGTGCGGTTATCCGTTGTGTAGGTTGCGGTCAAAAAGCCCTGTATGTAGGCTTTCTGAAAAATAATGATTCTGCTGAATTTAAAGTTTTGGATACTCTTGAAAATATAGATATGTTGTTTTCGAACGAGAAGTACAATTTGTATGACAACGAAAAGCCGGAGCTTACACCCAAAATCATAAAGGCATATACAAAGCTCTTGTTTGACGAAACTGCCAGGATAATAACAGGTTATCAGATGATAGTGCTTGATGAAATTCTTGATGCCATACAGTTTGGATATGTAGATGAAGATGAATTTATAAAGGTAGTAAACGAATGGAAAAATCGCGTGGAAATCATACTTACGGGCCATGCTCTTACAGAAAAAATAAAAGATATTTCGGATTATATATCTGAAATTAAAAACACAAAACATCCGTATGCCGACGGTGTTTTGGCACGAAAAGGAATTGAATACTGATATGAGCGAATTTAAAACCTATCACCCGATTGTAAGTTTCGTATACTTCGTATTTGTAATTGGGTTTTCCTGCTTTTTTATGCATCCGGCAGCCTTATGTATTTCACTTGCAAGCGGTTTTACATATTCCGTGATGCTGAAGGGCAAAAAGCAGGTCAAAACAAACTTAATATATATGCTTCCAATGCTTTTTATAATGGCACTTATAAACCCTGCCTTTAATCATGAAGGTGTTACTGTCATAGAGTATCTGCCGAGCGGAAATCCGCTGACATTGGAATCTGTCGTTTACGGACTTTGTGCGGCTGTTATGATCGTGAGTGTCATCTGTCATTTTTCTTGCTACAACGAGATTATGACAAGTGATAAGTTTATCTATCTGTTTGGAAAAATCATTCCGTCAATGTCGCTTATAATCTCAATGACACTTCGTTTTGTTCCAAAGTTTGCGTCGCAGCTTAAGGTAGTAACAAATGCCCAAAAATGTATGGGGCGTGATGTTTCAAACGGCAGTATTATTAAGCGTGCCAAGAATGGACTTAATATCTTGTCCATTATGACAACATGGTCACTCGAAAACGCCATCGAAACTGCAGACAGTATGAAAGGGCGTGGCTATGGAGTCCCGGGAAGAACTGCATTTTCAATATTTACATTTGATAAAAGAGATAAAAAGGCGCTTGTTTGTATCGTGATTTTAGGAATATATACCTTTATAGGAAGCTTAACGGGTGCAATAGATTTCAGTTTTTTTCCATCTATGAAAACGGCAGATGTTTCTGCGTTTGGCATAAGTGTATTTGCAGCATATTTATTACTTTGCATATGTCCTATAATGATTGAAATTTGGGAGGTGAGAAAATGGAAAGCTTTAAGATCGAAAATTTAAGTTTTACTTATCCGAACAGAACGGATAAGGCACTTGATGATATAAAATTTACTGTTAATCAAGGTGAGTTTGTTTTGCTTTGCGGTAAATCGGGATGCGGTAAAACTACGCTTTTAAGATTATTAAAATCATCACTTGCACCATATGGTGAAATAAGCGGAAATATCTATTTTAACGGCAAATCTCTGGCAGACTACGATACCAAAGAACAAGCATCAGGCATTGGTTTTGTAATGCAGAATCCCGACAATCAGATTGTAACGGATAAGGTATGGCATGAACTTGCATTCGGACTTGAAAGTCTTGGTTATAAGCAAACTGAAATCAGAACAAGAGTGTCCGAAATGGCATCTTTCTTCGGTATACAGACTTGGTTTTACAAGAAAGTAACCGAACTTTCAGGCGGTCAAAAGCAACTTTTAAATCTTGCGTCTGTTATGGCAATGCAGCCGTCTGTTTTGATACTTGATGAGCCTACAAGTCAGCTTGATCCAATCGCCGCGGGAGAGCTTTTGAAAACTATCGAAAAAATCAATCGTGAGCTTGGAACAACCGTTGTTCTCACAGAGCATCGCTTGGAAGATGCGTTCCCAATGGCAGACAGAGTGATTGTAATGGATGATGGAAAAATCATTGCAGACAGTACGCCTGAAAAAGTCGGAAAAATTCTAAATGAGAAAAAGCATGATATGTATAAAGCACTTCCAACTCCTGTGAAAGTTCACGGCGAAGTAGCAAATACTTTGCCTTGCCCTCTGACAGTTCGTGATGGCAGAGCTTGGCTTGAAGAATTTTCAAAAGAAAATGTATTGAATACGGATATTATTCCAAAAGACAAAACACAAGATGATGCTGATACTGTAATCGAAATTAAAGACGCATGGTTTAGATACGAAAAGGAATTGCCCGATGTAGTAAAAGGATTTAATTTGAGCATACATAAAGGAGAGTTGTTTTGTCTTGTTGGCGGTAACGGAACTGGAAAGACAACGCTGCTTTCGCTTATATCAGGTCTTAACACGCCATACAGAGGCGATGTTCTGATAAAAGGTCAAAGTATTTCTAAAATCAAAAGCCTATATAACGGATTGCTCGGTGTTCTTCCACAAAATCCGCAGAGCGTATTTGTGAAGAAAACGGTTTATCTTGATTTGATGGAAATACTGTCTAATAAGAAACTCGAAAAACACGAAAAAGAGAAAAAGGTACAAAATATATCTGTGCTTTGCAGAATAGAAAATCTTCTTAAAAGTCATCCTTACGATTTATCGGGTGGCGAACAAGAGCGTGCGGCACTTGCCAAAATTCTCCTTGCGGAACCTGAAATCCTTCTCCTTGATGAACCGACAAAAGGAATGGATGCACACTTCAAAGAAGAATTTGCAGATATTTTAATGGACTTAAAAGCAAACGGCGTTACAATTCTTATGGTATCTCACGACATAGAGTTCTGTGCGCAGTATGCCGACAGATGCGCACTTGTGTTTGATGGAAGCATAAGCTCAGTTGACACACCGAGAGAATTTTTCAAGGGTAAAAATTTCTATACAACATCTGCAAACCGTATGGCAAGAACAAAGTTACCTGATGCAGTTTTGACGGAAGATATTATCCTTGCATGCGGTGGTAAGATAGAAAAAAGAGAAAGAAAAACACGGCATATAGAATTGCATAAGCATCAGGACGAAGAGAAGTCCAAAAAAGAAAAAGTGCAGAAGCTGACTCCTGCGAGAATCATAAGCGGTAGTATATTAGCTTTGCTTTTTGTGTTGATGGCCCTGCCACTGAAAACTGATATAAACATATTGAATATCGATGTAAAAAGCTTTGCAGGGTTAGGCGTTTATGAATTAGCTATGATATTAGTGTTGTTTGCCTTGTGTTTCTGCTTCTTTCCACAGAGGGATATTGGAATAGCGGTAATACAAGTTCCAAAATCGGACAGAAAGCTGACAAAAAGAACCCTTGTATCAACGTTTCTCATACTGCTTTTAATACCGTTGACAATTTATATCGGTTTTTTTTTCCTGGGTGACAGAAAGTACTATTTTATAAGTCTTCTCATTATTCTTGAAACAATGATACCATTTTGTATGGTGTTTGAATCAAGAAAACCGAAAGCAAGAGAGCTTATTGTGATAAGTGTACTTTGTGCTATTGCAGTAGCAGGCAGAGCGGCGTTCTTTATGCTTCCGCAGTTTAAACCCGTCATTGCGCTCGTTATAATCGCAGGCGTATGTTTTGGTGGAGAAACCGGATTTTTAGTAGGTGCAGTTACCGGATTTGTTTCAAACTTTTTCGCAGGTCATGGTCCGTGGACGCCATGGCAGATGTTTGCCTTTGGAATTATCGGTTTTATCTCTGGAATACTTTTTAAAAAAGGATTCCTCCGAAAAACAAAAACATCTCTTTGTATATTCGGATTTTTGGCGACATTTATTATATACGGCGGAATTATGAATCCTGCATCGGTTGTCATGTGGCAAAGTAAAATCAATTGGGATATGATTGAATCAGCGTATGTTATGGGAATACCATTTGATTTAATCCATGCTCTTTCGACAGCCTTTTTCCTTTGGTTTATATCCGAACCAATGATAGACAAGCTTGAAAGAATCAAGGTAAAGTATGGGGTGCTTGAAAGATAAAAACCATATAAAAATTTTGATATGCTGTAAACGAGAAAAGGACTTTAGTCCACAGTTTAAGATAAAAACATGTGGTCAAAATCAATTTTTTAAATATTCTCGTTTTCGGTTTGATTTGCTATCGCGTTGTAAGAAATAGAAAAATTTGAAAATTGAAACTTGTATAATAAAAATGGACTACCAAAAGAGTGAAAATATGATATAATATTTTCAGGAGAGTGAACACGATGGAAAGAAAAGTGAATTACACAAAGGAGTTCAAAATCCAAGCATGTGAATTGGTAGTCAAAAACGGACTCAAAGTTAAAGCGGTAGCAGATAAAATGGGGATAAACCACATAATGCTGTACCGTTGGATTGATCAGTACAAGACCTTTGGAAATGATGCTTTTGTTGGAAAAGGCAATCTTCGTCCTGAAGAAGCAAAACTCAAAAAGTTACAAAAGGAAAACGAAGAGCTTCGTCAACAGGTAGAAATATTAAAAAAAGCAGCGGCATACTTTGCGAAAGAACACAAAAACGATTAGAATTTGCAAAAACTGAGTTATCCGGGTATGATACCGGCTTGGTATGTCGACTTTTAAAGGTGTTAAAAAGCGGATACTACAGTCATAAATGTAAGACAGATAGTGAAAAAACCTTTATTGAAAAAGAAGTTATTAACTGTTTTGAAAAACACAACGGTAATTATGGTAGAATTCGCATTAAAAAGGCACTTGAAGGAAAGAGGATCTTCGTAAGTGAAGCTAAAATATCGAGGATATTAAAGGAAAACGATTTGGTTGCAAAGGTAGAAAGAAAGCGAAAAAGCAAAAAGAACAAGCCTACAGATGAACAGTATTTAAGTGAAAACCTCGTTAGAGATAAAATTGAAGAAACAACGCCAAATATACTATGGTGTACCGACTTATCTGAAATGCAAACTTGTATTTATTGAACTCAACACAAAACAATATTTATGTTGTTCAGATTTCCTTCTTTAGTTGTTAAAATAGAATTGTAAAACAAAAGGAGGTTTTTATTATGAACACAGACAAAATTATTGCAGAATCAATCGCAAAGGACTATGCACCGAAGGAAAGCTCAAAAATAGTTGCACTTAAAAAATTGGACAACAGAGCGAAACTACCTGCCACGA
>SVKA01000001.1 GCA_015068725.1 Oscillospiraceae bacterium | reverse complement strand
ATGCCGACCCTTTTGGTTATATGTACTTTATTATTTTTATACAAACAATGTACTTACAGACAAATCTTCATAAATTCTCTCAATAGCTTCTGCAAATACAGGTGCTACTGATATTGTCTTGATTTTGTCGATTTGCTTTTCCTTCGGAAGCGAAATTGTATCAAGAACAAGTAATTCTTTTATTGGCGAAGCCTGTATACGCTCAATAGCAGGACCTGAAAGAACAGGGTGTGTGCAGCATGCATACACTTCTTTTGCACCATAATCAACAAGTGCCTGCGCACCATTTGTTATAGTACCTGCCGTATCAATCATATCATCAACAAGTATAACTCTCTTATCCTTTACATCACCGATGATATTCATAACCTCGGACACATTTGCCATCGGTCTTCTCTTATCTATAATAGCAAGTGGTGCATTAAGGCGCTCTGCAAAATTACGCGCACGTGTAACACTGCCAAGGTCAGGTGATACTATAACCAAATCATCTCTCTTGTCGAACTTTTCAGCATAGTAAGGAGCCAAAATCGGTGCACCCAAAAGATGATCAAGAGGAATGTTGAAAAAGCCCTGTATCTGTGCTGCGTGAAGGTCCATTGTAAGAACTCTGTCAGCACCTGCTGTTGTGATAAGGTCAGCAACAAGCTTTGCTGAAATCGGATCACGCGCTTTTGCCTTTCTGTCCTGTCTTGCATAGCCCATATATGGTATTACGGCTGTAATACGTCCTGCCGAAGCACGCTTTAGTGCGTCTATCATAATGAGCAGCTCCATCAAATGGTCATTTACCGGCTCAGATGTCGACTGTACAACAAATACGTCAGAACCTCTTACCGTTTCCTGAAGATTAACCGAAACCTCTCCATCACTAAACATTCCGACTTTTGATTTTCCCACCGGAAGCTCCAATTTTTCAGCTATTTTAGCTGCAAGGTCAGGATTAGAATTTGCCGCAAAAATCTTAATGTTCTTGCCATGTGTTATCATTTGTCTTACTTCCTCCTATCTTTCCAGTCCAACTTATTAATTTGTCTGCTTCTTGCAATAGCAAGTGCGCTTTCCGGCACTTCATCAGTAATTGTAGAGCCGGCAGCTATATATGCGTTATCCTTTACGGTTACAGGCGACACCAAATTGGTGTTGCAACCGATAAAGGCATTGTCGCCGATGGTTGTACGGTATTTCTTTTTACCGTCATAGTTGACTGTAACACAGCCACAGCCAAAGTTTACTTTCTTGCCAACGTCGCTGTCGCCCACATAGGTAAGATGCGACACCTTTGTTCCTTCGTCAAGCGAAGCATTTTTAATTTCAACAAAATCGCCGATTTTAACATTCTTGCCGATTTTACTGTTCGGACGAAGATATGCAAAAGGTCCTATATGTGCTCCTTCACAAACCTCGCTGTCAACCATAACCGAGTTTAAAATATCAACACCGTCGTGTATTTTACAGTTGGTTATAATTGAGTTTGCTCCAACTTTAACATTTTTACCAATTACAGTGCCTGCGCGAAGATGCACATTTGGCTCTATAACAGTGTCCTGTCCTATTATAACACCTGGCTCTATATAAGTAGTTGCCGGAGCCATAATTGTAACGCCGTTTCTCATATGCTCCATATTGATTTTAGAGCGCATAATTGCCTCAACCTCGAAAAGCTGAATACGGTCGTTGATTCCAAGTATCGCATCGGCATCGTCTGCATCGTATGCACCAACGCGACGTCCCGTCTTTATCAAAACCTCAATTGAATGTATGAGGTTATTTTTGTCATATTCATCAGAGAGCACATCATAATTGTCAAGAGCATAGGAAAGTGCCTCCGAGTTGAATATATACATGCTTGAATTAACTTCGTTTATATCAAGCTCACCTTGATTTGCGTTTTTCTGCTCAACAATTGAAACAACGTCGCCTATGCTGTTACGAATAACTCTTCCATAACCGTCAGGATTATCCACAATAGCAGTAATAACAGTTGCTTCATTTTTAAATTCCTCATGGTACTTAAGCGCACTTATAAGTGTTTGAGTATCAATAAGCGGCGCATCTGCCGGCAATACAAACACATACGAAGATGTGTTATCAAAAAAGCCACGCGCCTTTTTTACGGCATCAAGAGTACCTATTGCTTCGTTTTGGTATACAAACTCTGCTTTATTCTCATATGCTTTTTCGATATCCTCATTACCCTCTTTTATTACCATAACATTTTTGGCGCTGCCAAGTCCGTTTATTGCATCAAGGGCATAAGATGCCATAGGCTTACCAAGTACAGGAAAAATTGCACGCGGAATGTTGGACTTCATTTGTTCGCTTTCACCAGCTGCTAATACAACGCTAATAATATCTTTTGCCATACACAAACCTCCGTTACATTATACTAATTTATACTACACTATAATTCTCTCACGTTTTTGTATTTTTTTCAAGGCTTATTTGTATTTTTTTCGAAAAAAAGATGTGTTTTTTTGGGGTTTATGGCTTTTTTTGTAAAAATAACGCCTTTGACTTGCCTATATCCGCCGAAATCTGATTTACCAAATCCTCTTTTGAGGAAAACTTTTTTTCATCACGCATACGGCAAAGAAAGTATATGGTAATATTTTCATCATACAAATCCTTGTCAAAATCTATAATATGCGCTTCAACCGACATTTTTGAAAGCTCAAAAGTAGGCCGCACGCCAATATTTACAACGCACGGATATTTTTTTTCATCAATGATTGTATACGCTGCATACACTCCGTTTTTTAAAAGGAGTACGTCTTCACTAATTTGTATGTTCGCCGTCGGAAGCCCCATTTCGCGGCCAACGCCGCGGTCATGAACCACTTTCCCTGAAAGAGAATATTCTCTGCCTAAAAAATCATTCACAGACAAAACATTTCCTTCACTTATAAATTCTCTGATTTTTGTAGAGCTTATAACTTCGCCTCCGCGCTCGAGCGCATCCACTATAACAACATCAAAACCAAGCATAGCCCCATACTCACAAAGCAGCGCTGCATCGCCTTCGCCTTTGCGGCCAAAAGTATAATCAAATCCCGCTACAACGCATTTTACATCAAATTTGTCTTTAAGCATTTTTGCAAAATCTGACGCGCTCATATTCATAAACTGCACATCAAAATTTTCGAAGTAAACAAAGTCCGCTCCAATTTCTTCTATATATTTTACTCTTTGCTCATTTGTATATATGCTTTTGTATTCATTATTTGGAAAAATGACCTTTTCAATACGCTGAAAAAACATGTGCACGCCTGCACGCACACCGCGCTTTTTTGCCTCAATGATTGTCTTTTTTATCAGTTCTGTGTGTGCGCTGTGAAGTGCGTCAAAGCTTCCGAGTGCAAGCACGCATCCGTCTTTTTCATCAAACTGTCCATTTTTATATACCTTCACATCTGCACCACCTTTTTTGGTCATATTTAAAGTTTTTTACACCCAGAACGAAGTCTGCATTTTAAGCTTTCCATTAATAACTTTTGAAACGCACAAAAAACTGCCGTTTTCATCATAAAGGCGATAACACTTGTTAGGTATAAGTCCCTCTTTTAAAATCGGCACACCATTTTTAACCTTGCCAGACTCTTTTTTATCAAGATAAATTTTTTCATATTCAAAAAAGATTTCGTCAGTCTTTATAAGTGCTTCAGAAAGCCTTCCCTCATCGCGCAAAGCTTCAAGCTCCTCTATGGTGTAACTGTTTTTGATATCAAAACCACCGCTGTATGTACGAATAAGTGAGCCCATATGCGCAAAGCATCCAAGATAGCTTCCGATATCGTCGCAAAGTGTACGTATATATGTACCCTTTGAACATTCTATGTCAAGCATCGCATAGCCTTCCTTTAACATACTGTCGTCAATTTTGATAGAATAAATTGTTACGCTTCTGCTCTTTCGCTCGACGCTTTTACCCTCTCTTGCAAGCTCATAAAGCTTTTTGCCATCAACCTTGACCGCTGAATACATGGGCGGTATCTGCTCTATATCACCTGTAAAATGCTCACACGCACGATAAAGCTGCTCGCTTGTAACATTCACAGGTGCACTTTCAAGCACACTCCCCGTACAGTCGAGCGTATCCGTTCTTTGTCCGAATATAATCTGTGCTCTGTATCGTTTTGGGGAATCGGTGATATAGCTTGCCGCCTTTGTCGCATTTCCTATGCATATTGGCAAAACGCCCGTTGCATTCGGGTCAAGTGTACCCGTATGACCTACGCGGCGTATGTTAAAAAGCCTTCTTATCGCATATACCATATCGTGTGATGTTTTGCCCTGTGGCTTATTAAGTGCAATTACACCATTCATTTTTTATATTCCTTTACCGTTTTTATAACCTCATCAATAATTTTTTGCTTAGCCGTTTCAAAGTCCTCGCTCATAACAAAGCCAGACGCTCTTACATGACCGCCGCCGCCAAATTTTGCGGCAATTTTTGAAACATCTATATACTCATTCGAGCGAAGACTTACCTTTACAAGCTCGCTGCCCTCTTTTATCGAAACGGCAACCTCTACTCCTTCGACGCTGCGTGCTATATCAACAATATTGTCTATATCCTTTTCCGATATACCATAGCGAGAAAGCATATCCTTTGTAACGCATGCAACACCTACAAATCCATCTGCGTAAAGCGCAACCTCTTTTGCAATCTCACCTTTAAGACGCATCTGATCAAAGCTTTGCGTATCAAATAAAGCTTTGTTTATCTTTGCTACATCTATACCGCACTCAAGCAAGTCAGCAGCTATACGAAGCGCCTTTGGCGTCGTGTTTGAAAAGCGAAATCCACCTGTGTCGGCACATATTGCGCTGTAAAGATAAAACGCACATTCTTTTGTGATTTCTACACCGAGCAAATTTATAAGCTCATAACAAATCTCGCCCGCCGAGCAAGCCGACGCATCCACATAATTCATATCAGCAAAGCATGAATTTGCATAGTGGTGGTCAACATTTATGCTAAGCTTTGATAAATCCATAAATGCTTTTCTATCGCCAATGCGACCTATATCGCCACAGTCTATACAAAGGCAAGCATCATACTCTTGTGCCTTATCAAAAACACTGTACTCAGCGCCCAAAAACTCCAAATGCTTCGGAAGACTCTCGCCCGTATAAACTACTGCACACTTGCCCATGCTTTCAAGCGCATATTTTATCGCATAACACGAACCCATTGCATCCGAATCGGGATTGATATGCGGCAATATAGAAAATGTATCATATTTTTTTATAGCATCAGCAATCAAGAGCAAATTATCATTCGTCATCTTTTATAACCTCGTGCAATATTTTGTTTATTGTTGCGCCGTATTCTATCGACGTATCAAGCTCAAATATAAGCTCGGGTGTGTAACGAATATCTATGCGCCTTCCAACCTCGCGGCGAACATATCCTGCCGAAGAGCGAAGTCCCTCAAGTGCCTTTTTCTTTACATCATCGTTTCCCATAACGCTCACGCGCACCTTTGCATATCTTAAATCGCTTGTAGCTGATACGTGCACCACGCTTGTCATAAGCGGTATGCGTGAATCCTTCAATTCACGCACAATCTCGCTTATTGTGCGCATAAGCTGTTCATTTATTTTATTAATTCTGTTTTGCGCCATATAAAACTCTCCATTCTGCGGACCACTTACTGCTTGATTTCCTCCATGATAAAGCACTCGATAATATCGCCGTCCTTGATGTCGTTAAACTTCTCAATACCGATACCACATTCGTATCCGCTCATAACCTCTTTTGCGTCATCCTTAAAGCGCTTCAAGCTGTTTAGCACGCCCTCATGGAATACGATGCCATCACGTACAACACGAACCTGTGCATTACGCGCAATTTTACCGTCAACAACATATCCGCCTGCGATAGTACCTACACCCGAAACCTTGAATGTCTGTCTTACCTCTGCATGACCTAAGATGCTTTCCTTAAACTTAGGCTCAAGCATACCCTTCATAGCCGCTTCAATTTCCTCTATCGCATCGTAAATTACACGATAAAGTCTTATATCAACGTCGCCACGCTCGTATGCACCACGCGCAACAGTATCAGGTCTTACGTTAAAGCCGACAATAATTGCATTTGATGCCGATGCAAGCATAATATCTGTTTCGTTCACGGCACCTACACCGCCGTGAATTGTTCTTACTCTTACTTCCTCGTTTGAAAGCTTTTCAAGCGACTGACGAACAGCCTCAACAGATCCTTGTACGTCTGCTTTTACTATAATCTTAAGCTCCTTAACCTCGCCTTCGTGAATCTGGTCAAAGAGGTTGTCAAGCGATATAACCTTGCGGGCATTGAAGGTTTCCTCTTTTTGCGCAAACTTTCTTGCCTCTACAACGGCCTTTGCACGTCTTTCATCCTCGACTGCATAGAATACATCGCCGCCATCGGGAGTTTCTGAAAGTCCCAAAATCTCAACCGGAACAGACGGGCCTGCCGCCTTCAAAGTTTTTCCTCTGTCGTCCATCATTGCACGAACCTTACCGGTAGTAGTACCGGCAACAATGATATCGCCCGTTTTAAGCGTACCATTTTGAACAAGCACTGTTGCAATAGGTCCGCGAGCACGGTCAAGACGCGCCTCGATTACTGTACCCTGCGCATGACGATTCGGATTTGCACGAAGCTCTTGAATATCCGCTGTCAAAAGTACCATTTCCAAAAGTCCGTCAATGTTTGTTCTCTGTTTTGCCGAAACCTCGACAAATATTGTGTCGCCGCCCCACTCTTCAGGAACAATGCCGTACTCGGTCATTTCCTGCTTGATTCTGTCGGGGTCTGCACCATCTTTATCAATTTTATTTATTGCAACAATAATACTTACCTCCGCAGCTTTTGCGTGGTTAATAGCCTCAATAGTCTGGGGCATAATTCCGTCATCGGCTGCAACAACCAAAATTGCAATATCCGTTACCTGTGCACCACGCGCACGCATTGCAGTAAAAGCCTCGTGTCCCGGTGTATCAAGGAAGGTAATATCGCGGTCATTTATGCGCACGCGATACGCACCTATGTGCTGCGTAATGCCGCCTGCCTCGCCGCTTGCAACATGTGTTTCACGAATAGCGTCAAGAAGTGATGTCTTACCATGGTCAACGTGTCCCATTACGACAACTACCGGTGAGCGTGGCTCAAGGTCTTCCTCTTTATCGGCCTCTTCAAACTCTTTTAGAAGGATATCCTCATCCGAAAGCACGATTTCGTGCTCAACCTTTGCGCCAAGCTCATCTGCTACAAGTGCTGCGGTATCAAAATCTATCATCTGGCTTACTGATGCCATTACACCAAGAAGCATCAGTTTCTTTATTATTTCCGGAGCCGCCTTTTTCATACGATTTGCAAGCTCTCCGACAGAAATCTCGTCAGGAATGCTGACTGTAATTTGCTGTGGCTTTGGTTTTTCACGAACCATTTGCTCCTGTTGCTTTTTGTTAAATGTGGTACGTCTATCCTGCTGGCGCTGCGACTGCTTTTTAATCTTTTGCTTCTTTGGTCCCTCTGTTTTAATATGCTCGGGCACAAGCTCTGCCTCGATACGCTCTGTATCCATTTTTTCAAGGTCAACAACCGTTTGACGTGTGTCAACGTGGCGCATCTTGCGTGTGCTGATTTGCTCTATCGGCTTATCATCAGCCTTTTCTTCAGCCTTAGCTTCTGCTTTTGGCTGCGCCTTAGCATCTGCTTTGCCGTCATCCTTTTTCTTGCCCTCTGCTTTTTCGGCTTTAACCTCTGTTTTTACTTCTTCTACCAAAGGCTCTTCGTCCTTCTTTATAAGGTCGCCAAAAACAGACATATCAACCTCGCCCTCAGGGAACTGATATTTCTGTGTATATACCTCAAAAATCAAGCTAAGCTGCTTTTCATCAAGCGTTGCCATATGATTTTTAAGCGTTATTCCATGCGCTTCAAACATCTCTAAAAGATCTGTGCTTTTTAATTTCAAGTCCTTTGCCACTTCATGTACTCTTATTTTCTGTAACATATATGACCTCCATTTCTGCCGCTTTGGCTATAAACAAATTTGTCAGTATATTTATCTGTTTTAAGTACCACTGCATATCCGTTTATGCATTTATTTTTTCATTTTTTCCATTTGCTCTTGCAGAGTGCACCATTCGTTGTATTTGCCCATTATACCTTTTGCAAAATTTTTATCCGATATACCCACTACGACAACATTTTCCTTGCCAAGTGCGTGTGAAAGCTCTGCCTTTGTTGAATATTTTATAAGCGGAATATCATAATACTCACTTGCATTTATAAACTTTTTTGCGTTATTTTGTGCCGTATCGGTCGCAAGAATTATAAGCTCGCACGTGCCCTCACGAATTGATCGCTCCGTTAAAAACGCACCCGTTTGCGCCTCGCCTGCTCGCCTTGCCATTCCTATCATGGATAAAACCTTATCTGCCATACAACTACCTTCTATCTATTTAATAATCTTTACTTTATGCACTCTTCGAGCTGTGTGTATATATTCATATCAACATTCATTTTAAATGCTCGCGCAAGGCTGTTTTTCTTTTTTGCCTCGGCTATGCATTTTTCGTTTGCGCATATATACGCACCGCGCCCTTCACATTTTTTGTCTGTATCAAGGACCATTCGTCCGTCCTTTGTTTTTACAACACGCAGAAAACCATCCTTTGACGCGTGATTTCTGCACACAATGCACATTCTTTCGGGAACTTTTTTGCCATTTGCATCAGTAATCATAAAAATCTCCCAGCTTTGTATTACAAAAGCTCCGAAGCGCTTTGTGCTCCGCTCTCGCTTTTAATATCTATCTTCCAGCCGGTAAGCTTTGCCGCAAGACGTGCATTCTGTCCCGCTTTACCAATTGCAAGCGAAAGCTGTGAATCGGGCACTATAACACGCGCCGACTTAGCTTGCTCATCAACATCTACGCTTACAACGCTTGATGGGCTAAGGCTTGCTGCAATGTATTCTGCCGGATTTTCGCTCCACTTTATAATGTCAATCTTTTCTCCGCCGATTTCATCGCTTATAATCTGAACTCTGCGTCCCTGTGCACCTATGCAAGCGCCCTGTGCATCAACATTTTCGTCGTTTGAATGAACGGCAATCTTTGTTCTTGAACCTGCTTCACGGCAAATGCCTTTTATCTCAACAATGCCCTGCGCGATTTCGGGAACTTCGCTTTCAAAAAGCTTCTTTACAAGACCGGGATGTGCACGCGACACCAAAATCTGCACTCCCTTTGAACCGCTTTCAACCTTCATAACAAACACTTTTAGTCTGTCGTGGAAGTTATAGCTTTCAGTCGGTATCTGCTCTGTGGGCATCAAAAGTGCCTCTGTGTTTGAAACCTCTAAAAATACCTTACCTTTTTCTATGCGCTGTATTACACCTGTGATAATTTCACTTTCCTTGTCTGAATACTCAGTTAAAATTATACCGCGCTCTGCCTCGCGTATACGTTGCATAACAACCTGCTTTGCGTTCTGTGCTGCAATTCTTCCAAAGTTTGCAGGTGTTACCTCAATGTTTACGATATCACCTATATTGTGCGAAGCGTTTATCTTGCGCGCATCATCAAGGCTGATTTGCTCATGCTCATTTTCAACAAGCTCTACAACCTCTTTTTGAGCATATACGTTGATTTCTCCCGTTGTGTCATTGATGTTTACCACAACGTTTTGTGCTGAGTTAAAGTTTCTTTTATACGCCGATACAAGCGCAGCTGTAAGTGCGTCTAAAAGTACATCCTTGCTGATTTGCTTTTCTGTGCAAAGCGCCTCAAGTGCCAAAATAAGCTCCTCATTGTTATTTGTTTTGTTAACCTTTTTTGCCATTTTTTATAACCATCCCTTTCTGTTAAATGCATATATTTTATTTTTTATTTTAAAATTTGACTGCAAGCCTTGTATAAACCGCATCATTTTTATCATAAACAATCGTTTGACCGTCATCTGTTTCAACGCTGATGTTCTTGCCATCATAATCTTTTAGCACACCGCAAAATTCCTTTTTTCCATCACGCGGGGCAAAAAACTTTACATCGACGTCGCGCCCCATAAAACGCATAAAATCCTTGTCACGCTTTAATTCTCTGTCTATACCCGGTGAGCACACCTCAAGCATATACGCCTCTTTTATAGGATCAACTCTGTCAAGCTCGCTATCAAGTGCGCGCGACACCTTTTCACAATCGTCGATACCGACGCTTTCTTCATCCTTGTCGATATATACTCTAAGGTAGTAATCGCTGCCTTCCTTTTTGTATTCAACCTCGATAACCTCACATCCAAACTGCACTGCAATCGGCACCGCAAGCTCATACACAATTTGTTCTATCTTTGACATAAGCTATTCTTCCTTTCTTTATAAAAAGCATTATACAAACGTGAAAGAGTGGGCGTATGTCCCACTCTTTCGCAAAGTCTATCATTTACAATCTATCCATATTATAGCACACTAAAACACATAATGCAATAGATTTTTTGTTTTTATTATCTTTTTTTCAAATTATAGTGCATTTTTACATTTTTTATGATAAAATAACATTATAATATGGGTATTTATATTGTATCCGGGCAAGAAAGGAAGATTAAATTGTACGATACTATAATAATCGGTGGCGGTCCTGCCGGATTAAATGCTGCGCTATACGCACTTCGTGGCGGAATGAAAACACTTCTTATTGAAAAGCTTTTCTGCGGTGGTCAGGCAGCTACAACATACGAGGTAGAAAATTACATTGGCTTTCCCGAGCCTATTTCGGGTCCCGAGCTTGTAATGAATATGGAAGAGCATGTAAAGCGCTTTGGCGCACAGATTGTAGATGATGAGGTTATATCGCTTGAGCTTGAAGGCGATATAAAAACAGTTGTTTGCTCAAAAGAAAAATACAGCGCAAAAACCGTTATCCTTTGCACCGGTGCAACACCAAGAACGCTCGGTCTTGAAAATGAAGATTCTCTTCGCGGAAACGGCGTTTCGTACTGTGCTACATGCGACGGTGCTTTTTATCGTCAAAAAATCGTTGCCGTTGTTGGCGGCGGCGATACGGCGCTTGAAGATGCTCTCTTTTTAGCCAATTTTACAAATCAGGTATATCTTATACACAGACGCGACTCATTTCGAGGTGCAAAAATCCTTGCCGATAAAGTGCTTTCAAACGAAAAAATCGTACCTGTTTATGACAGCATAATTGAGAGCATAAACACAGATGATGGCGGCGTTGTGAAGTCTTTGTCGTTAAAAAATATTAAAACAGATGAAACTACAACCATTAATGTAAACGGGCTTTTCGTTGCAATAGGTACAAAAGCGGAAAACGGCTTATTTAAAGATAAAATCAAATGTGATGAGAGCGGTTATATTATAACCGACGAAACAATGAAAACAAGCATTGACGGCGTATTTGCAGCAGGTGATATACGAAAAAAACCATTAAGACAGATTATCACCGCCGCAGCTGATGGAGCCGTTGCGGCAACCTCGGCAATAGATTATGTTTTAAAGCACAGTTAAAGAAGAATGTATGTAACACAAACGTAATTGTATTTACAAGCGTTATATGATATACTTGCAGGTGTAGAAAGCTTTTTAATACAAGGTTACGCTTTGATAAGGGGAGGTTACACTTCGTGAGCAGAGGACTTAGATTATTTTTAAAGGTGTTTTTAACTACGTTTCTTATTGGCGCTTTAATTGCCAGTACCGTTATCGTAGGCGGATGCTTCGGCTTTTTCGGTCTTGATAAAGGCTTTGACGTAAATGCGCTCGATTTGAATTTCACTTCAATCGTTTATTATACCGATGAAAACGGAAATGCCCATGAGCTTGAAAGACTTTATAAATCGCAAAATCGTGTCTGGGCAGATATAAGCGAAATTCCAAAATATATGCAAGACGCATTCGTTGCAATCGAGGATGAACGCTTTTACAAGCATAACGGCGTCGATGTTGCTCGTACTTTAAAAGCTACTGTTACTTATGTTTTCAAAGGCTCAAGCTCGTTTGGTGGCTCGACTATTACGCAGCAGCTCGTTAAAAACATAACCGGGGACAAATCTGCAAGACCAACCCGTAAGGTACGCGAAATGTGGCGTGCTATGGCTCTTGAAAGAAAGTACTCAAAAGAGCAGATTCTTGAAATTTACTTAAATACAATATATCTTGCAAACAACTGTAATGGCGTGCAATCAGCAGCGAATAAATACTTTGGCAAAGATATCAGCGAGCTTTCGCTGGCACAGTGTGCATCGATCGCAGGTATTACTCAGTATCCGTCAAAATATGACCCGCTTCAAAACCCTGAAAACAATATAGAAAAGCAACGAATTGTTCTTGCAAAAATGCTCGAGCTTGGAAAAATCACTCAGGAGGAGTACGATGCGGCAATCGCCGAAAAGCTCGATTTTGAAAATCACTCACTCAAAAGTGGAGAAAATGTTCAGTCCTACTTTATAGACCAGCTTATAAATGAGCTTATAGCAGATTTGCAAAAAGACAAAGGCTACTCGGCAGAATTCGCTGAAAAAACTGTATATAACGGCGGTCTAAAAATTTATGCTACAATTGACCCTGCAGTGCAAGAAGCAATGGAAGATGTGTACGAAAACAATGCAAATTTCCCAAGAGTATACGGCTCAGTAACGCCACAATCAGCGATGGTTGTATTAGACGTACACACAGGCGCTGTAAAAGGCAGCGTTGGTGGTATAGGCAAAAAGAGTGGTGACCGTATTTTAAACCGCGCATCTCAGTCATATCGTCAGCCCGGCTCTACAATAAAACCTATCGCAGTATATGCGCCCGCTATTGAGCAGGGCAAAATATCTCCGTCAAGCATAGTTGAAGACGCACCGATAGATATAAACGGCTGGAAGCCTACAAACTACTATTCGGGATACAAAGGAAACGTTACTGTTCGAAACGCACTCAAAGAATCAATGAACACGCCCGCTATAAGAGTTTTGCAGCAGGTCGGCGTAGATTATTCGTATGATTTTATGACAAAGAAGCTTGGTTTTACATCGCTTGTAGATAACGAAACAAGAAACGGTAAAAAGTATACAGACAAAAATTTAAGCTCGCTTGCACTCGGCGGTCTTACAGATGGCGTAAACGTAACAGAGCTTGCAGCGGCGTATGCAACATTTGCAAACAACGGTTTATATAACAAGCCCCACCTTTATACAAAGGTTGTAAACAGCGAGGGCGATATACTGCTTGAAAACAAAGCTCAGCCCACAGTGGCAATGAGCGAGGCAACCGCCTTTATGACAAATTCAATGCTTCAAAGCGTAATAACAAACGGAACGGGTACTGCCGCAAGACTTTCGGGCTCTATGCCTGCAGGCGGCAAGACAGGTACAACAGATGACCAGAACGACAGATGGTTCGCAGGCTTTACCCCCTATTATTCAGCTGTTGTATGGTATGGCTATGACCAGCCAAAATCACTTGAATTTTTATCGTATCATCCTTGTATGCCCGTTTGGAAAAAGGTTATGAACGAAATCCATAAAAACCTTCCTGTAAGAAGCTTTAATATGCCATCAACTGTTGACAGCGCGCAAGTATGTTCACTTACCGGAAAGCTTGCAACAGACGGATGCACTAAAATTACAGAGTACTTCAAGACAGGAAAACGTCCTACATCATATTGCTCAGGGCATGCCGATGTGGACACAACAGTAGATGAAAACATAATAGATTTAACGCCCGAAACAGAAGAAGAACAAATACCCGAAGACGCAGTTATACCGGATGATATTACAAACCCATCCGATCCGGTAGCTATCCCGTCCGAGATTCCGTCTGTGCCCAGCCAACCATCTGTGCCGGATGACGATATAATTGTTCTTGATTAAAACACTTATAAATACACAAAAGCCGATGCGATTTTTCGCACCGGCTTTTATATTATCCAAAAGGATTTATATTTTGTTTACCGATTATACAAGCTCTAAAACAGCCATCTCAGCAGCATCGCCGCGTCTTGGTCCTATTCTTGTAATTCTTGTATATCCGCCGTTTCTGTCGGCATATTTCGGTCCTATCTCGCTAAAAAGCTTTGCTACAACGTCCTCTCTCATAACAAAGGCAAGCGCCTGACGTCTTGAGTGAAGTGTGTTCTCCTTAGCAAGTGTAATCATCTTTTCTGCCATGCTTCTTGTTTCTTTTGCACGTGCAACTGTTGTTTCAATTCTGCCTGTATCTAAAAAGCTTGTAACAAGGTTGCGAAGCATTGCCATTCTTTGGTCGGTAGGACGACCTAATTTTCTTGTTCCCGGCATAACCAAAACCTCCTTTGACTCAAAATACCGTATTTATCTTGTCTTTAATCAGTCTTCTTCTCTGCGAAGCGCAAGATTTAAAGACTCTAATTTGTGAATTACCTCTTCAAGTGACTTTCTTCCGAGGTTGCGAACCTTCATCATGTCTTCTTCGGTCTTATTTGCAAGGTCTTCAACTGTGTTGATACCTGCACGCTTTAAGCAGTTATAAGAACGAACTGACAAATCAAGCTCCTCAATCGTCATTTCAAGCACTTTTTCTTTTTTGCTCTCTTCCTTTTCAACCATAATCTCAACATTTCTTGCATTGTCAGAAAGGTCGATAAAGAGCGACAAATGCTCGCTCATAATCTTTGCCGCAAGGCTGATTGCCTCGTTCGGCTTGAGTGTACCATTTGTCCACACCTCAATAGTGAGTTTGTCAAAATCATAAGCTGCACCAACACGAGCCGGCTCAACCTTATAATTAACCTTCTTAACCGGTGTATAAATCGAGTCTACCGGTATAACTCCTATAATCTGCTGGGGTGCACTTTCGCGGTTCTTTTCTGCCGAAATATAGCCTCTGCCCTTTGACATCGAAAGCTCAACATAAAGCTTTGCATCCTCGCCGAGCGTCGCAATATATAAATCGGGGTTTAATATTTCGATATCCGCGTCTGTTTTGATATCTCCCGCAGTAACCACACACGGACCCTGTGCATCAATATATACTGTCTTGGGCTCATCTGTGTGAATTTTTGCTGCGATACCCTTTATATTCAACACAAGCTCTGTAACATCCTCTTTAGCTCCTGGAATTACAGAAAACTCGTGGAGCACGCCGTCAATCTTTATTGAATTTACGGCTGCGCCCGGAAGAGAAGATAACAATATTCTTCTAAGAGAATTGCCGAGGGTTGTTCCATATCCACGCTCCAAGGGTTCTACAACAAATTTGCCGTAATGATCCTCTTCACGCATCTCTATACATTCCACTCTTGGTTTTTCAATCTCTATCATGCAATATCCCTCCTTGCCCTATTGGGCCATAATACCTTACTCCAATAAACAATCTCAAAAAATATCTGAAACCTATTATTTGGAGTACAACTCGACGATTAAGTGCTCCTCGATTGGCAAATCAATGTGCTCTCTCGATGCGAGTGATACAACCTTTGCCTCAAGTGAATCACGGTTAAGCTCGAGCCAATCCGGAACAAGTTTTGATTCTGTTATCTCAAGAACTTCCTTAATCTTTGCAGATTTCTTTGAAGCTTCTCTGATAGAAATAACTTCTCCGGGTGATACGAGATATGAAGGAATATCTACTCTCTTACCGTTTACATTAAAGTGGCCGTGCAAAACAAGCTGTCTTGCTTCTGCTCTTGATGTACCAAATCCCAAACGATATATTACGTTGTCGAGTCTGCTCTCAAGAACTGAAAGCAGGTTTTCACCTGTTACGCCCTTCATCTTGTTAGCCATTTCAAAATACTTTCTGAACTGACTCTCCAATACACCATAATATCTCTTTGTCTTTTGCTTCTCACGAAGCTGAACACCGTACTCGGAAAGCTTGCGTCTGCTCTGACCGTGCTGACCGGGTGTTCCTCTCTTTACAGAACATTTATCAGTATAGCATCTTTGACCCTTCAAGAAAAGCTTCTGACCTTCTCTGCGGCAAAGACGACAAACTGCGCCAGTATATCTAGCCATGTATTTTTACACCTCCGTTAATAATCTCGCCGACTTTTGTGCGCTAAACAGCGCATATACGCCGGACACCTTTTCGTTCAAATAATTTTATGCACCATGTGCATAACAAAAATCATACACGTCTTCTCTTTGGAGGACGGCAACCGTTATGCGGAATAGGCGTAACGTCTTTAATCATATTGATATCAAGACCTGCTGCCTGCAACGCACGGATTGCAGCCTCTCTGCCCGCACCCGGACCTTTAACGTATACTTCAATGCTCTTTAAGCCATGCTCCATAGCTGCCTTTGCAGCTGTTTCTGCAGCCATCTGTGCTGCATAAGGTGTGCTCTTACGCGAACCCCTGAAACCGAGTCCGCCTGCGCTTGCCCACGAAATAGCGTTTCCTGCAACGTCTGTAATTGTTACGATAGTATTGTTAAACGTGGAGCGAATATGAGCTGCGCCTTTTTCTATATTTTTTCTATCTCTGCGCTTTGTACGTGTGGTTTTTTTAGTAGTTGCTTTAGCCATTTAGCTTATTCCCTCCTTTATTACTTCTTCTTATTAGCGATTGTTCTTGCAGGACCTTTTCTTGTTCTTGCGTTTGTCTTTGTTCTCTGACCACGAACAGGAAGTCCTTTTCTGTGTCTTATACCACGATAACAACCAATTTCCATGAGTCTCTTGATGTCGAGTGCTACCTGTCTGCGAAGATCACCTTCAACAGTATACTCGGCGTCGATTGCATCACGCAATTTGCCGACCTCTTCATCAGTCAAATCCTTAACTCTTGTGTCAGGGTTTACACCTGTTGCTGCGAGGATTTTGCTCGCCGCACTTCTGCCTATACCGTAGATGTAAGTAAGTCCTATTTCAACTCTCTTCTCTCTCGGTAAGTCAACTCCGGCTATTCTTGCCATAACTTTTTACACCTCCAAATTAAGCTCTTTATACGTTCGCGAAAATAAATCCGCCCGGACGCACCATAAGCGCCCGCAAGACTCATTCGAGTCTTAATATAGCCTTACACTAAAATACGAAGCCACTGCATTTTAATCTCACCAGGCTCAAAACTCTGCTTTTGTCAGACGCGCTTTCGCGTCCAGCCGCGACAAAAACGAGTTATTTACAAATTTAGTGTGAGTTTTTTGACGCCTCCGCGCCATTGGTTTAAATTAAACTCATCAGCCCTGCTTTTGCTTGTGCTTGGGATTTTCACAAATCACCATAATTTTACCTTTTCTTTTAATCATTTTGCACTTTTCACAAATAGGCTTAACAGACGGTCTAACCTTCATTATAATTACCTCCTTGTAAAGCACATCTATTAGATGTGAATGTCGTAGACATGCGGCTCATCGCCGCCACAAAACAAGACTCTGTGTCTTATTTTGCTCTCCATGTAATTCTTCCGCGAGTAAGGTCATACGGCGAAAGCTCAACCGTTACCTTATCCCCCGGCAAAATTCTTATGAAATTCATTCTAAGTTTGCCTGAAATATGAGCAAGTATCCTGTGCCCATTTTCAAGCTCTACCTGAAACATTGCGTTCGGCAGTGCCTCGACTACAGTACCTTCAATTTCAATCATATCGTCCTTTGCCACGGATAAAGCCCCCTTTCAGTTTTCCTTAACATCCATGCAAAGCTCTGACAAAGCTCTGCGTATTTCTGTGTTTGTAACCTTTTTTTTATCCTTTATCTTATCACCTATATAATCACAAACTATGTTTGTAGATGCAAGGTGTTTGCGTTTTTTCTTCTTCGGGCAGTCGCTCTTTCGCAAATCGCCATCGCACAGATAAACAAATTCGCCCTCCTGCGCCACAACGATAAAGCTGCGTCCTTTGTCGCGTCCCGCCTTGGAAATCACAACGCTTCCAATACAGATATCCAAAAAATCACCTCATATTCAGTCTCAGATTTAAAGCGTAAGTATCTCACACTCACCATCAGTAATAAGAATTGTGTGTTCGTAATGCGCTGCAAGCGAACCATCAAATGTTCTTACTGTCCAGTCATCATCTTCGGTATAAACCTCATAATCACCTGCGGTTACCATAGGCTCAATCGCAATAGTCATCCCCGCCATCAGACGAGGACCATGCCCGGGCGCACCAAAATTGAAAACGCTGGGGTCCTCGTGGAGCTTTTCTCCAATACCATGACCTGTGTAATCTCTCACAACTCCAAATCCGTTTGACTCAATATACTCTCCTATCGCCGCACTTACGTCGCCGATACGATTTTTTCTTTTTGCAAGCTTTATACCTTCGTAAAAGCTCTGACGTGTAACGTCAATGAGGCGCTTAGCATCGGCGCTTATATCTCCAACAGCGAAAGTTTTTGCACTGTCAGCGTGATATCCTTTATAGCACGCGCCGATGTCTATACTTATAATGTCTCCATCACACAGCTTTGTCTTATCCGGTATTCCGTGAATGACACAATCGTTAATCGATGTGCATATACTTGCCGGAAAGCCACCATAATTCAAAAACGAAGGTGTTGCACCGCTGCTTTTGATAAAATCATACGCAATACGGTCAAGCTCTTTTGTAGTAATTCCGGGCTTTATCGAGCGCTTTAACGCTTCAAATGTGCCGGATACAATTTTGCCTGCCTTTCGCATCAAATCAAGCTCGCTATGGGACTTTATTGTAATCATAAATGCCTCCTAAAGGCCAAGAGCCTTAAATAGTGCCGTCCGAACCTGCTCAACACTGCCCACGCCATCAACGCATACAAGCTTGCCGAGCTTTTTATAATAGTCCTTAATCGGCTCTGTCTGTGCATGATACACACTCATGCGATTTTTTATTGTTTCGGCGCTGTCATCAGCTCTTTGTATAAGCTTTCCACCACACTTGTCACAAATATCACCCTTTGTCGACGGATTGTTCTTTATGTGAAAAGTAGCTTTACACTTTTCGCACTCACGTCTGCCTGTAAGTCTTTCGATGATATCCTCATCAGGTACTTCAAGCGAAAGAGCAATATCAATAGCATCGGGAAGCATCTCGTCGAGTGCTTCTGCCTGCTTGACTGTTCTCGGAAATCCATCGAGGATATATCCGTTTTTGCAGTCATCAAGCTTGAGTCTGTCCTTTACAACGCCAATAATAACCTCATCAGGTACAAGCTCTCCCTTGCTGATTAACGAATCAGCAAGCTTTCCAAGCTCTGTTTTGTTCGCGATAGCTTCGCGAAGCATTGCACCTGTGGAAATGGTTGGAATAGCTCCGGCTTCGGCAATATACGCTGCCTGCGTTCCCTTGCCTGCTCCCGGAGGACCTAAAAATACAAGCTTCAAGTTGTATTCCACCTCTTTTATAGCAATATCAACTGTCATTATTGCCTTTTATTAATGCTTATAAACTTATTAATCAAGGAATCCCTTGTAATGACGCATAAGCATCTGCGATTCAATCTGCTTAACAGTTTCAAGTGCAACACCCTCAACAATCAACAATGATGTACCGCCAAGCATCATGCTCGGGATAACGCCGCTGAATGCCATCGGGAATACTGCGATGAGTGCAAGGAAAAGTGCGCCCACCAACACAACTCTGTTAAGAACCTTTGCAATATAATCGCTTGTAGGCTTACCAGGTCTTATACCCGGTACAAAACCGCCGTTTCTCTTGATGTTGTTAGCCATCTCAATAGGATTAAACTGCATTGCAGTATAAAAATATGTGAAGAATATGATAAGCACAAAATAAAGTACTCCATAAAGCCAGCCGCCCGGCGACATAAGCTCGAAGAAACCATGCCAGAAACCAGTCTGCGGAATTCCGCCTGCAAACTGTGCGATAGTTGCAGGGAATGACACGATGCTCGATGCGAAAATGATCGGAATAACACCTGCCATAGCAACCTTGATCGGAATGTTTGTGCTCTGGCCACCATACATCTTTCTGCCAACAACTCTTTTTGCGTACTGAACGGGTATGCGTCTTTCAGCTTCATTCATAAATACAACAAAGCCAACAACCGCTACGCTTAGTGCCAATACTACAATAAGCAAAACAGCACTTACAACAGTCAAGTTTACACCAAGAAACTCATTATAAAGTGTTACAGCTGCCTGGGGCAATCTTGATACAATACCGGCAAAGATTATAAGTGAAATACCGTTGCCAATACCTTTTTCTGTAATCTGCTCTCCAACCCACATAATAAACGCCGTACCTGCTGTAAATGTAAGTGCAATTACAACAAATGACATAAAGCCGGGGTTTTCAACAACGCCATAAGCCTTCAATGTAAAGTAAAGACCTATTGCCTGTATAAGAGCAAGTACAACAGTTACATATCTTGTAATACTGTTGATTTTCTTTCTGCCTTCCTCGCCTTCCTTCTGCAATCTTTCGAGCGCAGGGATTGCAACTGCCAAAAGCTGCATTATAATTGACGAGTTAATATATGGTGTGATACCCATTGCAAATATTGTTGCATTTGAGAATGCACCACCTGTAAATGTGTCAAGAAGTGTGAACAAACCCATACCGCCGTCCTGTGACATAAATGCCGCCATAGCGTCAGCGCTAAGTCCCGGTACCGGGATAACGCTACCAAGTCTGTATACTATCAACATAAGGATAGTAAAAATCATCTTACTTCTCAAATCGGGTATCGCCCAGGCGTTACGTATTGTTTTAAACAATTAAATCACCTCAGCCTTTCCGCCTGCCGCTTCAATCTTGCTGGCAGCCGATTCGGTAAATTTAGCGGCTTTTACTGTCAAAGGCTTTGTTATTTCACCTCTGCCGAGAATTTTGATTCCGTCCTTTACCTTGCTGATAATTCCCATTTCCTTCAAAAGCTCTGCTGTAACCTCAGTACCCTTTTCAAATTTATCTAACACTTCAACGTTAACAGTAACATACTGCTTGGCAAAAATGTTTGTAAAACCTCTCTTCGGAAGACGTCTGTAAATAGGCATCTGACCACCTTCGAAGCCCGGTCTTACACCGCCACCGCTACGTGCATTCTGACCCTTATGACCCTTGCCGGCTGTTTTGCCGTTACCTGTTCCGGGGCCGCGGCCTTTTCTCTTTGCCACAAACTTTGAACCTTCTGCAGGTTGTAGTTCATCAAGTCTCATTTTGCTGCACCTCCTTTTGTTTTAACTTGTAATTAAGCTTCCTCTACTTCGACCAAATGAGAAACCTTAGTAATCATACCTCTTATCTGAGGAGTATCCTGCTTTTCAACTACGCTACGAATCTTGTGAAGGCCAAGAGCCTTAACTGTTGCAATCTGGTCCTGTTTGCGACCGATTGTGCTTTTCACAAGCGTAATTTTGAGTGTTTTTGCTGCCATTTACTTTTCCTCCTTAACCCAACAATTCTTCAACGCTCTTGCCACGTTTCTTTGCTACCTCTTCAGCTGAAGTAAGTGATGCAAGACCATCGATTGTGGCTCTTACCACGTTCCTGGGGTTATTGGAACGAAGAGATTTTGTTCTTATATCTCTTATACCAACAAGCTCAAGTACCGCTCTGGCGGGACCGCCAGCGATAACGCCTGTACCTTCTGCAGCCGGTTTAATAAGCACTTTGCCTGCGCCAAATACGCCGACAACCTCGTGCGGAATAGTTCCATCAACCATGGGAACAGTAATCATATTCTTTTTAGCATCCTCGATACCCTTTCTGATGGCATCCGGAATTTCAGCAGACTTACCTGTACCATAGCCAACATGACCATTCTCGTCGCCTACTACAACAAGTGCGCTGAAACGAAATGTTCTACCGCCCTTTACAACCTTTGCAACACGGCTTATATTAACAACTTTTTCTTTTATATCAAGTGTTTCTGCGTCTATTCTTTCCTGCATGGTATCCCTCCTTCTTATTAAAACTCTAATCCGCCTTCTCTTGCGCCCTCGGCAAGAGCTGCAACTCTACCGTGATAAATGTAGCCGCTTCTGTCGAAAACAACTTTCTTAATACCTTTCTCAAGAGCTGCCTCGGCAAGCTTTTTACCAATCTCTCTTGCAGCCTCGACGTTACCGCCGTATGAGCTGTCCTTAAGGCTTGAAGCGGATACAATTGTTACACCGTTTTCGTCATCTATAAGCTGCGCATACATGTTTTTCAAACTGCGAAATACGCTAAGACGCGGCATTTCTGCGGTGCCGTTAATCTTTTTTCTGATACGCAAATGGCGCTTTAATCTTGCTTTATTGCTTGACTTTTTGTTTACCATTTAAAATCCACTCCTTTCTTATTTCTTGCCGCCTGCTTTACCCTCTTTACGCTTGATGATTTCATCAACGTACTTAATACCCTTGCCCTTATACGGCTCAGGCGGGCGCTTCTCACGAACCTTTGCAGCAAACTGACCAACGCTTTGCTTGTCAGCTCCGCCGATTATAATCTGGTTCGGAGCAGGCACATCAATCGTAATACCCTCTGTAGGCTCCATCTCAACCGGATGTGAATAACCGAGAGTAAGAGCAAGTTTGTTGCCCTGCTTTGCTGCTCTGTAACCAACACCGTTTACTTCAAGAGTCTTTGTGAATCCTTCTGTAACACCGATAACCATGTTATTAATAAGTGTTCTTGTAAGTCCGTGCAAGGATTTGTGCTCCTTGTTCTCAGAAGGTCTTTTTACGATTATTGTATTATCCTGTTTTTCAATTATCATATCTTTGTGCAGCTTTTTTGTAAGAGTTCCCTTAGGACCCTTAACTGTCACTGTATTTTCAGCCTCGATTTTGATATCCACGCCAGCGGGAATCGTAATAGGGCTGTTACCAATTCTGGACATTTTGTGTTACACCTCCTAATTAATACTCAAAGCGATATACTACCAAATGAATGCCAGCACTTCGCCACCGATGTGATTTGCACGGGCCTCTTTATCAGTCATTATGCCCTTTGATGTGGAAATAATTGCTATACCGAGTCCACGAAGCACCTTCGGAAGCTCGTCCGCACCTGCATATATACGAAGTCCGGGACGTGAAACTCTCTTAAGGCCTGTTATAACCTTGGATTTGTTCTCACCGTACTTCAATGTTACTCTGATAATACCCTGCTTTGAATCCTCAATAAGCTGAAAATTCTTTATATATCCTTCATCCAACAAAATCTTCGCAATCGCTTTTTTCATATTGGAAGCGGGGATGTCAACCGTTTCGTGTTTTGCATTACTTGCGTTTCTTATACGTGTAAGCAAGTCTGCAATAGGATCTGTAATTTGCATTTTTTTACCTCCTTCCAAAAACTTGGATGCCGTGGCAGCTTATGCACTACTGCCATGACAATTATTTTTACCTACGCGGCTTTTTTAGCCTGCATCTGCTTATTCTTACCAGCTTGCCTTTTTAACACCCGGGATCTGACCCTTGTAAGCTAATTCTCTAAAGCAGATACGGCAAATGCCGTACTTTCTTAAATAAGCATGCGGTCTTCCGCAAATTTTGCAACGGTTATAAGCCTGTGTGCTGTATTTGGGAGCCTTCTGCTGTTTTAAAATCATCGCTTTTTTAGCCATTTTTTTGTGTACCTCCTTAATTAGCCGACGCGAACGGAGCACCCATAAGTGTTAATAACTCGCGAGCCTCTTCGTCTGTCTTTGCGGTGGTAACCATTATGATATCCATACCTCTGATTTTATCAATCTTATCATAATCGATTTCAGGGAATATCAACTGCTCTTTGATACCTACCGAGTAGTTGCCACGGCCGTCGAATGAGTTTGCACTGATTCCACGGAAGTCACGAACTCTCGGAAGTGCTACGTTAAAGAATCTGTCAAGAAACTCGTACATTTTCTCATCACGAAGCGTTACCTTGCAGCCAATGTTCATACCTTCTCTTAGTTTAAAGTTAGCAACTGACTTTCTTGCCTTGGTAATAACCGGCTTTTGACCTGTTATCTGTGCAAGATCGTTTACAGCGCTCTCAATTGCCTTCGGGTTATCACGAGCATCGCCCATACCGATGTTGATAACAATCTTATCAAGCTTCGGAATCTGCATTACGCTCTTATATCCAAACTTCTGCATAAGTGCAGGAGCCACCTGGTCTTTATAAAACTCTTTAAGTCTTGCCATTTTCTAACCTCCTTTTACATTAGATTAGTCGTCCAACGTTTCGTTGCACTTTTTGCAATATCTAACTTTTGTTCCATCTTCTAAAATTTTACGGCCCGTTCTTGCGGCGGAGCCACATTTGTTGCATACGAGCATTACCTTTGAAGCATAGATGGGAGTTTCCTTCTTAAGAATACCGCCCGTTTCACCTGCTTTTCTCGGCTTTGTGTGTCTTGATGCTACCGAAACGCCCTCAACAATTACCTTACGGTCTTCGGGGTTTACGCTCAAAACCTTGCCCTTTTTGCCTTTATCTTTACCAGACAATACTACTACAGTATCACCTGACTTTATATGAAGCTTATTTGTCATCCTCTCGCCACCTCCTTATAGTACTTCGGGTGCCAATGATAAAATCTTCATGTACTCTTTATCTCTGAGCTCTCTTGCAACAGGTCCAAAGATACGTGTACCTCTCGGGTTCTTATCATCTCTGATTATAACAGCTGCGTTCTCGTCAAAACGAATGTGTGTACCATCGTTTCTTCTTACGCCCTTAACAGAGCGAACGATAACAGCCTTAACAACATCACCCTTTTTTACAACACCGCCGGGCGTTGCCTTTTTAACGCTGGCAACAACTACGTCGCCTATATTCGCAAACTTTCTTTTCGAGCCGCCCATTACACGAATGCACATAATCTCTTTTGCACCAGTGTTGTCAGCAACCTTCATTCTTGTTTGTGGTTGGATCACGAAAATCTCCTCCTTCCTCAGTCCGATTTATTACTGAGCCTTCTCAACGATTTCAACCAATCTCCAACGCTTCTGCTTGGAAAGCGGTCTTGTTTCCATTACCTTTACTCTATCGCCGATACCGCATGTGTTATTTTCATCATGCGCCTTCAATTTGTAGGTTTTCTTTACGATTTTACCGTAAAGAGGATGTTTAACGTTGTATTCAATCGCAACGGTTATAGTTTTATCCATCTTGTTACTTACAACCTTGCCGATTCTTACTTTTCTCTGATTTCTTGCTTCAGACACAGTCTTTTCCTCCTTTCATAAATACACAAACCATATCCATTAAACCAATTCGCGTTCGCGGATTATTGTTTTAACTCTTGCAATGCTCTTTTTCACATCTGCAATTTTTATAGGATTGTCAAGCTGGTTTGTAGCATTCTGAAATCTCAAGTTGAAAAGCTCTGCTTTAAGCTCGCTTAATTTAACATCCAATTCTTCGGTGGTTAAATCTCTGATTTCATTAACTTTCATCTGCAGACGCCTCCTTATCCTCACGTACCACAAACTTGCACTTTATTGGCAATTTGTGCATCGCAAGACGCATAGCCTCGCGAGCAGCCTCTTCTGATACGCCGCCGATTTCAAACATAACTCTGCCCGGTTTTACAACGGCTACCCAGTACTCAGGTGAGCCCTTACCGCTACCCATACGAGTTTCAGCAGGTTTTTCTGTTACAGGCTTGTCAGGGAATATCTTAATCCAAACCTGACCGCCTCTCTTGATATATCTTGTCATAGCAATACGGGCAGCCTCAATCTGATTTGAGGTGATCCATGCCGGCTCAAGAGCCTGCAAGCCGTATTCACCATAGGTAACAACGTTGCCGCGTGTTGCCTTACCTTTCATTCTGCCACGCATTACCTTTCTGTGTTTTACTCTTTTCGGTAATAACATTCTTATTTGCCTCCTTCCGCTTTCTTTGAAGCTTTGCTCTCCGGAAGAATTTCACCCTTGTAAATCCAAACCTTAACACCGATTTTACCATAGGATGTATCTGCTTCTGCAAAACCATAGTCAATATCTGCTCTCAATGTCTGAAGCGGAATTGTACCTTCATGATAATGCTCGCTTCTTGCAATTTCAGCACCGCCTAAACGTCCTGATACGCAGGTTTTAATACCCTTCGCGCCCATCTTCATTGAACGTCCCATGCACTGCTTCATTGCACGTCTGAAGGAAATTCTTCTCTCGAGCTGTGCGGCAATATTCTCAGCAACAAGCTGTGCGCACATATCGGGAACCTTAACCTCAACAATGTTAATATTTACATCATTTTCAGCCTTGTTTGTAAGCTTTGCAAGCTTTACTTTAAGCTTGCCGATTTCCTCGCCGCCGCGACCGATAATAATACCGGGTTTTGCAGCATAGATATTAACAACGAGCTTTGCGCCCTTTCTTTCAATCTCAAACTTGGAAACGCCTGCCTCATACAATGCTTTTTTCAAAAACTTTCTTATTTTGTAGTCTTCAACAAGTGTGTCGCCAAAAACACTGTCATTTGCGAACCACTTTGAATCCCAGTCCTTAATTACACCGACTCTAAGTCCATGCGGATTAACTTTCTGTCCCATGAGAAACCTCCTCTCTTTATTCCTTTTCTTTAACTACTACTGTAATATGACTTGTTCTCTTTCTGATACGGAATGCTCTTCCCTGTGCTCTCGGTCTTACTCTCTTAAGCGTAGGACCCTGGTTTGCAAACGTTTCAGAAACGTACAATTTACTTGTATCCATGTTGAAGTTGTTTTCAGCATTTGCTACAGCTGACGCCAAAAGCTTCTCAACTAATATCGAAGCAGCCTTTGGAGTATGTCTGAGTATTGCTCTTGCTTCATCAACAGGCTTATTTCTTATTAAATCAAGCACGATGCCAACCTTACGATTTGAAATACGCGCATAGTTTAAAACTGCCTTAGCTTCCACCTTGGTATCCTCCTTTCATCATTCGACGAACATTTCTAATTATTTCGATGATTTTGCACCTGCGTGGCCCTTATATGTCCTTGTCGGAGCAAATTCGCCAAGCTTATTGCCAACCATGTCCTCGCTGATAAACACCGGAACATGCTTTCTTCCGTCGTGCACGGCAATTGTGTGTCCAACCATCTCGGGGAATATTGTCGATGCTCTTGACCAAGTCTTAACAACAGCTTTTGTGTTAGACTCGTTCATGGCAACAATTCTTTTCATGAGCCTTTCTTCAACGTATGGCCCTTTTTTAATAGATCTACCCATATTTGCTTCCTCCTTCCGGTAAATATAAATCTTCTTAATTTATATTACTTTTGGTTTCTTCTCTTAACGATAAACTTGTCTGACTTGTTCTTCTTAGAACGTGTCTTAAGACCAAGTGCCGGTTTACCCCACGGTGTAACAGGCGACGGTCTACCAATAGGCGACTTACCTTCACCACCACCATGAGGGTGATCGCACGGGTTCATTACGCTACCACGAACAGTAGGTCTAAAGCCCATGTGGCGTTTTCTACCTGCTTTACCGATTTTGATGTTTTCATAATCAATGTTACCAACCTGGCCTATTGTAGCTTTGCAATCAAGTCTTATCATACGAACCTCGCCCGAAGGAAGACGTACCTGTGCATAACCACCATCTTTAGCCATAAGCTGTGCACTTGTACCTGCACCACGAACAAGCTGACCACCACGACCGGGTGAAAGCTCGATGTTGTGGATAAGTGTACCAACGGGGATATCCTCGATTTTCATTGCGTTACCTGGCTTAATGTCAGCGCCGCTACCACTTATAAGTGTATCGCCAACTTTAATTCCATAAGGTGCAATGATGTATCTCTTCTCGCCGTCTTCATACTGCAAAAGTGCAATGTTTGCGCTTCTGTTCGGATCGTACTCGATTGATACAATGTTTGCTTTTATACCGTCTTTATTTCTCTTAAAGTCGATTATTCTGTATTTTCTGCGATTACCGCCGCCGCGATGACGAACGGTGATTCTACCATATGAGTTTCTACCTGCATTCTTTTTAATAGGCTCTAACAACGAACGCTCAGGAGTATTTGTTGTTATTTCCTCAAAAGCGGACACTGTCATATGTCTTCTTGCAGGAGAAGTAGGATTATACTTTTTAATCGCCATCCTAATTGTCACTCCTTACCTAATTAATATTTTCTAACTGTTTTCTTATTGTGCCATGCCTTCGAAGAATTCGATTGTTTTGCTGTCCTCTGTAAGCTTAATCATAGCTTTCTTATAGGAAGCACGTCTGCCCTGATGAGCACCCATTCTCTTCATCTTACCCTGCATGCGAATTGTTGTAACCTTTTCAACCTTAACGCCGAAAATCTCTTCGATTGCGTTTGCAATCTGGATTTTGTTAGCGTCAATCTTTACTTCAAAGGTGTACGTTCTGTTCTCCATCTGTTCCATAGAATGTTCTGATATAACAGGACGGATTATGATATCGTGAGCGAATGTCATTGTGCGCACACCTCCTCAATTTTCTCCACAGCATCCTTAGCTATGATAAATTTCTTATGATTTAATATCTCATATACGTTAAGTGTGTCAACATTGCTTGCACATACGCCTTCAATGTTTCTTACCGACTTGTACATGTTTATATCGTTTGCAGCTGATACAACAAGTGCTTTATCGCTTACGCCGAGTGCACTGAGCATCTTTGCTGCTGCTGATGTCTTGATTTCATCAAACTTAAGACCATCAACTACGATAATGTCCTCGCTTGCAACTTTTGACGAAAGAGCCATCTTAAGAGCAAGAGCTTTTACCTTCTTATTTAATCTGTAAGAATAATCTCTCGGCTTTGGAGCAAACACAACGCCACCGCCTGTCCATTGAGGAGCACGGATGCTACCCTGTCTTGCACGGCCTGTACCCTTCTGTCTCCACGGCTTAATACCGCCGCCGCGAACTTCTGTACGGGTAAGTGCGCTCTGTGTGCCTTGTCTCTGATTAGCAAGATAATTTACAACAACATCGTGAAGAACGCTCTTTTTAACTTCAACGCCGAAGATTTCGTCCTTTACATCAATTGTGCCGGTTTTCTCACCGCTCATATTGTATAAATCCAATTTAGCCATTACTGTTTTTCCTCCTTTCCAATAAAAATCGATTACGCCTTAACTGTGTTCTTCAATACTACAACGCTTCCCTTTGCACCGGGGATAGCACCTTTAACACAGATAAGGTTATTTTCAGCATCAATCTTTACTATATCAAGATTTTGAATTGTAACCTTCTCAACACCCATATGTCCCGGAAGCTTCTTGCCCTTTCTTACCTTTGAGGGGTCTGAGCAAGCGCCCATTGAACCTGAACCTCTGTGGTAACCGGAACCATGGCTCTTAGGACCGATGTGCTGTCCATGTCTTTTGATTGAACCTGCAAATCCTTTACCCTTTGAAATACCTGTTACGTCGATTCTCTCGCCAACCTCGAATGAAGTTACAACGATTTCATCGCCAACGTTTAGCTCAGCTGCGTTATCAAGCTTAAGCTCCTTTAACACGCGCTTAACCGGAACGTTTGCCTTTGCAAAGTGTCCTTTTTCAGGCTTGTTTGCAAGTTTTTCTCTCTTATTGAGATAGCCGACCTGAACTGCATCATAGCCGTCTGTTTCAACTGTCTTCTTCTGAACAACTACGTTTGGCTCAGCGTGAACAACAGTTACGGGAATTAGCTTGCCGTCTTCCATGAAGATTTGCGACATGCCGAGTTTTGTTCCCAAAATTGCTTTTTTCATTTCCTTTCTCCTCCTTATAGGTTATTGGTTTACCGCTTTAGCGGCAAACTTGACCCGCAGCAGCAATTTTATTGCCGCTACAACTCCCAAGCCATAAATTTTATTATAGCTTGATCTCGATATCAACGCCTGCCGGCAAATCGAGCTTTGTAAGAGCCTCTATTGTTTTTTGAGTGGGTACAAGCACATCGATTAATCTTTTGTGTGTACGCATCTCAAACTGCTCTCTAGAATCCTTGTACTTGTGAACTGCGCGAAGGATTGTAACAACCTCCTTCTTTGTCGGTAGCGGAATAGGACCCGATACCTTTGCGCCTGTTCTCTTGGCTGTTTCCACAATCTTTTCAGCTGACTGATCAACTAAAACGTGGTCATAGCCCTTGAGTCTGATTCTGATTTTCTGAGTTGCTGCCATAGTTTT
The DNA here is from genome assembly GCA_015068725.1 of Oscillospiraceae bacterium. Taxonomy (GTDB): domain Bacteria; phylum Bacillota; class Clostridia; order UBA1381; family UMGS1253; genus Aphodoplasma. The sequence continues at coordinate 99,449 of SVKA01000001.1, read as the reverse complement.
ACCTCCTTTGATTTTTGTTTTTTCGGTTGTTACACATACGACAGCACGCACCTTTGCATGCTTACACCCTGCCGGGTGTTCCCGCCTTTTCCCTAATAAAACCCGGACATTCCCATCTCGAGTACGCCGGGTAATAACGCAAAAACAATCAGCCCTTGCGCAAACGCGCAAAAGCCCCCTGCTTTGCAGGATAAGCAAGCTGCAAGATATGCATAAGTGCAGCGTGACTTGTCGCCCGGTTTCAGGAATCGGACATTCTCCACGGAAAAACCGAACTTTTCTCGTTCGCAACCTCCCGTTTCATCGTATGCCATGTCACAACAGATAATATTTTACCTTATATAAGGAAAAAATGCAAGCTTTTTTAGCATTTTTCTCAAAAAATTTTGCAAAAAATTTTTACGAAATTTTTTGGTATTTTTTATGCAATATTCACAAATATTTTTTATCTCTTTTCAACCAAAAATTAAATTTCAAAATGCGAGAAAGCAAAAAAGATATGTCCTTTTGACATATCTTTTGTCACGATGCAATTAAAATTACGCTCCTACCTTATTAAGAGTAGTCGCAAGCTTAGACTTTCTTCTTGCAGCAGTGTTCTTCTTCAATATACCCTTCGAAGCTGCCTGGTCAATCTTTTTAACCGTAATGTTGAAAGCCTCTGTAGCAACAGCCTTATCACCTGCAGCTGCAGCAGCCTCAAACTTCTTTATCTGAGTCTTAAGCGCTGATTTAACCATCTGATTTTTAAGCGTCTTAGTTTTAATAACCTTTACTCTCTTTTTTGCTGATTTAATATTAGGCAATCCATTCACCTCCAACCTGAAACATAAAATTACTTGATATAGTTTACCACACAAAAAACGAAATTGCAAGCAAAATTTTAATTTTTTTTAAAATTTATCCGTTTTTCGATAAAACGCATACTCTTACAGGCGTTCATGCCTATACAGCAAAGACAGTATACATTATTTTTTTTGCTTTGTCAAACCATATTTTTATTGATTTCGAATTCTTTTATGATATAATTATGATATATTATTTTTTCAATATTTAATAAAGGGTGAAAAACGTGTCAAAAAATTTTCAAACCATAATACGTCCCAAAGATAAACTTTTCAATCTAAAGCTTGGCGAGCTTTTTTCCTCGCGCGAGCTTATCTGGCTTTTTGTCAAAAGAGATTTTCTGGCAATGTACAAACAGACAATTCTCGGGCCATTATGGTTTATAATAAACCCTCTGATTACTACTCTTATATTTACAATAGTATTTGGAAACATTGCAAATCTTCCGACAGACGAGGCGCCCGACTTCCTATTCTATATGTCATCAAATATTGTCTGGACATATTTTGCGACGTGTCTTTCAAAAAATTCAAACACCTTTGTTTCAAATGCACGACTTTTTGGCAAGGTGTATTTTCCACGTCTTATTACACCAATATCGACAACAATCTCAGCAATGATTAATTTTGGCGTGCAATTTATAATGTACTTATGCTTCGTTATATATTATACCTGCGTCGGCGCTATATCGCCAAATGCGTACATACTTATTACACCCGTTCTTATTATAACATGCGCACTTTTAAGTATAGGCCTTGGCATAATAGTATCTTCACTTACTACCAAATATCGTGATTTGTCAGTTCTTGTAGGCTTTGGGATAACCTTGTGGATGTATCTTACACCCGTAGTATATCCCGCATCACAAATAGACGCATCTCTTCTGCCACTATTTATGTTAAACCCAATGGCGCCCATAATAGAGGCATTTCGTTATGCTTTTTTGGGTGCAGGCATGTTCTCGTGGGGGTATCTTGGAATATCTTTCTTGACAACACTTGTTGTACTTACAGTAGGAATCGTTCTTTTCGGCAAAGTTGAAAGAACCTTTATGGATACTATATAAGGAGGCGATACAGGTGAGTGAAATCATAAGAGCAGAAAATATAAAAAAATGCTACAAGCTTGGTGAAATAGGCGGTCGCACCCTTCTTGGCAGTTCACAAAGCTTTTTTGCGCGTCTTTTTGGAAAAGACGACCCAAACACAAAAATAGGCTCAAAAAATTATGACAAAAATGAAACCTTTACCGCACTTGACGATGTATCTTTTTCAATAAATAAAGGTGAAACCGTCGGCATCATCGGACGAAACGGCGCGGGCAAATCGACGCTTCTTAAAATACTTTCACGCATTACCGCTCCCACAGACGGATGCGTTTATCTTGACGGAAGAGTTTCAAGTATGCTTGAAATCGGCACAGGCTTTCACGCAGAGCTTACAGGCAGAGAAAACATATATTTAAACGGTGCAATACTGGGCATGAGCAGACGTGAAGTGGATGAAAAACTCGATGACATAATTGAATTTTCTGAGTGTGAACAGTTCATTGATACGCCAATAAAGCGTTATTCTTCAGGTATGTATGTAAAGCTTGCATTTGCAGTTGCGGCGCATCTTAATTCGGAGATACTTATTATGGATGAGGTTCTCGCTGTCGGCGATGCCGCTTTTGTAAGAAAATGTATAGAAAAAATGCGCAGTATTGCCGAAGAAGAAAATCGTACCATATTATATGTAAGTCATAATATGGACACAGTAAAAAATCTGTGCACAAGGACAATTGTGCTTGATAAAGGTAAAATTATATATGACGGCGATACAGACGAAGCAATAAAGCATTATCTCTCGTCAGGTACACACAGCGAAACGCATATGACTTTTGATGAAAACAATCTTTCAAAAAAGCTTAAAAACAAACAAAGAGCGGTTAACCTTTTGGGTGCGTCCTACCCATCAAATGCAAACACAACAGACGAAAACGGAATGTTGAATATAAATATTAACTGGACAAATAAAGACGACATAACCGACTTGTGTTTCAGGTTGACAGTATATGACTCCACATTAAAAAGCGTTGCAACCTCAATGCTGTATGATTTCTACTCGGGCAAAGCAGGTCAAAATGAAAGTGTTACTCTGAGCTTTGATATGAGCACACTTGCACCAGGCAGGTACGAAACGCGCTATACCCTATTTAGACGCTCGGGCATAACAGACGACATCGAAAGCTATATGGGACTTTCGTTTTATAAAACAGAAAGCATCTTAAAAGCACAGACAAAGTGGCATTCTTCCGTATGGGGCTCAGCTATGCTGCCCACACCTGAAATTGTATAAGATTCGGATGTTTTTGTTTAAATTATACACATAAAAAAGTCTGTGTTATAAAATTTTTTAAAATAGTTCCAAACAGTAAAAAAGCCGTTGGTATTCGCTTGACATACTTTATTTTTATTGATATAATATCTTGTGGCGCAATTTTACACGCTTTTTATTTAGTATAAATTTACAATAGAGGAGGATTTTTCATGGCAAGAAAAATGAAAACAATGGACGGCAACAACGCCGCCGCTTGGGCTTCATACGCTTTTACTGATGTAGCAGCGATATACCCAATCACTCCTTCGTCTGTTATGGCTGAAGTAACAGATGAATGGGCAGTTGAAAAAAAGGAAAACATTTTCGGTCAGCCTGTAAAGGTTGTTGAAATGCAGTCCGAAGCAGGTGCAGCAGGTGCCGTTCACGGTTCACTCGCAGCAGGTGCTCTCACGACCACTTACACAGCTTCACAGGGTCTTCTTTTGATGATTCCGAACATGTACAAAATGGCTGGTGAGCTTTTGCCGTCAGTTATTCACGTAAGTGCACGTTGCGTAGCTTCGCACGCACTTAACATTTTTGGTGATCATTCGGACGTTATGGCATGCCGTCAGACAGGTTATGCTATGCTTTGTTCAAACAGCCCGCAGGAAGTTATGGACCTTGGTGCAATCGCTCACCTTTCAACAATCAAGGGCCGCGTTCCGTTCCTTCACTTCTTCGATGGCTTCAGAACATCACATGAAATCGATAAGATTGAAGTTTGGGATTATGAAGACCTCAAAGAGATGGTTGATATGGATGCTGTTAAGGCATTCCGCAACGGCTCATTAAATCCTGAGCATCCGGTTCTTCGCGGTAGCGCACAGAACCCTGATATATTCTTCCAGAACAGAGAAGCTTGTAACACATATTACAACAACATCCCTGCAGTAGTTGAAGAATATATGGACAAAGTTAACGCTAAAATCGGCACAAACTATCACCTTGTTGATTATTATGGTGCACCTGATGCAACAAAGGTTATCGTTGCAATGGGCAGCATCTGTGAAACAATCGAAGAAACAATCGATTATATGAACGCAAAGGGCGAAAAGGTTGGTCTTATCAAGATTCGTCTTTACAGACCTTTCCCGGTTGATGCATTCTTAAAGGCAGTTCCTGCAACATGTAAGAGCATCGCTGTTCTTGACAGAACAAAAGAACCCGGTTCAATCGGTGAGCCGCTTTACCTTGATGTATGTGCTTGCTATGCAGGTAAAAACAACGCTCCTGCAATCATCGGCGGACGTTATGGTCTTGGTTCAAAGGATACTGTTCCTGCTGATATTATCGCAACATACAAAAACCTCGATGCAAAAGAGCCAATCAAGGGCTTCACACTTGCTATCGAAGATGACGTTACAAACCTTTCACTTCCAAGAGAAGATTTCTCTGACACAAGTGCAGAAGGTAACACAGCATGTAAGTTCTGGGGTCTTGGTTCTGACGGTACTGTTGGTGCTAACAAAAACTCTATCAAAATCATCGGTGACCACACAGACCTTTATGCACAGGCTTACTTTGCATATGACTCGAAAAAATCAGGTGGTATTACTGTTTCGCACCTTCGTTTTGGTAAAACTCCTATTAAGTCAACTTACCTCATCAATAAGGCAAACTTTGTAGCTTGTCACAACCCATCATACGTTACTAAGTATGATATGGTAGAAGACCTTGTTCCGGGTGGCAGTTTCCTTCTTAACTGTGCTTGGGACGAAAAAGAGCTTTCAGAGAGATTGCCTGCTAAGATGAAGAAATACATCGCTGATAACAACATCTCGCTCTACACAATCGATGCTATCGGTATCGCAAAAGAGCTTGGTCTTGGCAACAAAACTTCAATCGTTCTTCAGTCAGCATTCTTCAAGATTGCAGACGTTATCCCGTTTGCAGATGCTGTTGAATACATGAAGGCAGCAGTTGTTAAGTCGTTTGGCGCTAAGGGTGAGAAGATTGTAAGCATGAACCATGCAGCAATCGCAGAAGGCGAAAAGAATATTAAGAAGATTGACGTTCCTGCTGACTGGAAAAATGCAACAGATGCAAAAGCAAAAGCTGATTCTAACGCTCCTGAATTTGTTCAGAGCATTCTTGAGCCATGTAATTCACAGCGTGGTGACAAGCTTCCTGTATCAACATTTATGAACATGGTTGACGGTCATCTTCCGCAGGGTATGGCAGCATATGAAAAACGCGGTATCGCAGTTGACGTTCCTGAATGGATTCCGGAAAACTGTATCCAGTGTAATCAGTGCTCGCTCGTTTGCCCGCACGCTGTTATCCGTCCCGCTGTTATGAATGAAGAGGAAGCTGCAAATGCTCCCGCTGAAATGAAGTCAATAAAGATGAACGGTAAGGGCATGGACGGCTACAAATTCTCAATGACAGTAAGTACACTTGACTGTACAGGTTGCGGTAACTGTGCTAAGGTTTGTCCTGCAAAGGAAAAGGCTCTCGTTATGAAGCCTATCGATACACAGCTTGATGCACAGAAAGGCTTTGACTACGGTCGCACACTTTCTGTAAAAGAGGATTTGCTTGCACTTCCGCTTAATGCTAAGAATTCTCAGTTCCGTCAGCCGCTCCTCGAGTTCTCGGGCGCATGCGCAGGCTGCGGTGAGACACCTTATGCAAAGCTTATCACACAGATTTGCGGCGAGCGTTCATACATCTCGAATGCAACAGGATGCTCTTCAATCTGGGGTGGTAGTGCTCCTTCAACTCCATACACAACAAACCACAAGGGCTTTGGTCCTGCTTGGGCAAACTCATTGTTCGAGGATAACGCTGAGCACGGTCTTGGTATGGAAATCGCTGCAAAGCAGCTTCGTGAGAGACTTTCAAACGAAATCGCTGCTATTGACAACGCTGATGTAAAAGCTGCTTACGATGCATGGAAAGCAACTTATGATGATGGCGAAGCAAATGCTGCTGATACTGCTAACCTTATTGCTGCACTCGAAAAAGACGGCAGCGCTGCTGCAAAGTCGGTCCTCGACTTTAAGGACTTCCTTTCAAAGAAAGCAGTATGGATCTTCGGTGGCGACGGTTGGGCTTACGATATCGGTTTCGGCGGTCTTGACCACGTACTTGCTTCAGGTGAGGACATCAACGTAATGGTATTCGATACAGAGGTTTACTCAAATACAGGCGGTCAGGCTTCCAAGTCTACACCTACTGGTGCTGTTGCACAGTTCGCTGCAGGTGGTAAGCCGATCAAGAAGAAGAATCTTGCTGAAATCGCGATGTCATATGGCTATGTATACGTTGCACAGGTTGCACTCGGTTATGACATGGCTCAGACAGTTAAAGCAATCAAAGAGGCTGTAAGCTACAACGGTCCTTCACTTATCATTGGTTATGCTCCATGTATTAACCATGGTATCAAGGGCGGTATGACAGATACTCAGAAGATTATCAAGAACGCTGTTATGGCTGGTTACTGGCAGACATTCAGATTTGATCCAAGACTCTCAGCTGAGGGCAAAGTACCGTTCACAATGGATTCAAAAGATCCGACAGCTTCGTACAGAGACTTTATCATGAACGAAGTTCGTTATAGTTCGCTCGCTCGCAAGTTCCCCGAAAAAGCAGAGGAGCTCTTTACAGAAGCAGAAAAGCAAGCTAGAGAACGTTATGAACATTGGACAAAGTACAGCAAGCTTTTTGAGTAATTTTAAAGCTTAATAAAATTAAACGACGGATGATTTCATCCGTCGTTTTTTTTATAATTAAAAATCTCCGACATCCTTTGATATCGGAGATTTTTACTATAAATATTATAATATATACGGTCTTATCGGCTGACCATTCGCTATAAGATAATCCTTAATCTCTTTTACATGATAGTTTCTTGGCATTTTTGGTGAATAAAGCATTGATGATATTATTCCTGCCGATGCACCGGTCTTGGAAAACACCTCCAAAAGATGCTCAGGTTTACCTGCGCCGCCCGATGCAATTACCGGAATATTAACCGCATCTGAAATCATTTTTGTAATTTCAATATCATACCCTTGATGTGTGCCGTCGTTGTCAATAGAATTTACGCATATTTCTCCCGCTCCAAGAGCCTCTCCCCTCTTTGCCCACTCGACTGCGTCCATCCCTGTAAATACTCTTGCACCATCAATCGCTATTTCATATCCACTTGGTATTTTCTCACTCTTATCAACCTTTTTAACCTGCATACTGAGCACTATACACTGTCTGCCAAACGCACGAGCTCCATCATTTATAATCTGCGGATTACGCACCGCCATAGAGTCAATGCTGATTTTTTCCGCGCCAGCTTTAAGCACCTCGTACATATCGTCAAGATTTCTTATTCCTCCGCCCACAGTAAACGGCACAAATACATTTTCAGCAACCATTTTTACTGTGTCAATATCGATTTTTCTTTTCTCAGCACTTGCAAGTATATCAAAAAATATGATTTCATCTATTTGGTCTGCATATATTTTTTTAGCAACCGTTTCTGCCCTGTCAATGTCTATATTGTTTTGGAATTTGTGCGCCTTTGTAACCATTTTATCTCTTATGTCAAAGCACGCTATCAATCTTTTTGTAAGCATTGTTATCCCCCCTTATTAAAGCGACGCAAAGTTTTTAAGAAGCTTTAGCCCGATTTCACCGCTCTTTTCAACGTGAAATTGTGATGCGTATATGTTGTCTTTGTTTATCATCGAGCAAAACTGTTTACCATAGTTTGTGTACGCAAGCGCAATCTCACTGTCTTTTGGACGAATATAGTAAGAATTTACAAAATAAAAATATTCTTCTTCACCAATACCATCAAGTATCGCATTATCCCTTGTGAATTTTGCACTATTCCATCCAATTTGCGGCACACGCACATCTTTTTCATCAAAGCGTACAACATCACCCTTAAACCATCCAAGACACGTTGCATCGTCTTCTTCGCTTTTTTCAAAAAGCACCTGAAGTCCGACGCAAATTCCCATAAAGGGTTTTTTATTTACGAGCGCATGCTCCGAAATAGTATCTATAAGGTCAAGCTCACGAAGAGAGTCCATCGTAGCACCCGCAGAGCCAACTCCCGGAAGTATAATGTGGCTGCACTCACTAAGAATTTTTTTATCCGCGCTCAAAACCGCATCAATACCAAGGTGCGAAAGCGCACTTTTTACGCTCGGACCATTTCCTGCTTTATAATCGATTATGCCAATCATATCTTGTCATCCTTTCCGTATTACAACTATATATTATTTTTTCATTTCACGCTCTATCATAAATTCCTTTGCGCGCTTTTCCATTGTATCATCAAGCTCGCACAGCGTATTATCGCCGCCATATTTTCTGTCAAGGGCAGTCTTTATCAAATAGTCGGCAAATTCGGGGTTTTGCGAAAGTATTTGCCCGTACAAATGCGTGCCAATAAGGTTTTTATAAATCACACCCTCATATTCGCCCTTGCCGTCATTTCCTTTTCCGTATATAACCTTGCCAAATGGTGTATAACCCTTTATATCAACACTGCATATATGATTTTCAAAGCCTGTCAGGATAACCTCTTTATTTTCAAGTGTTGCTTTTATTGCCGCGTTTCCAATCAATCTTTGTCCTGCATCTTTTACATCAATATCAAGAATTTTCAAACCGTCAATACGCTCTTCGCCGCACTCATAAAAACTTCCCATAATGTGATACCCTTCGCAAAGCGCAAGCATAACGCCGCCACGCTCTACATACTCCTTGAGCGCAGACACAAGCGTATCTGCCTTTTGACTCACTTTTTTTAATGCCTGCATTGTTCCTCCGCCAAGCATAATTATATCTACGCCCGAAAAATCAATCTCATCATCATAGCAAATTGTTTTAAGCTTAAATTCTATACCGCGCTTTTCGGCGCGCATTTTTATAACCGACACATTTCCACTGTCGCCATACAGATTAAGAAGCTCGCCATAAAGGTGGCACAGGGTAATACTTTTGTTATTCATCAGCACTATCCCCCTCTTCAAGAGCTTTTAACGCAAGGTATGCCGGATACATCGCCGTATAATTTACAAGCAGATATCCGACCTCGACGTCGCATTTAATAAGCTTATCTATCGCCTCTTCTATTGTGTCATACAAACAAAGATGTTTCTCATCACAAGACGCATATTTTAACCGTAAATACATATCATAGCGTCTTTTGCCCGTAACAATATACTGCGTGTTATCACTCTTTAAAAGCGTTTCAAAATCGACATCCCATATCCATGATATGTCCTCGCCATCGGAGGGCGCATCGTTTAGTGCAAGCAAAACCGCTTTTTTTCTTGTATCATTTACACTTACCGCAACCGACTGATTAAAGCCCGCGGGATTTTTCGACAAAATAAGATACATAATTTTGCCGCCTATATTAAACCTGCTCATACGTCCCGGCTCGGGCTTTTGTGAGCACAATACACTTAAAATAAACTTTTTATCAATCCCAAGCGTGTCAAGTGCCGAGTATGCCATCATAAGATTGTAAACATTGTAAAGGCCTGCAATTTCCGACTCGGCATGAGATATAAGCCCATCTGATAAAATATCAAAATTAAGCACCCCGTCTATAAGCTTTATATCGCTTGCCATATGTGTTGCTTTGGGATTTTTATACCCACACTGCGCGCAGTTGTATTTTCCTATCTGGCTGTATAAATAATACTCATATTCGAGCGCGTACCCACATTTTGGACATACGTTTCCGTCGCGTATTTCCTCGCATTTGACTAAATCAACATCCGAAGCTGCTCCATAATAAACAGCATCTCTTCCCTCGCCAAAAACGGACGTAACCGAATCGTCAGCATTTAATATAAGCTTTGCCTTTGGCGCCATATCAATCGCAGTTTGCAAAATTTTTGCAGTGCTGTCTGCCTCGCCATAGCGGTCAAGCTGGTCGCGAAACAGATTTGTTACCACTATGAGTGATGGCTCAAGCTCCTTAAACAAAAGCGGCATATTTGCCTCGTCTACTTCAAGGCATGCGTAATCAACGTTAAATGCACCAAAAAATCCCGCGTCTTTGCAAAAAGCAGCCGCAATACCATTTAGCATATTTGCGCCCACATTGTTGCAAACAGTTTTATATCCTGCCCTTGTAAGCGCGGTATTTATAAGGTTATTTGTCGTGGTCTTGCCGTTTGTGCCACATACAACAATTATCTGTTTTCTTACCTTTTTGGAGAGAAGCTTTATTATATCGGGACAAATCATACGGGCATACTTTCCGGGAGCAGTCGATGCCCTTGAGCCCAAAAGCCGGCATGCCATATAAAGTATTTTTGAAACGATAACAGCTAAAACAAGTCGTATATACTTCATTTATAACTCCCTCCCATCACAGATATAGTAAAACATTATCAAAGCTTAATCAAAATTTCATCCATCGGTCTTTTGGGCACGTTTAATACACCTTCTGCATCGGTATAATATTTTATATCACCCTTAGCGTCATGTGCTCTTGCCTTTTGGTCTGAATATCCAAGTGCTATCAGATAAAGTAAAACAAGATTATCATCAAGGTTAAACATTTTTGCAAGCTCTTTTTTATCAATCGAACCAAGCCAACACGACGAAAGTCCCAAATCCTCGGCCACAAGCGAGATAATCGTTCCTGCCGCACCTGCATCTATTTCAAAATTTTCGTTCGGCTTTATATTTTTATCGCCCAAAATTGCTATGTACGCTGTGGGTTGCTCATTCTCATTTGGTGCATCCTCGGGGTGATAGCCCGACCATTTTGTATAGGGGAAAATCTTTTTTACAAGTGATTCTTCTTCGAGAAAAATATATTTAAGAGGCTGACGGTTAGCGCCCGCAGGGGCATATCTTGCACAATCTACAAGCTTTTCTAAAAATTCGTGCGGGACTTTTTTATCGGTAAATTTTCTTTTTGTCCTTCTTTGCAAAATGGCCTCCAATAATTCCATCGCAATTTACACCTCTTTAAATACTTTTTATAAAACAACTAATATATTTTAACACATATTTGATATAATTACAATAAAAATGATAAAAGAAGCACTATTTTTTATATAAATCAGGGTAAATTTGTAATTTTTTTATTGCATAGAAAGGCTTAAAATGTTATACTGTAAAGTGTAAAAATTTTTGTTTAATTAATTATTGCTTATTTATACACTATAAATTGGAGAGGAGAAAACTTATGAGCAATATAAAAGTTGCTATTGTAGGATACGGAAACCTTGGAAAAGGTACAGAAGCAGCTCTTAGTCAGGCAAGTGATATGGAGCTTGTGTGTGTATTCACAAGGCGCAAGCCCGAAAGCATTAAAACAGTTACAGGTGTACCTGTATATTCTATAGACGATATGATGGGTATGCGTGATAAAATCGACGTTATTGTTTTATGCGGCGGAAGCGCAACAGACCTTCCAAAACAAACACCCGAAATGGCAAAATATTTTAATGTTGTTGACAGCTTTGACACTCACGCTAAAATTCCCGAGCATTTTGAAAACACAGATAAGGCAAGCAAGGACGCAAAAAAGGTCAGCGTTATATCTATCGGCTGGGACCCGGGGTTGTTTTCATTAAACAGACTTATCGGCGAGGCGGTTTTGCCAAATGGTAATGCCTACACCTTTTGGGGAAAAGGCATCAGTCAGGGACACTCCGATGCGATAAGACGTATTGACGGAGTAAAAGACGCAAGACAATACACCGTCCCCGTTGAAGAGGCGCTTAATAGCGTAAGAAATGGTGAAAACCCAACCTTAAGCGTAAGACAAAAGCACATTAGAGAATGTTTTGTCGTTGCCGAGGATGGTGCAGACAAAGCGCTCATTGAAAAAACTATCAAAGAAATGCCAAACTACTTTGCAGATTATGATACCACCGTTAACTTTATCAGCGAAGAAGAGCTTTTAAAAAACCATGCAAGCATGCCTCACGGTGGCAGCGTGATAAGAAGCGGAAATACGGGCGAAAACAAGCACATAATCGAGTTTAGCTTAAAACTTGATTCAAATCCTGAATTTACCTCAAGCGTGCTTGTAGCTTATGCAAGAGCTGCATACCGTTTATATCAGAAAGGTGATTTCGGTTGCAAGACAATCTTTGATATCCCGCCTGCATATTTACATCCGGAAAGCCCCGAGACCCTTCGCGAAAAACTTTTATAAGAATTTTTACTATAAGAAAGGATGATATAAAATGAACACAAATGTACGTCCAGAATCTATGCAGCGCATAACAACAAAGGCGCTCGCAGACACTTTTATCGCTGAACAAATCAAGCTTATCAAAGAGCAGGTTGGCGACAAAAAGGTGCTCTTGGCACTTTCGGGTGGCGTTGACTCGTCGGTTGTTGCTGCACTTCTTATTAAAGCAATCGGCAAGCAGCTCGTATGCGTGCACGTAAATCACGGCCTGATGCGTAAAGGCGAAAGCGAACAGGTTATCGAAATCTTTAAAAAGGGACTTGACGCCAATTTAATCTATATAGACGCAACAGACAGATTTTTAAATCTTTTAAAGGATGTTTCTGAGCCTGAGAGGAAAAGAAAAATTATCGGCGCAGAATTTATCGAGGTATTTAACGAAGAGGCTAAAAAGCTCGAAAGCGTTGATTTTCTTGCTCAGGGTACAATTTATCCCGATATACTTGAAAGCGATGGTGTAAAAGCTCATCACAATGTAGGCGGTCTTCCCGAAGATATGAAGCTTGAGCTTGTTGAGCCAATAAAGCTTTTATATAAAGATGAGGTTCGTGTTGTCGGCAAAGCGCTCGGTCTTCCCGAAGAAATGGTTGACCGTCAGCCATTCCCCGGTCCCGGACTTGGTGTTCGTTGTCTTGGTGCTATCACAAGAGACAGACTCCACGCTCTTCGCGAAGCAGACGCAATTTTGAGAGAAGAGTTTAAAATTTGTGGTCTTTCCAAAAAGGTTTGGCAGTATTTTATTGCCGTTCCTGATATGAAAAGCGTCGGCGTAAAAAATGACAAAAGATACGAAGGCTGGCCCGCAATTATCCGCGCCGTAAATACTGTTGATGCAATGAGTGCAACTATCGAAGAAATCCCTTATGAGATTCTTCATAAAATTACAAACAGAATTACAAACGAAGTCGAAGGCATTAACCGCGTACTTTTAGACCTTACGCCAAAGCCGATTGGAACGATAGAGTGGGAATAAGACCATATTCAAAAAGCCCTTATTTTAAGGGCTTTTTCCGCACTTAGAAAAAGTGATTTGACAACACTTTATGCATAAGCTAAAATATAATCATACAACAATAAAGGAGGTTTAAGCGTGAAAAGAACGAGGCTTGCAGACAGAAAGATGCCTGCCTATACAAAGGGCGAAGAAATTTTTAATATGACATCGCATATCGTGGGCGGTGCATTAGGAATATTAGCGATTGTTTTGTGCAGTGTTTTTGCAGGATTAAAAAAAGATGTTTACGGCGTTGTGTCAGGCGTAATATTCGGTTCAACAATGCTTATATTATATACAATGTCAAGCATTTACCACGGACTCAGACCCGATACAATGGCAAAAAAAGTATTTCAGGTAATAGACCATTGTTCCATATTTATCTTAATAGCCGGAACTTATACACCGATTGCCCTGTGTACAATGAGACAACTCAATGCGTTTGAAGGTTGGGCATTGTTTGGAATTATATGGGGCATTGCGGCACTCGGCATTACGCTAAATTCTATTGACCTTAAAAAATACAAAAAATTTTCAATGGTATGCTATCTTGTAATGGGCTGGTGTATCATTATAAGAATCGGCGTTCTTATAAATGCAGTAGGAATGAGTGCATTTTGGCTTTTACTTTCAGGCGGTATTGCATATACAATAGGTGCAGTATTTTACGGTATCATAAAGAAAAAATGGATGCACTCTGTATTTCACTTGTTTTGCATAATCGGCAGCATACTCCACTTTTTATTCATACTGTTTTATATAATAATTTAAATCATATAAAAAAATTAAGAGCTGACCAATATGTCAGCTCTTTTCATCTTTTATATCAAAAATAATTAGTCAATAAGCGCAGCAGCATCTTTATCACAATAAAGTGTTGCATCCGGATGCTTACGCAAAATTGTTGCAGGACACTTTGTGCTGATTTCAGCAGAAACAGTGTTCTTTACAGCCTCCGCTTTTGTCGAACAAGGAACGATGCAGAACATATGAGCAGCGCGTGTAAGTGCAGGAATTGTCAATGTCAAAGCATACTTCGGTACATCATCAATTTTTGCAAAGCAGCCATCGTTTACCTGCTGCTGACGGCAAATCTGGTCAAGCTCAACCGGCTTAACAAGGAATTTGTCATCAAAATCAGCTACCGGCGGGTCATTAAATGCAATATGACCATTCTCGCCTATACCCAAAACTACGATATTTGTAGGATTGTCCATAAGAAGCTTTGAATAACGAGCGCTTTCTTCATTCGGGTCCTGTGCACTGCAATTTATAAGGTTAACTGATTTGAAAGGCTTTTTGTCAAAAAGACGGTCCTTTAAAAAGTTTGCAAAGCCCTGAGGTGCATCAGCAGGAAGGCCTATGTATTCGTCCATATGGAACGCATTTATCTTCTCCCATTCAATATCTGTCTTTTCGCACAAATGGAAAAGCACATCATTTTGCGACGGAGCCGCAGCAAAAATCATATTAAGCTCATCCTTTGTTTCAAGCTCTTTTTTGATACAAGCAGCTACATCGTCTGCTGCCTTTTTTCCCATTTCATCACGGGTTTCAAAAATTTCAACCTGTAATGCGTCTGTTTTAAACTCTCTCATTGTTATTTTTCATCCCTTCATCAATTAATTTGTTTTACAAATAATAACAATACAATTATAGTAAAAAACTCCTTATTTGTCAATAACTGCAAGTGTTTTTGTGTTTACTAAAACTTTACAATATATCCTTGTATAAAGATATACAGTATAACAAGCGGCAAAATATACGCTGCATATATTCTCATAGCCTTGGGAAATTTTATGCCTTTGCCCGTATTACATTCTTCTATAAAATTATCAAAGCCCCATCCGTATCTGCTTGTGCAGAACAGACAGTATACAAGCGCACCGAGCGGCAAAAGATTGTTGCTCACAATAAAATCCTCCAAATCGAGAATTGTGCTTCCCTCTCCAAGTGGCATTATATGACTCCACACATTAAAGCCAAGCACACACGGAAGCGACAAAACTGTTACGAGCACAATATTTATGATTATTGATTTTTTCACGCTCCACTTAAAGCTATCACCTGCATACGCAATAATGTTTTGAAAAATTGCAATAACAGTCGAGAGCGCCGCAAATGACATGAACACGAAGAATAACGATCCCCATATATTACCGTACGGCATTGAATTAAAAACGTGCGGAAGCGTCATAAATATAAGACTCGGTCCCTGGTCAGGAGAAACATTGTATGCAAAGCATGCAGGAAATATAATAAGTCCCGACACAACTGCAACAGACGTATCAAGCACAGTTATATAAAACGCCTCACCCATAAGTGTGCGCTCGCGCGTCTGATAGCTTCCGAAAATTGCCATAGAGCCAATTCCGACACTGAGTGTGAAAAACGCCTGCCCCATCGCCGCAAATACAACCTCGCCAATGCCTGCCTGCATGAACTTTTCAAAATCAGGCTTTAAATAAAACGCTATACCCTCAGATGCACCCGGAAGTGTCCATGTGCGCACACAAAGCACAAGCATTATAGCTAAAAGCCCAAGCATTAAAACCTTTGTTATGCGTTCAACGCCGTTTTTTAAACCGAGCGAGCACACACCAAAGCAAAGTAAAATAACCACTGCTGTCCAGAATATCATTTCAAGAGGATTTGCAGTCATGCTTGAAAATGCCCATGTTATCTGCTCAGGCGAAACTCCCGTAAGCTCACCTTTTATCATCTTTACACAATATGCAAGCATCCAGCCCGCAATCGTCGTATAAAACATCATAAGAAGATAGTTGCCCGCCAATGCAAAATAGCCAAAAATATGCCATTTGCTCTTTTTGGGTTCGAGCGTCTTAAAGCTTTCTGTAATACTTTTTCGGCTTGCACGTCCCACACTAAATTCCATTGTCATAATCGGAAGTGCGAGCATTACAAGAAAAATAAGATAAATAAGAACAAAAATCGCTCCGCCATACTGTCCTGTAATATACGGAAAACGCCACACATTTCCAAGACCTATCGCGCAGCCCGCCGATATAAGTATAAAACCAAGTCTTGAAGAAAAGGATTCGCGCACACCGTCTTCAACTTTTTTCATACAAACATTCCCCTTTAATTTTATTTTTTACTCATAGATTTGCCGCACAAAAGACTTTTTACACATACTTTTATGCGGCAATAAAATTTTTATAAAGCTTATATTACATCAAATCCTCGGCGCTTACCAAGACATTTCTCGGCTTGCTTCCGTCGGCACCGCTTATAATGCCGCGCGCTTCCATCTGGTCTATTATGCGACCCGCTCTTGCATATCCTACGCCGAGTCTTCTTTGTACCATTGATGTAGATATCGAGCCTGCTGCAAGTGCTATTTCAATCGCTTTTGGCAAAAGCTCGTCGCAGTCAGTATCCTCAGCCTCTACTCCGCCACCGACAGATGAATTGATTTTTTCGCTTATATCCTCGTCATATCTTACCTGCGAGGTATCTTTTATAAACTCTACAATGCGCTCAACCTCTTTGTCAGATATAAACGCACCCTGTATTCTTGTCGGCTTTGACGCACCCATTGGCATAAAGAGCATATCACCCTTGCCCAAAAGCTTTTCCGCACCTGCCGAGTCAAGTATTGTACGGCTATCTATATGACTCGATACTGCAAACGCAATACGTGAAGGGATATTCGCCTTTATAACACCCGTAATTACGTTTACCGACGGACGCTGGGTTGCAATAATAAGATGCATTCCCGCCGCACGCGCCATCTGCGCAAGACGGCATATCGAGTCCTCGATTTCCTTCGGCGCAACCATCATCAAATCCGAAAGCTCATCTATGATAATCACAATCTGCGGAAGCTTTGGCTCGCCGTCAAGCTCCAAAACCTCGTTATAGCCACTTAAATCCCTTACGCCACTTTCTGCAAAAAGATTATATCGGCGTGTCATTTCGCTTACTGCCCACCCAAGCGCACCCGACGCTTTTTTCGGGTCTGTTACAACGGGCACCAGAAGATGCGGTATGCCATTATATACACCAAGCTCAACAACCTTCGGGTCAACCATAATAAGCTTTACTTCATTCGGGTCTGCCTTGTACAAAATGCTTGTTATAATCGAGTTAATACATACCGATTTACCCGAACCCGTAGCACCTGCAATAAGCACGTGAGGCATTTTGCCTATATCACCAATTATCGCCTTGCCTGCAATATCCATACCAAACGCAATAGACAGCTTTGACTTTGCCATCTTAAATTCGTCAGATTCTATAACATCACGAAGCGCAACGCTTGCAACCTCTTTGTTCGGCACCTCAATTCCTATCGCCGCCTTGCCCGGAATTGGCGCTTCAATTCTTACTGCCGACGCCGCAAGATTGAGCGCTATATCGTCGGACAAATTCGTTATTTTGCTGACCTTTACACCGACGCTTGGCTGAAGCTCATAGCGCGTTACCGTGGGACCTCGGCTCACCTGCAAAAGCTTTACATCTACGCCAAAGCTTTTGAGCGTATCAACAAGCCTTACAGCCGTTTCACGAAGCTCCTCACGCGAATCAATTCCACGCTTTGCCTTGCCGGGCGCCAAAAGACTGGTCGGCGGATACTTATACGGTATCGGTATCGCCTTCATATTGTCATCAAGCTGCTCACGAAGGTTTGCCTCCTGTGCGGCAGTTAACCTTTCAACGCGTTTAGGCTTTTGTCCCGATGCATCTGCCCCATGCGGTGCATCAGGCTGCTCAGCTATATTTTCGGTTCCATCAGTATTGTCCAAAACCGTTTCACCATCATCTGCTCCCAAAAGCTCGCTGGCAGATATGATTTCCTCCGGCTCGGGCGTATTCATTTTCTTTGTAATCGCATCAAATACCGGCACATCAAGCTCTGCATCATCAGCCTGATTATGCACAATAGCTTCATCTGTGCCAATAGCCTCTTCAATATCAGCTCGTCTTGTTTTTCTCTTTTTCTTTTGGGTGATTTCTCCTGTATCCGTGTCAACATCTATATCAATCGAGCGCTGTCTTAGCGGTCTTAATCTGTCATCAACAGTTTTTGCGGCGTGCGTTATTGCTCCGCCTGCGCGTTGACCAATTTCATACGAACGCTCATTTTGTATTTCACGTGCCTCACGCTTTGCGCCGTTTAAGAAGCCTGCAATAACGCGTATAGGTGAAATTTTGAAAAGAAACATCAAAAGTATAAATGTTATAGTTATAAATACAATAGCGCAAATCCATACACCAAACCACTCTATGAGCGGATTTGCAATAAGCGCACCAAAAATTCCGCCACCACTTAATGTACGGTTTGCAAGCTCAAACGCTTCAAAAAGACTCGCGTTTTCACCCTTCATGCCAAAGCTTTGCCATAATACGCTAAAACACAATATAATTATTAATGAAAGCGAAAGCTTTATGTACATTCTGTTATAATCGCGCTTTATCATAAGATAAAGTCCACATCCGGCTATAAACACCGGAAGGCTCATCACCGGAGCGCCAAACAAGCCAAGCAGTAAATACTTTACCGCTTCGCCGATTGAGCCTGCATATACCGTATAAAGACATACCCCGAACAAAAGACCTATCGCAATAGTGATGATGCCCGACATTTCAAAATAACGTGGCGCATCAGGCGTCTGCTTTTCGGAAGTACTCTTTTTTGTTTTAAGCTTCTTTACATCAGCGCTTTTACTTGTCGCTCCTGCGCGTCTGTTTACACTTTTTGATTTTGCAGCTTTGCGTGGCAATATTATCCCCCCTGATAAAGTATAACAATGACTAAAAAATCTATCTTCTGTATGAGTCAATACCGTTTATTTTTACAAACCACGATGCTCTCTTTTCACCCTCTGTTCCGTCATCGTCATATGCCTCAAACAGCTTTTCAATTCCGTTTTTCTTTTCCTCTTCGGACAAATCATCAAATATTTTCGCATCGTATGTCGACTCTGTTGTGCTTATGTTGCCGCTTTGCCTGTATCTGCGAAGCACCTGGGTATAGCTTTTAAGATAACCCTGTTCAAATTCAATCTCTGCTGCGCTTTTACCTTCATAATGGCCGCCAAAAATAATCGGCACACCATCATATATATAATCGAATGATGCTTTTACATCAGTCTGCGTTTCATTAAGTCCGCTAAGATAAAGCTGTGTATAATCATCCTCAATAAGCGTTGAGCACACCTGGGCAACAAGCTTTATCGCCTCTGAAAGCGTTGCGGCATTTTCCTGTATGCCCTCTTGCCCAAGCTTAAGGCCCTTTCCTCCCGCAACGGTTGTATACGACAATACGCCGTCTTTTGATATCTTGAGCGTATTTTTACTTTGCACAAAGATGATGCTGCCTTCTGCATCTGTATACTTTACGGCGGTTTTGGGATTAATAGAAAACGTCCTCAAAAGCCGTTCTGTTGTATATGCGCTCATATCAAGCTCGCCATCATGCAAGAGCGGATTTGAAGCATTTATTTTTTTCCTCTGTACAGCTTCCTCATTGAGTATAAGATACGGTGCAAAAACAACCTCACCCGCCATACCCGTAGGTACGTCAGCATTTATAAAAAACGAAAAACGTTTTTTGGGTGTTGCCTGCTCGGTCAGAGCCATAAGCCTGTCATTAAACTGCGTTTTATCAAGCCCTGTTGAAATTTTATAAAATTCACCATCGCTCTCATCTGTAATATATACCGATACATCACTTACCAGACTATCCTGAGCGGTAATTATGAAGCGTCTTAGCGATGATATGTTTTCTGAAAGAGCGAACGTATTTGCACCAAAAATCTGTGCAAACGTATTAGCTTTATAATCAACGCCGTAGTCAACATAGAAGCCTCTTGTAAAAAGTGCCTTGCGCCAATCCTCCTCGCTGACATTTGTTACATTCTTAGAGTCGGTCGTCATAGCCCTCCAGATAACAGATGAAACATATTCATTTACCGGGGCATACTCCTGATTGGTATAATCAAGAACTGTTATCGCGTGGTCAAAATCCTTTACCATGTATGCTGCAAGGTATGCCGGCGTCGTAATGCTTGTCCTCGACACTGTTTCATTCGTCTTTTCAAAACCAAATACATCCGAAATCTTCTGGGCTACTCCCGTTTTTATGTTTACAAAAAAATTATAGCCCTCGGGCCATAATTTCTCATTAAACCATATTTGACCTGTCATAACAAGGCTGCTTATGACCAAAGCAATCAGCACGACAGTTTTCAATCTTTCCTTTTTCACGCGTGCGCCTCCCTCTGTTAAAATTCTTTAACAGACACAAATATCGCAAATTAAAAATTTGCGATATTTGACGCTCTATTATAAATACACTTTTTATTTCTCGTTACTCTTGTTTGTCAGGTGCATTAAAAACTGAACATATCGCCTACCGAAAGTCCGTTAATTTTATCAATCTGACTCTTCGTAAGACGTGTGATGTCTATATTTATAACCTGACGTTCATCGTTGTTCTCAGCATAGACTCTCATTTTGTTTCCGCCCTCTACAAGCTCTATGGATACAACGTAAACACCACTTGCACCTATTGTGCCGGAAAGCAGATACCCTCCCTGATAAACCTTATAAAAGTTTCCGTCATAGTTACTCTTTCTGTAAATTGTTACATCAACGCCACTCTTTCCAGCAGCGGTAACAGTATATGTACGCTCCGATGTAGTCGCCGAAAGAGAAGCCGGTTTTTTAATGTATATCAGTGAATTTGAATTTCCGTAATACCACGGCGAAAGCATATACGGTGCAGCGTATGCACATATGCCCGCAAACATCGTCATTACCAAAACAAAACAAATAGCCGTCAAAAGCTTTTTCTTCACGATAAAAACCTCCTTTTTTAACACACAATATTGTATATACGAGCCCATATCACAGGACACAATTCATACAATTCTACAATAGTATTTTACCATAGCTTTGTTACAGGTTTGTTACACACGCATTAATTGCACATAACAATTGCGATTTTTCAAATATCAAAACACATTGACAACCACATTATGAAGCTCGCTGCATATTATGCCCTCCGGCAAATTAAGCTCAAGCGGGAGGGTATAATGCTCCCCCTTTGAAAGCTCACCCACATCTACCGACGGCGCTATCTCAAATGCGTCAAGAATACTTTTTGCCCCATATAGCGTAATCTGCATCGGCAGATTGGTTGCCTGATAGCTTAAATCCTCTTTTGCATTTTTGAATACAACGCTTTCCACATTTACTGTTCTGGATACTTTTTTAACAACATTTACCGATACCTCTGCCTCTGTAACAGAAAGAATATTTGCAATACCATCAGGCAGAACAAGCCTTACGGAAAGTTTTTTTGACTGCGACATACCCGATACGTCAATCGGCTCTGTCGCTATTTTTTCAATCATATCAATCGCATTGTCCTTGCTTCCGAGTCGTATTTTTGCGGGAAGCACCTCTGAGGAGGCTATCGCATAACCTTCCGGCAAATTGCCCGTATACTTAACCTCTATCGGAATATCCTTTATTTTGTATACCGAGCTGACAACCAAAACAGTGGTCGAATCAACATTAACGTTTGCATCATTTGTTATATCCTTTCCGTCTTTGGATATAATTTTATATTTCAGCTCACTCGTTTGTCCTTCAACAGCATTCGATATATCAAAGGTTGCAGACGCATGTGAAACATTGTTCATCACAGATTCAGGTCCCCATACAGATACCTGCTCGGGCACTGCCTGTGCCTGCACGGATGAATTTTCATCCTTTGGACTGCCTGTGTACTTTATCTCAACGGGAACGCTTATTTTTTTAAGCTTTTCAACTACTACTTTTACGGTATACGGCTTTTTGTCGATTATCGAAACATCACTTATCGGAAGACGCGTTTCAACCGATACATCATACTCGCCTTCATGTATTCTCGGAACGGTTACGGACGCTGAAACATTTTCCGACTCTATTTTGCCTATGGACAGACGTCTTCCCTCAACTGTAATTGCAACCGTAGGCTCGCGCCCTTCGCGTCTGATTATAAGTCCCGCTCTTTCAAGCTCGGCGGCATTCGTATACGATATTTTGATATCGTCAACTACTTTGGTGCTTTGCGGATTTTGATTATAAACAACAAATACCCACAAAAGAATAGCTATGAGAAGCGAATAAATTTTGAAAGCGGTTTCACTTGCAAATGCTTTTTTCATTTTGCCGCCCCCTTCCAAAAAGTAAACTTTTCCTTGTCAATTATGTTAGAATCAAATTTCATATTCTTTGTCAATGCTTTTTTAAGCGTATCAACGGTCAGATTTCTCGTAAGACCACCATTTAGCGCAAGAGAAATTTTGCCTGTTTCTTCGCTTACAACTATAACAATCGCATCAGAATTTTCCGAAAGACCGATTGCTGCACGATGCCTTGTGCCAAGCTCCTTTGACAAATCGTTATTATGTGTAAGCGGCAAAAAGCACGCCGCCGCCAGAATTCTGTTTGAGCCTATTATAACAGCACCATCGTGAAGCGGCGTGTTTGGCACAAAAATGTTTGCTAAAAGCTCAGCACTTACAGTAGAATTAACTGCCGTACCCGTCTTGATAATATCACCAAGTCTTGTTATACGCTCCATACATATCAGTGCGCCAACCCTGTTTTTTGCAAGATGGTCAACTGCTTTTGCTATTTCTTCGATAGTATGCTCTACCGTTTCCTCTCTCGAATTAAAGCTGAATATTCTGCCTACGGCTCCTCGTCCCAAGCGCTCAAGTCCGCGACGAAGCTCGGGCTGAAAAACTATAAGCAAAGCAAAAAAGCCGAGCTGCATAGTATTTTTAAGTATATACTGTATGGTATTAAGCCCAAGCCAGGAGCTGAGCTGCAAAAGCACTACAAGTATCAATATACCCTTGACAAGCTGCCCTGCGCGCGTTTCACGCATAAGACGAAAACCCTGATACACTATAAATGCCACAATAGCGATATCAACTATATCCGCAAAGCGCACTGTTGACACAAATCTTAAAAAATTTTGCATAAATTCTTCAAACAATCCGCCCAATATTCTCACACTCCCCCAAAAATTTCTTCATAAATATACTAATTATATTATACAACGTTTTTTTCTTCATTTCCAGCCTTTTTTTATATTTATTTAATATTTTTTTATATTTATATACCGAACACGCAATATATTGTCAAAATTACCTTGCACAAACGGCTTTTTTGTAGTAAAATAATATTGATTTATGTAATATCTTCAGATTGGATGTTTTGATATGAACATTGTAAAAAAAAGTATAATTCCACGCATAGCTGCAATACACGATATGTCGGGCTTTGGGCGTTGCTCTTTGTCTGTCATAATTCCTACGCTCTCATCTATGGGAATGCAGGTATGCCCGCTCCCTACCGCTGTACTCTCAACTCATACAGGCGGTTTTGAAGGTTATACCTTTGTTGACCTTACCGATACTATGAAAGACTATTACAAGCACTGGAAAGAGCTTGGCATTGACTTTGACTGTATATATTCGGGCTTTCTTGGCTCTGCCGAACAAATCGACATTATAATGTCTTTTATAGACGACTTTGGAAAAGAAGATACACTCGTTGTAGTGGACCCTGTATTTGCCGACAGCGGAAGACTCTATGATACATTCAGCGCCGATTTTATAGGCCATATGAAGAGGCTTGTTTCGCACGCCCATATAATAACGCCAAACATTACAGAAGCATCTTTTCTTCTCGGATGTGCATTCAAAGACTCCTACAGCCGTGAAGACGTAAAAAAAATGCTTAAAGATTTGTGCTCGCTTGGTCCAAAAACCGCCGTTATCACAAGCATGGTTATGGAGGATGCAAAAAACTGTGTTGTTGCGTACGACAAAGAGGATGAGCGTTTCTGGCGCGTTATGTGCGACTATATTCCGGCAGAATATCCCGGAACAGGCGACATTTTTACAAGTGTGCTTACCGGTGCACTTCTTGAAGGCGACTCTCTGCCCGTTGCAATCGACCGCGCGGTTAATTTTGTTTCAATAGCAATACGCACAACCTTTGGTTACAATACGCCTGTTCGTGAGGGCGTAGTTTTGGAAAAAGTGCTTCACACACTTTCAAAAACACCCGAACGCATAAAATACGAGCTGTTATAAAGCCGTTTACATATAAAAAACGAACTTGTTTTGACAAAACTATTAAGGAGCTGTGTTTATGTCTGTTATTTATTTGTGTGCGTCGGTATACGCACTACTTTTTGTACTCGTCTATTATTCATCACTAAGACCTTCGCTTGCAAAGGAGCAAAGCGCGAGTAATGCAACTGTAGCGATATCGCTGCTTCTTTGTGGTGCATTTATCATACGCCTTATTGTAGCGATGTCGGTTACAGGACACGCTACGGATATCGTATGCTTTAAAAGCTGGGCAGAAATGTCATTTAAAGGCGGACTTTCAAATTTTTATTTTTCTGATGCTTTTACAGATTATCCACCCGGATATATGTATGTGCTATACCTTATCGGTGCGGTAAAATCACTTTTTAACATCGCATACGATTCGACTCTTTATACTGTCATAATAAAGCTTCCCGCTATAATATGCGACCTTGCAGGCGGCTTTGTTTTGTACAAATTCCTTTCAAAGCGTACAAACAAAACTGTATCACTTTGTCTGCCGCTTTTATACCTTTTAAATCCTGCGACTATAATAAACAGCAGTGCATGGGGACAGGTCGACAGTGTTTTCACTCTATTTGTGGTGCTTTTTGTCTGGCTTATATCCGAAAAGAAGCTTTTATGGGCATGTATATGCTTTGCAACAGGTCTGCTTATAAAACCGCAGACAGTAATATTTACTCCAATACTTCTTTTGTATTTGTATCGCATGCTTTTTATCGACGCGCACGATAAAAGTGCACGCATAAAAGCTTTAAAGCAAATCGGCATAAGCGCAATCGCAAGCTTTGGACTTTTGTTTGTGCTTATACTTCCATTTGCAAAAGGTTTCGACTTTATGCCAGTAATAAAGCAATATATATCGACACTTGCGTCATATCCGTATGCAACTGTAAATGCGTTTAACGTATTTGCACTCTTTGGGGCAAACTGGCGCGATGTGAATCAAACCTTCCTTTTGCTCCCGTATTCTGTATGGTCAAATATTGCAATAATTTCAATAGTATTTGTATGTGCGTTTATCTATATAAAGCGCAAGGGAGAAACAAATTTGTTTATGCTTGCCGCTTTTATAATTACCTGTATGTTTACCTTTGCAGCAAAAATGCACGAGCGTTATATTTTCCCCGCAATGATACTTCTTTTGATGGCATTTGCATATAAAAAGGACATTCGCGTTGTTGTGTCGTTTGCACTTTTAAGCATCGGACAATTTTTAAACACAAGCTCGATGCTTTATCAGAATCTGGAGCTTAACACCACAGCAGCTCCATCAGGAGCATTTGTGCCGGTTGTTTGCATAATAAACATAATATCGTTTATATATCTTGTATATGTAATGTCGGACGAAAAAGAAACCATCGTAACACTAAAACAAAAAACGGCAAAAAAACCGTCTGTCCAAAATAAGCCTCAAAAAGAATTTGAGCTTATGAAATCGGCTCCAAAAATGCGTATCACACGCACAGATGCGATAATTATGAGCGTTGTTACTCTTGTTTATGCTATTGTAGCCTTTACAAATCTCGGCGATATGAAGGCTCCCGTAACAAAGTGGGACAGTCCTACCGTGGGCAATGGTTTTCGTATGGAATTTGCCGAAAACACATATATCGAAAAAATAAAGTTTTACACCGGCTCGTATGAGGAGCGCGACGTGATACTTCGTCTTACAGAGCCATCGGGAATGAAAATAAGAAAAGCCAATACACTCGGCTCGGTTTTCTGCTGGCACGAATACGAAATCGGTACAGTAGCGGCAGATATCACAATCGAAGCAGGCGTAAATAACACCGTTCTGCACGAAATTGCCTTTGTCGGCAAAGATGGTTCGTTAATTACACCGGTTTCAATCACACCCATAGGTAACGATTGCGGCATAAGCAATCTTATGGACGAGCAGCACCTTGTACCCGAGCTGATTTCTTATAAAAACGGAACATATTTTGATGAGATATACCACGCAAGAACGGCGTATGAGTTTATAAATGCTCTTACTCCTTATGAAAACACTCATCCACCGCTCGGAAAAATATTTATTGCAATAGGCGTGCTTATCTTTGGAATGAATCCGTTTGGCTGGCGTGTTGTGGGAACGCTTTTTGGTGTGTTTATGCTTCCATGCATATATCTTTTTGCAAAAAAGCTGTTCAAAAAGACTCCCGTCGCATTTGCGGCAATTATGCTTTTTGCACTCGACTTTATGCACTTTGCGCAAACGCGTATAGCGACAATCGACGTATACATTACATTCTTTATCATACTGATGTACTACTTTATGTATGATTACACTACAAAGAGCTTTTATGATACACCGTTTAACAAAACGCTTATCCCGCTCGCTCTTAGCGGTCTTTGTATGGGACTTGGCATAGCGTCAAAGTGGACGGGCGTATACGCGGGTATAGGCCTTGCAATTATGTTCTTTATCTCGTTTGGAAGACGAATATGGGAATACAAAAAGGTTATGTCAAACAAGCAGTCAACCAAAGCACAAAGGCTCGCCGTTGCAAACTGCAAAAAATACTGCACAAAGACTATTTTGTACTGCTTTGTATTTTTTGTAATCATTCCGGCGATTATATACGCACTTTCATATATACCATTTCTTCGTGCGCCGGGCATGAATGGCATACAAAGCATAATTGATAATCAGATTTCAATGTATAATTACCACTCATACCTCAAGGATTCTCACCCATTCTCATCACAATGGTATCAGTGGCCGATTATCGCACGTCCAATCTGGTATTTCACAGGAAATGTAACAGATACGGTGCGAATGAGTATAGCATCATTTGGTAATCCTTTTGTATGGTGGCTCGGTCTTGGCGCACTTTTGTATTGCGTATACACAATGTTTAAAAATAAAAACTACAATGCGTTGTTCCTTATTATAGGATATTTTTCGCAGTATGTGCCATGGATGGGCATAAACCGTGTAGTATTTATCTATCACTACTTTACATGCGTACCATTTATTGTTTTGATGCTCTCTTATGTTATAAACGATGCATTTGAGCGCTATCCATACAACGGCATTACTTTAAAGAACAACAAAGCTTTGATCGCTTTGTGTATATATCTTTTTGTATGTGCATTGGCGTTTATATCCTTCTACCCCGTTTTGTCGGGAATGGAGGTTACAAACACATATTTAAACAGTCTTAAATGGTATCAAAGCTGGGTATTCTGATAACAAAAGATACGGAGGTATAAAAAAATGATAAAATACAGTATTGTAGTACCACTATATAACGAGGAGCTTGTTATAGCCGAAACTCACAAGCGTCTTTCCGAGGTTATGAAAAGCACGGGTGATGAATATGAAATTGTATTTGTAAATGACGGAAGCCGCGATAAAACCGAAATACTTGCAAAAGAGATTATGAAAAATGACCCTAACGTATGCCTTATAAACTTTGCAAGAAACTTTGGCCATCAGACGGCCATAACGGCAGGCATGGACAACGCTCGCGGTCAGGCAATAGTCGTAATTGACGCAGATTTGCAGGACCCACCCGCGGTTATATTAGATATGATTGCAAAATGGAAGGAAGGTTATGACGTAGTATACGGAAAACGCAGCGTGCGCGAGGGCGAAACCGCCTTTAAAAAGGTAACGGCAAAGGTGTTTTACCGCTTTTTATCATCGCTTACAAGCATTGACATTCCTACCGACACGGGCGATTTTCGTCTTATTGACCGCAAGGTTTGCGACGCTATGAAATCTATAAAAGAGAAAAACCGTTATGTGCGCGGTCTTATAAGCTGGCTCGGCTTTAAACAAACCGCCGTAACGTATGTGCGAAAAGAACGTTTTGCGGGCGAAACAAAATATCCGCTTAAAAAGATGTTGAAATTTGCCGCCGATGCAATCACGTCATTTTCTGACAAGCCTCTAAAGCTTGCAGGTTATATGGGATATTCAATTTCGGGCATAAGCTTTTTGTACCTTTTATATGTAATAATAAGAAAGCTTGCAGTCGGAGATTTTGATTCGGGCTGGGCATCAATTGTTGCAATAAGCCTGTTCTTTAACGGAATTGTGCTTATAGTACTCGGAATTATGGGCGAGTATATCGGAAGAATATATGACGAGTGTAAAAACAGACCGCTCTACGTTATAGCCGAAAAACTCGGCTTTGACGAAAAAGAGGAAAAATAATTTTTCTTTAAGGTGTTTATACACAAATTTTTTGGGGTATATATAATATAAGTAAATATTTTCATAAGACAAAAGCTTTTACGGCACCGACCAAAAAAACTTTCCGCAAATTCTGCGGGTTTAAATAAAGGAGTTGATGGTTATGATGAATTTTATCATTACAGGAAGAAAAGTGGATGTTACACCGGGCCTTCGCGAGAGAATACACAAGCGCCTCGGCAAGCTTGAAAAATATTTCAAAGATGACCCCGAAATCCGTGTAACACTCAGCGTTTCAAAGGACAGACACACGATTGAGGTTACCATATTCTCCAAAGGCGTTATATATCGTGCAGAAGAAACCGATGCCGATATGTACGCAGCAATTGACCAGGTTGTAGATGTTATCGAGCGCCAGATGCGTCGTCATAAAACGCATCTTGAAAAGAAGCTTAAAAAAGAAGCTTTTGATGTTCCCTACATCAGCCCTTCTTCTGATGAGGCAGAAGTCGATGAAGAAACTGAATTCAAGGTTGTAAAGGTTAAAAAATTTGCTTTCAAGCCAATGAGCGTTGAAGAGGCAATTTTGCAGATGAATTTGCTCGGACACGAATTTTTCGTATTTGACAATGCAGAAAATGATGCTATCAGCATCGTATACAAAAGAAAAGATGGTAACTACGCTTTGATTGAGCGTGATGAAAATTAAAAATTAATTACTTGTGGCGGGCGCATACAGAGGATTTTTTCTTCTTGTGCGCCCGCACCTTTTATGATATACTTATAAAAACACAAAACAATTTTGGAGCGTGAATATTTTGAACGAACAATTTATAAGAACGGCGTTGCTTCTGGGCGAAGATGGAATAAAACGCTTAAATAATGCTCACGTCGCCGTATTTGGAATAGGCGGAGTTGGCTCATATGCGGCAGAGGCACTTGTGCGTGCAGGCGTTGGTGCACTCGATTTTTTTGATGCAGACGATGTGTCTTTGTCAAACATAAACCGTCAGCTTATCGCGACGCACAAAACAGTCGGTATGCCAAAGGTCGATGTAATGAGGGAGCGCGCCCTCGAAATAAATCTGGACGTAAAAATAAATGCAAACTGCGTATTTTATGACGCCACTAACGCAGATGAGTACGATTTATCAAAATATTCATATATCATAGACGCAATAGATACCGTATCGTCAAAGCTTTTACTCATAGAACGTGCAAAAGCAATCGGTACACCGATTATAAGCTGCATGGGCGCAGGAAACAAGCTCGACGCCTCCGCATTTGAGGTGAGCGATATTTACAAAACCTCTGTGTGCCCGCTTGCAAGAGTTATGCGCCGCGAGTTAAAACTGCGTGGTATAAAAGATTTAAAGGTCGTATATTCAAAAGAAGAGCCTATTACACCTATTGCTGATTTAACACTTGGCGAAGCCTTGCCCGAAGGAAAGCGTCAAATCCCGGGAAGTATTTCATTTGTTCCATCAGCGGCAGGTCTTATTTTAGCAGGCGAGGTTATAAAAGATATAGCAGGTATCTAATTTAAAAAGAACCAAAATTTGTTATAACAAACTATTGATAAAATCAAAAAAACGTGATAAAATAATTAGTGCCAAACCAATTTAATATGTTATACAGTGCTGAGGTATATTTTCTTTCGTATAATATGCTTATTTTTGCGTACTCTAATGTTTGAATTTGTTAAAAACGCAAATTCCATATATTAGTGTGCGTGTATATCTCATACTGTATAAATTGGTTTGGCGACTATCGGGGTTTGCGTTTTTTTGCGTCTGCTTCGGTAGGCGCATTTTTTAATTTGTAAATAAAATAATGAGGAAAGGCGGCGAATATTTTTATCGTTTTTTCAAATTAAAATTTGCATCTGACAAATTGAAAGGAGTACATATATGAAAAAATTTTTAACATTAATTCTTATAGGCATTATGATGATTTCGAGCGTTAGTGCGGCTACGGAAAACATACCAGAAAACGAATCCTCACAAAACGGAGTTCTTATTCAAAAAACACAACTAGGACAGCTTTACGATATGGGTATAATGAAAGATGTAGGTGAAGGACCACATCAGAATATCACAAGAGCTCAAATGGCAAAAATAGTTGTTCAAACCTTAAATATACCAGAATTTGAAATAGAAAACACCTTTTTGGATGTGTCAAAAGAAACTGATTATGCCAACGAAATAGGAATAGTTCAGAATTTAAAAATAATGTGTGGTTATGGTAATGGCCTTTTTATGCCTGATGAAGATATAACCTACTATGAAGTAGTAAAAACAATAGTTACAATGCTTGGTTATGAACCTCTTGCACAACAAAAGGGTGGATATCATCAAGGCTATTTTACGGTTGGAAACGAGCTTGGATTAGTTGTATATCCCGCAGCAGAGGATAAACCGATAACCAAAGATGATATTGCAAAAATTCTTATAAAGGCAATAGATGTGCCACTTATGAAACAAACCTCATTTGGAAATTCTCCTAAATATCAAATAATGCCTGAAGAAACGATAAAAAGAAATTACTTAGGTATAAACGATTGAGAAACACATCAAAAAACACTGTATCAGATGATACAGTGTTTTTTGGTCATTCTATCGAAAAATCATCCTCACTAAACTGAGAATCAAGTGAGTTTTTGCGTCTTACCTTCTTTTTAAATATATCATATTTATATTTTTTACACACATAATCATACGGCACTACGCCATATTTTTCACATATAACCTCACGCGTGCCCGGAAGCACCTCACCCTTTTGGCACAGTGCACACTTTGGTTCAATATCGGTTGCATACATATTTATCAACTCCGCTCAAATTAGATTTTTTTAATGGCGAGTCAAAGATGCCTTGTGCGACTGCTCGACAGTCTTTTCGATATCGTCCTCACCTATCATTACGCTGCCATCGCCTCGTTTTAAATGCATTAAATATTCGATATTGCCCTCAGGCCCTTTTATAGGCGAATACGTAAGCGCACACACATCAAAACCGTTGTCTTTTGCATATCCAATGCAGTTTTGTATAACCTCTTTGTGCACCTCTCTATCACTTACAACGCCTTTATCACCGACCTGCTCACGCTTTGCCTCAAACTGAGGCTTTACAAGCACCACAGCCTGTCCGTTATATGCCATAACAGATTGCATAACAGGGAGTACAAGCGAAAGCGAAATAAACGATACATCAACCGATACAAAATCTATCGGACTTTCCAAATCGTCTAATGTCAAAAAGCGTATGTTTGTCCTTTCCATATTTACAACGCGCTCATCACTGCGAAGCTTCCACGCAAGCTGGCCGTATCCAACGTCAACGCTATAAACCTTTTTTGCACCGTTTATAAGCATACAGTCGGTAAAGCCGCCCGTAGAGGCGCCAATGTCCATACATACCGCATCAGATAAGTCGAGCTTAAACTCCTCTATCGCTTTTTCAAGCTTAAGTCCGCCGCGGCTTACATATTTTCTGTTTTTATCACGCACCTCGACGTGCGCTTCATCATCAAGCTTTTGCCCCGGCGTATCGCATCTTTGCTCGCCGATATACACAACGCCGCTCATTATAAGCGCACGCGCCTGCGTGGTATCATCAGCAAGTGCCCTTGAAACCAAAAACTCATCCGCTCTAAGCTTTTTTGCCAAAATGTTAACCCCTTTTTTTCTTTATTGCGCTGGTTGCCCAGTTATATATGCCCTCGTCATCAAGACCATATTTTTTGTGTATTGACGAAACCTTTGCCTGTTTTACAAAGTTATCATAACCACGATACTCGGTTATAGCATTTATGCCATTTTTCTCCAAAAGTGCTCCTATTGCTTCTCCAACGCCGCCATACACTATGCCATCTTCGAGCGTCAAAACCGCACCCGTTTTGGTTACCGATTCTATAATTGTCTTTGCATCAAGCGGCTTTACTGTGCCAAGATTTATAACCTCTGCCGATATGCCCTCTTTTTCAAGTCTTTCGGCACTATTCACAGCTGCTTTCAAAAGATTGCCAACACTTATAATCGTAACATCATTTCCTCTTTTTACGATATTACTCTTCCCAAACTGAAACTCATACCTTGGCCCTGTGTACTGCTCGTTTCCTCTCGGATAACGCAGGGCTATTGGCCCTTGATGCACACAAAATGCATACTTTAACATGCACTCAAGATCATAAAAGCACGCAGGTGCTAAAATCGCCATATTCGGTATTTGATTCATAAAGGCAATATCAAAAATACCCTGATGCGTTTCTCCGTCATCGCCGACAACACCTGCGCGGTCTATGCAAAATACAACGTGCAAATTTTGAAGCGCAACGTCATGAATTATCTGGTCATATGCTCTTTGCAAAAACGAAGAATATATACATACAGCAGGCACAAATCCACTTATCGCAAGTCCTGCCGCGCTTGTAACGGCGTGTGATTCGCATATTCCCACATCAAAAAGCCTTTTGGGGAAATTACGTGCAAAAGATTTTAGTCCACTGCCGAGCGTCATCGCGGGGCTGATTGCAACCACTTTCTCATTTTCTCTTGCAATTCGCACGAGATGGCGTCCGAAAATAGCAGAATAATCTGCCGTAAGCTTCTTTTTAAGCAAATTTCCTGAAGCCGCATCAAAACGCGATATTCCATGAAATGCCTGTGGTTTTGTTTCGGCAGGCATATATCCATGTCCTTTTTTAGTGCACACATGCACTATCACAGGGCCACTTGTGTTTTTCGCTCTTTCAAGCATTTCCGACACTTTATATATGTCATGCCCGTCCACAGGTCCTAAATAAGTAAATCCAAGGTCTTCGAAAATATTCTGCTGCATAAGCATTTGCTTTATGCCGTTCTTAAACTTTCTTAAAACTGATGTAAGCGCTCTGCCAAAGGCACTCTTGTCAAGTGCGGCTGCAGTTGCAGATTTTATTTTAAAATAAGACTGACGTGTGCGAATTTTTGAAAGATACTCACTTATTCCGCCGACGTTTTTGCTGACGCTCATTTCATTATCATTTAATATAACAATCAAATCATTTTTTGCATTTCCCGCATCACTTATAGCCTCATACGCAAGACCGCCAGTGAGCGCACCATCGCCAAGCAAAGCAATAACCTTGTGATTTTCACCCTTTAAGTCGCGTGCACGCGCAAGACCAAGCGCTGCCGAAACCGACGTTGAGCTGTGTCCCGTATTAAAAGAGTCGTATTCGCTCTCCTCAGTTTTGGGAAAGCCTGAAAGTCCCCCCTCCTGACGAAGAGTATCAAAAAGTTCGGCGCGTCCCGTAAGAATTTTGTGAACATACGACTGATGCCCTACATCAAATACTATCTTGTCTTTTGGCATATTAAAAACTCGGTGAAGTGCTACCGTAAGCTCAACCACACCGAGATTTGAGGCAAGATGCCCCCCTGTTTTTGAAACAGCTTCAATCAAAAAGCTGCGTATTTGCGCGCACAAAAATTCGAGCTGTTTTATGCTCATTGATTTTAAATCTATAGGAAATTTGTATTCGTCAAGCACATTATTCATACTTACACCTGTCTTTTGCTCTTTTTATTCTTTCTTTTGAAACAAACAAGCCTTTTTGAAAAGTAAACTATTTTACCCATGATAAAAACAATCGTATTATTATTTTTCATCGCAATACCCTTGCCAGCCGCTTTGCCGCCAATCATAAGCGCCGCTACAATACCGGCAAAAACAAGGTTTAATAATGTTGTATCCGTCGTCTTACCGGTGCTTATGCTAACAACGATTGCCGTTGTCATCGCACCGCTTATAATTCCCGCAATATCACCGATAACATCGTTGCAAACGCTTGAAATCTGCTGTGCACTGCGGATAATTTTAACGCTTTCCTTTGCTCCGGCAATTTTCTTTGCAGCCATTGCATGAAAAGGCTCCTCGCTTGCGGTAGATACAGCCATACCTGCAATATCAAACACAATTCCTAAAAGCACTATTAAAAAAAGCACCAGTATAGCAGTAAAAAGTCCAAGCTCCTCTGCCCCAAGCGTAAGCGCACTGATAAAAACAGACAATACAAACGCTAAAATGGTTACTATGATTGTCCATCTGTGGCTTACCTTGACATTTTGTCCGGCAGCCTTTACCCTTATTTTACGACATTTTCCCAAAACAAAATCAACTCCAAAAATATGTGGTAAGCAGCATATAATCTACGGTGGCAGCCCACAAAGTAAATTTTACGGCTTGAGGTCAGGTAGGTTTTCCCAAAGCACTGCCGAAATGTCGCCAAATCGGCGGTTTCCCTTTAAAGCGCTCTATACATGCGTTACCACATATATGACCTGATTACCACTTAGTCCGTATTTCAATCCCTTATAGGCCAGCGTAGCAACAGTCTAGGAGGTTTCCTCAACAGTCACATCTATTCTTAGCCTCTTTTGCAGCGAAAGTTTCAAACAGCGATAACAAACGTGCATCGGCCAACGCACATTTGTCTGTCCGTTATCCCGACTTGCCCCACTCAAGGCAGGCTACACTGCACCCAGCACAAAAAGCACCGATATGCAGGTTTTATCCTGTGTCGTAGCTACTTAAACGCAGCTTATGCGTGCGTTCATTGGCAACCACAATCACAGGTCTCCACGGTAACGGGGTTCGGCTCCCGCATGCCATTGCGGACCGCCCCGAAACCTTAACTTCCAGCACCAACCCCGAACTGGGCGTTCAAAGCAAGCACCAGAAACTTCATCGATATGCCCTTAAACGGATTTTTAGGCCCGTCTTGGGAATAGATAGATCTGACTAGAATACTGCGCCACCGTAATTTATATGATGCCTACCGGCAATCTGTCAGCCTTTCATACACACAAATAATATCACAAATTTTATATTTTGTAAAGGGGTTTGTTTTAATACAAAATAGCCTTTGATATATAAAATAAATTTTATTTTTAATTTTTTCATAAAAATAGTTTCTTTTTTCAACGTTTGTGGTATACTACTGTATAAGATGCTAAAAGTGTCAAATTTTTCATAATTATATCTTTGGGAGGTGAAAACTATGGAAAAATACGAATGCAGTGCTTGCGGTTATGTATATGACCCTGCAGTTGGTGATCCGGATAATGGTATTGCACCCGGAACTTCTTTTGAAGCACTACCTGAGGATTGGGTTTGCCCTGTATGCGGTCTTGGAAAAGATGCTTTCGAGCAGATTTAAACCCACGCGGCGTTTTGCCGCGAACTCGTATACTATCGGCCTTTGCCGTTAAAACATAAATTAACATACGGAGGATTTTATTATGTCAGTTTTTAAAGTTTGCGAAAACATATATTCAATAGGCGTACTCAATCCGGCGCTACGTGTTTTTGATATTATAATGGAAACAAAATACGGCACCTCGTATAATGCGTATTTTGTAAAAGGTAGCGAAAAATGTGCACTTATCGAAACAGTACACGCAACATATTTTGATGAGTACCTTGAAAATATTCACTCTCTTACAGATGTTTCAAAGATAGACTATCTCATTTTGAATCATACCGAGCCTGACCATACGGGAAGCATTGAAAAGCTTTTAAAGCTAAATCCGAATATTGAAGTTATAGCGACAGCTCCTGGCATCAAGTATGCCACCTCAATTTCAAACTCAAATCTTAATTCAAGAGTCGTAAAAGATGGCGACAAAATAGACCTCGGCGGAAAAACGCTTGAATTTACTACCGCGCCGTTTTTACACTGGCCCGATTCGATGTTTACTTATATCCCCGAGGATAAAACATTGTTTTCGTGCGATATGTTTGGCTGCCACTATTGTGAGCCACGCATGTTTGACGACAAAATTTCAAATATGGATGCGTACGAATATTCGCTCAATTTCTACTATACAGCGATTTTCTCGCCATTTAAGCCTCACGTGCTAAACGGCATTGCAAAGGTGGAAAAGCTTGAAAAGGATTTTGTGTGCACAAGCCACGGCCCCATTCTTACAAAGCACTCAATCGGACGTGTGATTGACTTGTACAAAACATGGTCAAAACCGCAGAAAAGGGACAAGCCCACTGCGGCAATACTCTATGTTTCAGCGTATGGATATACAAGAATGCTTGCAAACAAAGCGTATGAAATCTGCACCGCAAACGGCTTTGATGCACAAATCTGCGATATTATAAAAACTGAGCCATCCAAAGTGAATGCCCTTGCAAACGAATCAGATGTTTTGCTTTTCGGCTCACCCACTATAAATCGTGATGCATTAAAGCCCGTCTGGGATACTATAAGCGCAATCGATGCAGTAAACTGCGTGAAAAAGCCCGCCTTTGTATTTGGCTCATATGGTTGGAGCGGCGAGGGTGTACCCGCTTTATGCCAGCGCTTGTCCACACTGCGTTTTAATGTGTTCGGTGAAGGCTTTAAGACAAACTTTAAGCCATCGGATGATGATATAGCGGCATTTGAGGCTATGGTAACAGAGTTTTTAAAAAATTCAAAATAATATATAGAAAAACGATGCCTCATATGATATGAAGCATCGTTTTTTATAATCAATTACAGGCTAAAAGCTCTCAGGTTACATTGTTTTTTATAATCAGCAACAATCGTCTCGCCTGCACCGACACCTTCTTGCCGTCAAGCATATTTTGAAAATAAAAATAACCAAAATAAGCACTGCGAGCACTACTGCCAAAACTATTATAGCAGCCATAGCTCCCATAATAGCATCTGCAAAAGCTGCGCCTATAAGCAATCCAACAGTAAATGCCAAAAACGCTGCAAGTAAACCTAAAACTATGCCTGTGCATATAGTGTTGCGACATTTTGTTACACAAGTATGAGTAACGCAGGTCTGCTCTGTTGCTGCACAATCACCGGTATTTGGCGTATTAAGTCCTGTATTAGCAGTTGTATTATAATTAATCACGTCATAACCTCCCTTCGTATATACTTCACTATATTATACGCAAGGGTAAGTTATGGTGTTACTTGGGCTTATATGAAAAAGCTTTTTGCTGCTTTTTATTTACTGTTGTCATTAAGCGTGTTTTTATACTCCTTGGGCGTTATACCGATACGTTTTTTAAATACCGATATAAAGTGCGACGTATCATTAAAGCCGCACATATATCCCACCTCTGTTACCGAATTATCCTTTAAAAGCTGCGACGCCATAAGTATGCGATACTGGGTTAAATATTCGTGAGCGCCAATGCCAACTTCATTTTTAAACAATCTTGATAAATACGACGGACTAATTTTCAAATGCTTTGAAAGTGAAAAAAGCGTTATTTCGCTCTCGTAATTATTCTCAATCTCTTTTATAGCATCAAGCGTAGCCTTTGACAGAGTGGTGGCGCACACCGCGCCCTTTGATGAGGTGGCAGAATTAATTTTTGACAAAAGCTCTATCAAAAAACTAAAAGCCAGAGCATAATCTTCTTTTAATATTGCACGCTCTATTCGGCTGCACAGCTCAATAATTTCATTGCCCATCTTCCCTTTCGGATGTGAAAACGTATTTCGAGCGTTCTTTTGGGCAAGCTCATCTATAAGCTTTTTTCCGCCCGGAACCATGTCAAGAGCATGGACTCCAAGGTCAATTTGAAAATAATTTGTATGAGTCGGTTTTAAAATTTGTCCACAATGCATTTTATATGGAGGCAATACGCAAATATCGCCGCAAACAGGATGATGCGTAACGCCATCCACAAAAAACGAAAATTCCCCACTCACAAAAACATTGATTTTGATATGGTCAAGTATAATATTATTTTCCTTTTTCCATGCGCCTTTCTTCTGGTCAAGAGCTATATGCGAAAATTCAATGCGTGTATTAAAATCACTACTGTCAACAAGTGGAAAATGATGCATAGCGCACCCTCCTTTTTGTTCGTATTTTTTATACTTTGTGTGCTAATGTGATAGAAAATACAAAGCATTTGCTTTATAATTATAGCGCAGGGAATATAAAATGTCAATAATAAAGGAGCTGTATTTTTATGTATACACCCATCAAAATCAGTGAGAGAATAACCAATTTAAAAAAGATATATACTACCTTGACAGTACCGGGCGCCGTGGATTCATACAATCATGAGCGCTATAAAAAATTCAATACGGGCGACCGATGGTTCACGCTCGGTTTTCTTCGCGGATGGAAGGAAAACGAAAATGCTGACACAACACTTATTCGCAGTGCTTTGGCCGAAGCAGAAGAAATAAAACAGTCCGAGCCGGCTATTTATGATGACGAGCTTTTGCTCGGTCATGTATACTTACCTGTATATTCTGACGATGAGCAAAAAGAGTACGACGCTTTGTGGGAGAGCTTTAAAATGTCGTCGCGCACAACACTTTTCCGTTCTCCAAGAAACACACATATTGCTCTGGACTTTGAAAAACTGCTTAAACTCGGTTTAAACGGAATAAAATCGCAGATAAAAGAAAAAATGGACTCGCTCAACCTTGCAGATAATAACGATGCTCCCGATTTTTCCGAATTAAAAAAATATGAATTTTATCAGTGTCTTTTAATCGAGCTTGACGCCGTGTCAGAACACGCTCAAAGATATGCACAAAAGGCACTCGAAGAAGCAAACACAGCCAATAAAGCAAGAAAAGAAGAACTTTTACGCCTTGCAGACATTCTAAAAAAAGTGCCAGATGCACCTGCAGAAAGCTTTTATGAGGCAATCCAAAGCGTACATTTCTTCTTAAGCGCAGTTATGGGTTTATATCCGTTGGGACGTCCTGACCGCTATCTTTATGAATATTATAAAAAAGATGTAGAAGATGGCGTTTTGACACAAGAATTTGCACAGGATTTGATTGATAACTTTTGTCTTGGTGTTTCAGACCGCGTATTTTCACGCTCGGCATGCGGCTTTATGGTAGGTGGACTTGACAAAGACGGAAATTGCGTTGAAAACGAGCTTACATATATGTTTTTAACTGCACTTGAACATTTAAAGCTACCCGACCCGAATGGTGCTCTTTGTGTAAACGAAAACACAAGCGACGAGCTCCTTTTGTATGCGAGCGAAATTTTATCAAAGGGTGTTACACATCCCGCTTTTTACAATGACAGAACAATCACAGACTCGCTTGTAAAAAATTATGGCTGCTCATTTGAAGATGCCGTAAATTATATACACACAACGTGTGCAGAAATCAGCATTATAGGAAAAAGTAAAGCGCACTCAACCGCTATATGCTGCGATTTGCCAAAGGCGCTGCTTGATGCTGTAAAGGCAAAGAGCTTTGATTCACTCGAAGAAATTATCTACGCATTTTTTGATGTTTTGCGAGGCCGTATAACAAAAAGCCTTGAAAAATATATGCTTCGCATTGTAGAGGCGGGGCGCATTGGCTATGACCCTATGCGCATAAACGCTTTGATTGAAGGTTGTATCGAAAGCGGAAAAAGTATTTACGAGGGCGGTGCAAAATATACCTTTATACAGCCAAACTTTCTTGGACTTGCAACTGTGGTTGATTCTTTGTATGCGATTGACACGCTTGTTTTCAAAGAGAAAAAGCTTACTTTTGAAGAGTTTTGTAAAATTGTCGAAAACAATTACGAAGGCAACGAACCTCTAAGACAATACATTATAAATAAGATAGCACATTATGGAAACGAAAACGTCGAAATTGACGCTCTTGCAAAAAAAATTGCTCACGGCTGCATAGACCTTTTAAAAGAAGATACAATGCCCGCAAAAAAGCTATTGATGCCCGGTACTTTTTCATACGTAACACACGCATCACTTGGAAGGCAGTGCGGTGCAACCTTTGACGCAAGACTTGCAAATACATCGTATTCGGATGGCTGCTCGCCCGTACAGGGACGTGATACAAACGGACCGACTGCAATGATACGCTCGCTTACATCGTGGCCACAACAAGAGCTTCTTGGCGGTATGGTAGTAAATATCAAATTTGGTTCTGAAAATCTCAAAGGTGAAAAAGCTAAAAATTTCGTCGCACTGCTTCGCCATTTTATCGAGCGCAGCGGCCTTGAAATGCAGGTCAACTGCGTGAGCAGAAAAACGCTCGAGGATGCAAAGATAAATCCCGAAGCACACCGCGACCTGATTGTACGCATCGGCGGATATAGTGATTACTTTACAAGGCTTTTCCCCGAGCTTCAACAGGAAATTATAGACAGAACGGAGTATTGATAGCGTATGCGTAATATCGTTTTCAACATACAACGCTTTTGCACCGAGGACGGCCCCGGTATTCGCACGACCATATTTTTAAAAGGCTGTCCTTTAAGATGCGTGTGGTGCCATAACCCCGAATCGCAAAACGCACATCCCGAGCTTATGTATAATCCGTCGTTGTGCATTGGCTGCGGCGGATGCGTGGGGAAATGTGAGCAAAACGCACACGTTATATCGGATAATAAACATATCTTTTTGCGTGAAAAATGCAACCTGTGTGAAAAATGCTGCGATGTCTGCCCGACTACTGCACTCGAAATGGCAGGATATGAAACCTGCGTCGCACAAATTATGGAAAAGTCGCTTTCTGATTTGGAGCTATACAAAAAAACTGGTGGCGGCATTACTCTTTCAGGTGGCGAACCTCTTTTACAGCCCGAATTTTCATACGAAATATTAAAAGCAGCAAAAGAAAACGGAATTCACACATGCGTCGAAACATGCGGCTATGCAAAATATGAAGATTTGGCACACATTGCCTCTGTTACGGATTTGTTTTTATACGACTGGAAAATCACCAAACCCGATTTGCATAAAAAATATACGGGCGTAGATAATGCTCTTATCAAAGAAAACCTTTTATCTCTTGACAAATCAAGCGCAAAAATTATTCTCAGGTGTCCAATTATACCCACCGTCAATGATACTGACGAACATTTTGAAGGGATTGCGGCGCTTGCAAATACTCTTGCAAATATTGTGCAGGTAGATGTAGAACCATATAATCCCTTGGGAAAACACAAAAAGGAAATGCTCGGCAAAAATGCCGGCGAAGATTTTCCCGTTCCGACAAAAGAAGATGTAGAGATTTATATAGAAAAAATTGCTCAAAAAACTGATGTGCCCGTCAAAAAGGCGTAACTGTAAAAGGCAATATCGCCAAAAACGATATTGCCTTTTTTGTTTGTAAAATTATAAATATTTGCTATCAATAAGCGCCTTCATTACGCGGTCTGCTATCGCGCGCATACCCTCATCGCCCGGATGATGTGCAACGCCCTTATGCTCAAAAAGTCCCGTCGCCTTCATCTTGTCATCATCACCCAAATCCCCAAGCTCGACACATGGTATGTTATGCTCTTTTGCATACATACGAAGGTCATCGTCGCCCGGATGATGCCAGAATGCCGTCGTAATAATAAGCTTTGCCTTTTTCTCTTTGTCAAGGAATTTTACAAGTGCATCAAATCCCTTTAAGAACAATTCTGAGTCATAGTCATCTTTTTTTACATTCTCGATAAAACGCAAAACGATAATATCTGCGCCAAAGTTGGATGCACTTTCATAAAGAGTAAAATCGTCGTTTTTTTCTTTATAATTCTGCTCCCAGCCCGACACCTGACAAGTACAAAATGCCGCCTCGGAATCGATTTTTCTTATATCTGACATAAGAAGGTGCACATAATCTTTTTCCTGCGCCGACGCCGCCATGCCCCATTCACCATACCAGCCAATCTGCGGACGAATTCCGTGAAGCGTAATTGAGTTCCCTACAAACATAACACGCTTTCCCTTAAAGTCAGGGTTTTCAAAACGCACTACTGCCGATTCTTTTAACTGGTCCTTTGCATCGACATCATTTTTATCCATTTGTGCATAAGGGTCATATTCAAGTCGGATATTTTCTGTAAAATCACCGATATTCCAGTTTTCACCTTCGAGCTTTGTAATTGGCTTTCCATTAAGATAAAGATTTGAAACCAATATATTTTCCGTTTTATGATCTTCGTCATAACCAAAGAATTGCGCCCGGGGCAGCTTGTCGCTGTATACATGAATATTTTTAAATGTAATGTTTCTATTTTTACCACGTCTTGTCATGCCGCCTGAATATTCATAGTGAAATTCCACCTTTGCGCGAACCGTATACGGCATATAATTCGGGTCAGGATTTACATATACCTCGCCGTCGCTTTGTTGTATAACGGGCGCCGGTATGACCTCATCTGCTTCGATATTTATATCGCGATAAACAATGTCGTGCACATCGGCATAATCCACGTTAAAGCAGTCAAGCGCCGCACCCGTAAGGTGAATTATATCGCAGTTTTGGAATGTTACGGTGTGTATTTCTTCCGCTTTTGTTTCAGCGCCGATTTCGAGCGAATTTCCCCAGTCGTTCCAGATTACGCAGTCCTCGACCAAAACGTTTTTAAATACATCGTGCACCTTGCCATTATGGTACATTGCATTTTTAATGGCTTCCTCCTGATTTTCAACATTATAAAAATCAAAACCTTTAACACAGATTGAATCATCAAATGTACGGATAAAGCACTTTGCAATATGCACATTTACACAGTTGTGCATGTCAATACCATCGGAGTTAAATCTCCAGCATCCGATAATTTTTACGTGCTTTATGCTAAGGTTTTCACATCCAATCGGGCGGATATTATAAACGAGCGAATCTCTTATTGTTATACCGTCGATAACTACATTATCACAGTATTCAAGCACAACAGTATGCTCACGTTTTGCGTTGGATACTGCTGAGTCATTTCCCTCGGCATTTACCTCAAAAAGTATCTTTTCTTTGTTTCTGCTGTTGTCAAGAATACCTCTGCCAAGTATTTTTATGTTGTCCGCATCGATTGCGTGAATACGCGCATATACGACTGCGCCCTCATCTATAAACAGTGTCTGATTGGCTTTAAGCTCAATTAATCCGACATCGTGCTCGCCCGCTCCGTAATATAAAACATCAGGAGCGTTTATATCAATATCATACTCGGCTATCGGATCTGCAAAAATATGGAGCGCGCGATTTCTGCCATATGGCTCGACTGTAAAATATGCCGCTCTTGGCAAGGTAAAACGGATTTTTCCGTCGTCTGTA
This sequence comes from Oscillospiraceae bacterium, assembly GCA_015068725.1. Classification (GTDB taxonomy): domain Bacteria; phylum Bacillota; class Clostridia; order UBA1381; family UMGS1253; genus Aphodoplasma. The sequence continues at coordinate 55,727 of SVKA01000001.1, read as the reverse complement.
ATCTCGGGCGTTATATTAAGCGATTTTGGACGGATTTTCACCTCTTCAAACGGTGTTTTAGGCGTTATTTCAAACGAAAGCGGCTCATCTGTTGCAAGTGAAAGAAAATTAATAAGCTCACTTTGCTCAATCTCGCGCTGATGTCCCGGCCAGCGACGATTCATCGGCATAGCCGAAACCCTTGCACTGTTGAGCGCTGCTACTTTTCCGTTCACTTTTACTTCATAATCTTCACATACCAAGTCCGTTTTTTGTATGGGATAAACATTAAATGACATATATGAAATCTCCTTTTTATCTGTTTCAGTCTTAAATATTAAGCAATACAATTGCTGCCAAACCTAAAACAAAGCCTACACTCTGCGATTTTGTAATGCTTTCTTTATAATAAAATCTCGACACAAGATATGTAACCACTATGCCTCCTACCGAAATCAACGGAAACATAACAGACGCTGCCATAAGGCCGGAAAGCAGCATAACCAAAAGATTTACAAGACCGTTTACTATACCGCAACTAATCGACGCGCTCCAGCCCGCGTTAATAAACATTTTTATATCTTTTCTTTCTTTTGCAAAAACAAAAAACAAAAGCATCACTACAACCATTGCAAGCGCAATTATCATAAATTCATTTTTAAACGCACCATCGTATACAACCTGCTGCATCTTTTGTGTAACAGAGCACATACCGTTTCCGACAGCCGCTATGGTAACACACACAAGCCACTTGAGTGTAATTTGCGTGTTTTCTCCTTTCTTATTAGTAAGAAAAAGCGAAATAACAAGCAGCGCTATGCCCGGAATTAGGCCAACGCCAATAGGATCTTTAAGAAAAATTATTCCGTAAAGAGTTGGGAGCATAAGCGAATATGAAACAATCAATGCCGTCAGCGACAAAGAACCGCACGCTATCGCCAACACACCAAACACTGCCGAAGACATATACGATAATGCAAACAAAAATGCGTATATAAACAGTCCCGCATCAAACGAAAGTTTGCCCGCTGTAAACACAAAAAACAAAAGCGCAACAAAGCTGGTCATACACGAAAAAATATACACACCTCTGCCCTGAGTCTTTTGTGTATATGGTTTTTTGGCAACATTTTGAAAGGCTACACCCAAAATAATCGCTACCAAATAAAATACACTCATTTATATCACTCCTCCTAACTGTCTGCCACAGGGCAAAACAAATATATCATACCTGTTAATTTTACTACATCATACAAAAAATGCAATAAAATATCTTCTCTTTATATTGCATTATCTTCCCGAATATTGTATAATGGCAGCGGTGAGGTGATGTACGATGGTAATAGAATATAATATTGAATATATAAATCGTATCATAAAAGACATTTCTGCTTTAGCAGGAATAAGCATCAACTTATTGGATGCAAACTATAACATCTTGGCATCTTGTCGCAACACGCAAAAATACTGTGACACATTACACAGCATAGAAAGAGAAAGAATACAGTGTAATCAGTGTGATAAAAAAATTCTTAAAAAATGCTGTCAAAGCAAAAAATTAGAGCATCACATCTGCCGCTCGGGGCTTTATGATTCGGCTATGCCGCTTATAAAAAATGACACTATTGTAGGTTTTCTTATAATGGGACAAATCCGCTCCTCACGCTCTCCAGCACTTCCCAAAGAGCTTCCCCGTGTAGATGCCAATACTTTAGAAAAACTAAGCGTGTTATACAATGATATCCCTATCATTTCCAAAAACAGACTAAACGCACTATATGACCTTCTGCCACATATATTATTTGATAACGCAATTCAAATCGTACATGATTCTTTTATATGCGAGGTGTCGGATTATATAGATGAAAATCTTCAGAATAATTTGAGCATAAATCATTTGTGTTCAAAGTTTTTTGTTTCAAAAAATCGCCTGTACGAAGCTTTTCAAAGCAATTTAAACAGCACTGTAACAGAATATATAAACAAGCGTCGTATTCACCGCGCAAAGCTGCTTCTTAAACAGACAGATGAAAGCGTTTTCAAGATTGCAGAATCGGTCGGAATATATAATTACACATATTTTTGCAAGCTGTTTAAAAAGCTATGTAACATTACTCCAACACAGTACCGGATGATGAAATAAAAAGCATAAAATATTTGTCTTTAAAAAACTTCGTGCTATGACAGGGTACTTTTGTATTTCATAGGTGTCATGCCATATCTTTTTTTAAAGTGTTCAATAAAGCGTGAACAATCACGAAAACCGCAGGCATAACACACACCGGTAACCGAGCCGCCTTGGCGAAGCATTTTTTCTGCGTGCGAAAGCCGCTTTGCCATCAAAAATTTATAGGGCGATAAAGAAATATATTTTCTGAAATTGCGGTTAAGCGATGTAACACTCATATAAAACTCAGCTGCTACTTCCTCGACGCAGCGAATTTCAGCAAAATTTTTCTCGATGTATTCTAAAATATCAACAATCTGCTTTGGAACAGTTTCATTCTTTAGAACAGGCACAGTTTCTTTTAAAGACAACTGCTCGATTATGCTGAAAAAACAAATATTTTTTTCAAAATCATGCATAATTTCCATATCATCAAGCCTTTGTGCAAGCTCGAAAATCTTTTTTTGACCGGACGCGGAAAGATGCACAAAGCCGCAAAGCTTTTTTTCTTTTACATATTCAGCCACGCAGGAGTTTCGGGGCAAGGAAAACCATATACAGTAATGGTCATGAATTCCTGTACTGTGAAATATGCAATGGTGAATATCCCCCGGTGCAGAAAAAATAATATCCCCTTTTTCCATTTTATACACATTTGAATTATACAAAAACGATACATCGCCCGAAATATTTATATATATCTCATACACATCATGAATGTGCGAATCTTCGATATCGAGATTGTCAATGCTTATGTATGGGGTGCTTCTTTTTATGCACAGCTTGAAAGGCTCTTGCCCCGCTAAAAGCTGATATGAGCCGGATATAGAATGTATTGAATTTTGTGTGTCTTTTTCCATACATATCCCTCCCCTTTTTGCTTCGTGAACATTTTTGCATATAAACAGCTTGAAAATGCATATAAATATGCAAATCAGTATGATATACTGTCATTGTAACATAGGAAAAGACTGTTTGCAATATCAACTTAATGTTTTTATACAAGGGAGGGCTTTATATATTCCGGGGTCGAATATATAATAAACAATATGAAAAATACAATACTGCTGATAATATCAATAGGCGCATGTCTTGCGGGCGGAATACTCAAAAAACATTCAGGAAATCAGTTTAAAAACAAGCAAATAATGTATCACCTTTTTAATGCTGTGGTATCTTTTGTAAGTGCGGCCTCTCTTTTTGCCATGGGTGGTATAGGTCATATATCTTATTTTACCCTGCTTGTCGGAATTGCCTTTGGCATAGTATCAGCACTTCAACAGATTTTTACGCTCAAATCATACGAAACAGGTCCTTTTGCATACACTGCCGTTATAGTATCTCTTTCAACCATCATTCCAACTCTTTCGGGATATTTTATATGGGGCGAGTCAATTGCATTTATACAAATAATCGGTATTTTGCTTATGCTTGTATGCATGACTTGTTCTGTCGATTTTGGCCACTATAATCATACAAAATCGTCGGCAAAGTGGCTTATAAATGCAATTGTTGCATTTGTGTGCACGGGTATGATTGGCGTTATGCAAAAATTTCACCAAAACTCAGATTTTAAAGCAGAGCTTAACGGCTTTTTGATTGTAGCATTTGCGATATCCTTTGTGTATTCTGCGGTTTCATTTTTTATTATCAGCTCAAAGCAAATATCAAGTGTGCGTCAATTTACAAAAACAGAGCTTAAACCCTACACACTTGTTATTATGGTTATATGTGGTATGTGTGCGGCGCTCAATAACAAGATAAACCTCTATTTATCGGGAATTATTGACAGTGCAATATTTTTCCCCATCGTAAACGGTGCAAATCTGATTTTGACAGCGATTGCATCTGTCTTAATCTTCAAAGAAAAACTCAGCCTTCAAAAATGGATTGGTATGGCGATTGGAATTATCGCAGTCATACTTTTGTGTAATCCGTTTTGATAATTAAAATATCATACAAAAAATGCTCGCCTATAAAATATAAGTGAGCATTTATTTATTTTTCTGCCGTTGAAGCTTATTCATAAAAGTTCCTCGAAATTATCTCGTCTTGCCATTCGCGTGAAAGACTTGTAAATTTTGCAGAAAAGCCCGTAACTCTGACAATTAAATCTGGATATTTTTCCGGATGCTTTTGAGCATCAAGCAATTGCTCTCTTGAAGTACAATTTAATTGAAGTGATTGGAGAGCTGTTTCAGCACTTGCACGAAGAAAAGCTTCGCAGCAATCGAGCGGAGTATTATTCGGCAAAATAATATTTACAACCGAATTTGCCACCATTGTTGATGGGTCGAGCCTTGCAAGGCTGTTTACCACATCGGTAACGCAAGGAATATGTTTAAGGCGTGATGGTGTCAGTCCTTGCGCAAAATAATCTCCATTTTTTCTGCCATCAGGAGTTGCCAGCGTTTTTTCTCCCCACCAGCGAATTTCGGTGTAAGTCAAGTGTCCCATATGCACCTTGCCACCATATGTGCCTGTCTTTTTCTGAAAGATTGAATAAAGATCGTTATTAAAACGATTTGCAAGAGCGCATGACTCTTCGCTTCCATCTCCCCAGCCCGGAGCAGCCTTTGCCTCGGCTTGCATCAGCTCATATCCTTCCCAGTTTAAGCGTACTGCGTCCAAAACCTTGGCAAGCGTGTATTTTTTACTTTCATAAACCAGCGTTTTTATGGCAAGAAGAGAATCGACAATATTGGGAAGGCCAAATATAAGCTGATAATCATCTGCGTATTTTGCTCCGCCCATTGTATAGTCTTTATGATTTTCAAGACAATTTTCGAGTGTCGATGAAAAAATCGGAAATCTGTCAACCTTATGAAAAATCTGACCACCCTTCCTGGTCACATCAAGCTTTGCATCGATAAGTCTCTCACAGTTTCGAATTGTCTTTTGATATATTTGCTCAAAGCTTTCACTTCCGTCTAAAGACTCAACCCATACACCTGTTTTTTCCATTTTATCTGTCAGATTATGTATAGAAAATTCAAAAGGTTTGAGCAGATTCAAGTAGTTTCCACGGTCACACTTTTCCTGATTTGTCACTATATCCCAGCATCCACTGATATAGTAATCACGTGCTTCATTTATGCTTCTTCCTGCACGCAAAAGTGCCGGAATAGTCGCATCATCATTTTGAATAAGAGCTGTAGTGGTACCCTTAATAATCGATTTGTTTATTTCGTCAAGATACTCCTTTGGTGATTCTTTTGAATAGCGACATTTTATCTTTGGAAAAATGATCTTTTTTTCTCTTGTTGCACGCAAAAACATCTGGGTAATTTCATTATAAAGCGCAGATCCGTCATCGGTGCAACCCCCAAGAGTATATGTATTTTCAAGCTCATGATCGGCATAACCCTGCATCAGCATATCATGGTCATAATGACAGTCCCAGATAAGAAGAAACTGCACAATAAGCTCATACGCTTTTTCAGACGTCACAAGTCCACTGCCGATATCAGCGCGGTAAAACCGAATCAAATCCTTGTCAAGCCGACCAAAAGTGTTCGGTCCCACTCCCTCAAGCGAACCCATTGCCGTGCGTAAAAATGCCAACGTAGCCAAGGCCTCATATAATGTCTGTGGTGCTTGCCACGGGACGCGCTTTGCGGTTTTTTCAATGAGTATAAGGTTGTTTCTGCATTCTTCGTCCTGCTCACTTTCAATCATTTTACCTGCTTTTTCAGAAAACTTTTCTGCCATGCGACGCAAAGAAAGCATGCCATGACATACTGCTTTTAAAAATTCCTCTTCCTCATGATTTTTTGCGCGTGCAAGCTCAGCTTCGGCTTTTTCATAAATCCCCTTAAGTCCCACTTCCAAAATGGGACGGCAATTAAAATTAAAATGCTGACTCACATCATTATATGGTCCGCAAATAAGATAAAGTTTTTCGTCTTTTTGTGCACACATACGCTCGTACAACTCTTCGTCCTGCTCGGCAAAAAGATGCTCGTTTCGTTTATAAACCCATCCGTTAGCATGGACAAAAGAATGTCCCTTTGCCCCTCTTGCGCCATCGGAAAGTGATGTTAAAACTCCGGTTTCATAAAAATAAGGTGCATTACGAAATATCACAGGATCAAACTCTTCTGTAATAACGTCATACTGCAACAGTTTTTGCTCTGTTACACTCATTGACTCTTTATAGCGTTTCTCCATTATCTCAAAGCATTTGTCTGCAAATGACTTTGCCCTCTGTGCATCGCCGCTTAAATAAAACGAACCAAGTTCTTTACGCAGATTTAACTCATTCATCTTCTCGCCCTCCTGCTTTTTTGTTTACTATATCACACTACCAACATGCAAACAATGAAAACAAAAGAAATTTTGTAAAATACAGAAATAAATATTGACATTGATATAAACGGATAATATACTTTAATTATATAATGCAAAGACGGAAGTGATATAAGATGGGTTTTAGCGAATTGCACGCAAAAGACGTTCATGGCGTAGTAATTTATAACACAAGCATGAAACGCTGGACCGCTCAAAACAGAAAAGATCACATTGTAGGAATCCAGCTTGCCGGCTCTGCACTCCACACATTTAAAGATAAAAAATTTGTAATATCAAGAAACTGCATCTATTTTTTAAATCAAAAAGATGATTACAGTGTAGAAGTGTATGAGCCCGCCAAAGCCTTTTCCATTCATTTTACTACATATGACAAAATCGATACCGATAGTTTTTGTATTCCACTGACTGTTTGTGACGAATTTATATCAATCCTTGAAAAAGCAAAAACTATGCAGGAAACCGGCGACGATTTGGCAATAATGTCGCTATTGTACTTGTTCTGCGCAAAGCTGGAACAAATACGCCAGAAAAAGTATTTTCCAAAGGACAAACGAATGATTGCAGCAAAAGAGTATATTGACCTGCATTACAAGGAGAAAAATTGTTTAACCTTTGCTATATCGCAAAGCAAGCTCTCTTCCAGACGCTTTGGAGAATTATTTCGGGAAAACTTTTTGACCACTCCAAACAGATATATCACTCACCGCCGTATAGAACACGCAAAAACTCTGCTTGTATCCGGACTTTTTACTATTGAGCAAATCGCCCGGACATGCGGTTTTTCCGATATATATTATTTTAGCAAAGTGTTTAAAAACCTTACCGGTATTGCTCCGAGTAAATGGACACAACATCTGTAAAGCTTACAAAAGCCCGTCTAAATTCAGACGGGCTTTTGTGTTATTTAATTTTCTCCGCTTCCGAGAGCATATTCTCAATAAATATACCATAACCTCTTGTTGGATCATTTACGAAAACATGCGTAACAGCTCCCACAATTTTACCATTTTGCAGAATTGGTGAACCACTCATACCCTGCACAATACCTCCCGTTTTTTCAAGAAGGCGCTCATCTGTTACCTTGACAATCATACCCTTTGCATCAGTGCTGTTTGTCATTACCTTTTCTATTTCGATGTCATACTCTGTCGGCCCATTTGTATCGACCGTGCAAATAATTGTTGCTTTGCCCTCTCGGGTCTCAAAGCGACTGGCAATCTTTCTTGGCGTTTTGTCAAGCGCTTTTACATCATCATAAACACCGTATACTCCAATACTTGAATTTTGACTGATAACGCCTGTATCATTACCTTCAAAAATTCCCCGAAGCTCGCCCGGTGTTCCCTTTTGTCCGCGCTTTACAGACACAATTTTACAGTCTGTTATACTCCCTTGCCCGACATCAAGCAGTAAAGACGTATCTGTGTCAGAAATGCCGTGTCCCAGGGACGCAAAAACTTTTGTATCAGGCTTTACAAACGTAAGCGTGCCTATACCTGCACTACTGTCGCGCACCCATGCGCCTATTTTGTAGCCATCGCCGGTCAAAACAGGCGTCAGCTTGAGCGTATGCGGTTGGTTATCTCGCATAATTTCAAGCTCGATACCGCCTGCGCCCTTTTCGTTTATCAAAGAAGAAAAATGCTCGCTGTTTTTTACCTTTTCACCGCCGGCTTTCATAATAATATCCGCTTCTTTAAGTCCTGCCTCCTTTGCCGGAGTCAGATTTTGCCCGTCATCTGTCTGTACGCTCGAAATTCTTACAACAATCAGTCCGTCAGTATGAATTTTGATTCCGATGCTCTCCCCTCCGGGAATAAGCATTTCGTCCTCAATAACATTGACAGACATTCTTTTGACAGGAAGAACACCCAAAAATTTAAGCTCGATATCATATTGTCCCACAGCTTCGGTAAAAAGTGTCAGATTGCCGTTTTCCTCTTTTGCAAAGGGTTTTTGCTCCGCTCCTGTGGCAAGTACGCTCATCTTGTCCGCACAAAAATCTGTGCCGACAAGCCTTCCGATGCCTATGGTGCATACAGAGCCCTTTGTGGTACAAAGATTGTCCGGAAGTGCCCGGTTAAGCGTTATGGCGCACACGATAAGCGGCGATATTAGCAAAAGAAGTGCCAAAGCAAAAATCAAACTTTTTTTGTGTGCCAAAAACTTCACTTCCCAAGCTGATTTTTAAAGGCTTTTGCCTTCGTATTTAAGTTAACCGGAGCGCTCTTTGCGTATACAGACAAATAAAGAAGGTGCGTGCATTAATTAATAAGCCAGCCAAATTAAAACTTTTTTATTTTTTTAATCCAAAAAATTTTGTCCTCTATCTTTTCATTCGCATAAACTCATCCGCCACATGCTCTATGTTTCTCCACGCTGCAACGGCTTGTCTTTTTACTCTTTTTCTTTGTCTTGGCGTAATCGGGTCAAGCATAAGCATCGCTGCTCCGCCGACCGCCGCGCCAGCAATCATTCCCTTTACAAATCCCATTGTACTCATTTTAACGGCTCCTTTTACATAAAATTTTACATATACTCAAAACATATACAAAATTTTTTGTAATGTTTTTTACGCATTTAGTATGTGATTTTTTTTATAAAAAATGAATTAAATAAATATAATTTTAAAAAAAGTCTTTTATTTGATGCTCTTAATTGGTATAATAATTACAATAAGTTTTCGGGAGGTATTTTTTCTTGGAAAATAAAATCACAAAAACAGCTGTAAAAAAACAGAATTTTCTGTGCGGCGCGGCTATTATCGCCGCATCACATATCATAATAAAAATTATTGGTGCAATTTTTAAAATTCCGCTCGACGCGTATATTTTAAAAACGGAAGGAATGGGGATATACAATTCAGCCTATACAATATATAACTGGTTGTTTATGCTCTCAACCGCAGGGCTTCCCGTTGCAATATCAAAAATGGTGTCTGAGTCTTATGCGCGAGGCAATGCGCGCGAAGCTGAGAGAGTTTTCTCGATAGCAAAGGCTCTTATGCTTGTTTTTGGTATATGCGGATTTTCGATACTGTTTTTTGGGGCAAAGCCTTTTTCAAAGCTTCTTAGCGCTCCATCGGCATCGCTTGCTATGATGACACTTGCACCAAGTCTTTTATTTACGGCGATGATGTCGGCATACCGCGGCTATTCACAGGGTATGAACAATATGATTCCCACCGCTGTGAGCGAGGTTGTCGAATCACTCGGCAAGCTTTGTATGGGATTGTTTCTGGCACTGTATTTTCTTCCTATGGGCATCGAATACGCAGCCGCAGGTGCAATCGGCGGCGTAACGTTTGGAACGCTTTTTGCTTTTATCGTGCTCTGGACAGGAAACAAGGTAATCTCTAAGCGTCTAAAAAAAGACAAAGCTTCATATACAAATGCCACAGATGCAAAAAGCGGCAGACAAATTTTAAAAAGTCTTATTGCAACCGCAATACCGATTACTCTCGGTGTATCCGTGTTTACGCTGACCTCACTTATAGATACAACCATGATTATGAACCAGCTTGCTCACCTTGGCTATGGCGAAACGCAAAGACTGAGCCTTTATGGATATTTAACGCGCGCGGTTACAATGTTTAACGTGCCCCCAACCGTAATCGCGGCAATTTCTGTAAGTGTTGTGCCGACCATATCGGCAGCAATTAGTCGGGGTGCGCGAAAGCACGCTACTGAAACGGCAAAATCGGCGCTTCGCATAACGATTTTGTTTGCATTTCCGTGCGCAGTTGGCCTTAGCGTAATGGCATCACCGATTTTGCAGCTTTTGTACCACGACGCTTCACATTCGTTCCTTTTAAATGTAATGGGCCTTGCAGTTGCATGTGTAACTTTGGTACAGACAAGCAACGCTATTTTGCAGGCGTACGGTCATGTGTGGCGTCCCGTTGTAAATATGGCAATTGGCGGTGCCGTTAAGGTTATAACAAATCTTATTTTGGTAAGCAATCCCGAAATAAATATAAACGGCGCACCAATAGGTACGTTTTTATGCTATTTAACTGTTATGACGCTTAATATGATATCTATAAAGAAAATAACGGGTATTACATACGAGCTTTCTGACTTTGTTGTAAAGCCGCTTCTTAGTGTAATTGTAATGGGCGCGGCAACTGTGATTTGTTATGACTTTATTTTCCGCATCACTTCGCAGTATGTTATCTCGCTATTATGCGCAATAGCATTTGCGTGTGTCGTTTACGGTGTGATGATATTTTTTGTCCGTTGTGTTAAAAAAGAAGATATTATACTTTTGCCAAAGGGCGATAAAATTTATGCGTTACTTGTTAGATTGCACATTATGAAATAATCAAAGGAGAAAACTACGATGCAAAATAATCAAAAGAAAAAATATACAATTGACGAGCTAAGAGAAATTGTAAAAATGCTTCGCGGCGAGAATGGTTGTCCGTGGGATAAGGTACAAACGCATGATTCTATAAAAAACTGTATGATAGAAGAATCATACGAGGCGATAGACGCTCTTGAAAAAGGCAATGATGCTATGTTTGCAAACGAGCTTGGAGATTTATTATTTCAGGTGGTCTTTCATGCCGAGCTTGCAAGTGAGCGTGGTGCCTTTGATTTTGACGATGTTGTATATGAAATAAGCCAGAAAATGATTGACAGACACACCCATGTATTTGGAGCTGACAAGGCATCGGATGCAAGCGAGGCTCTTGGAACATGGGAAAAGAATAAAAAGAAGGAAAAAGGGTTAAAATCACAGACGGAGGCTATGCGTGATATCGTAGCACTACCCGCTCTTATGCGTGCACAGAAGGTGCAAAAAAAGGCAGCTGATGTCGGATTTGACTGGGACGATATAAAAGGCGTTCTTGACAAAATACGAGAAGAAACCGACGAGCTTTATCTTGCGATAGAAAAAAATGATACCCAAAACGCCGCAGAAGAACTCGGAGATTTACTGTTTTCAGTAGTGAACGCAGCCCGTTTTTTGAAAATAAACAGCGAAGAAGCGTTAAGGCGCGCCACAGATAAGTTTATAGACCGTTTCGACATTTTAGAGCAACTTGCACAACAAAACTCTCAAAATTTGTCGAATTTGTCCCTTGAAGAGCTTGAAATCCTTTGGCAGCAAGCAAAAATCGAAAAAAATAAAAAATTTTTTTAAAAAATAAAAGGAATTAAAAATAAAATGCAGAAAGTACAAGAAGATACTATTTTTAGGAGGTAATGTAAAATGAACAAAGCTGAATTAATCGCAAACGTTGCAGGTAGCGCTGATATTTCAAAGAAAGATGCTGAAAAAGCAATAAACGCATTTATTGCAAACATCGAGAGCGCACTCAAAAAGGGCGAGAAAGTACAATTGGTTGGCTTCGGTACATTCGAAGTAAGAGAAAGAGCTGAGAGAAAGGGTAGAAATCCTCAGACAAACAAAGAGATTATCATCCCTGCATCAAAGGTTCCTGCATTTAAAGTTGGTAAAGCTTTAAAGGACGCTATAAACTAATTGCAAAAAATTCAGCCCCGACTCTTATGCCGTCGGGGTTGTTTTTTTATGTATCAGACTATCAAAGCAAAGGATGAAATATATGAGGCTTGACAAATATTTGAAGGTATCGCGCCTTATAAAACGCAGAAGCGTTGCAAACGAAGCGTGCGATACGGGCAGAATAAGCGTTAACGGCAAAATTGCAAAAGCATCATACGATGTGAAAATTGACGATATAATCGAAATACGCTTTGGCGAAAAGCTACTTCGCGCACAGGTTGTAAACATAGCCGAGCACGTGCTAAAGGGCGACGCCGACGGACTTTATAAAATAATTAATTAGCATATTTAAGCTAAAAGCTTCATAATGTATAGTCAAAGACTATATTTTAGGAGGCTTTTTTTATGGCTATTATAGAACAGAGTATGCAAAAAAATCAACGCGACGATGTGCAGAATATTATAATCGAATCAAGGCGCAGAATAAGCGTGTCGGGCGTAGAAGATGTAGACAGCTTTGACGAATGTGATATGATACTTCAAACAACACTTGGAACGCTCTCTATTAAGGGCGAAGGACTTCATATAAACAAGTTCAATGTCGAAACGGGCGAGCTTATTATTGAAGGCGATGTTGACGAGGTAGTTTATCACGACGAGGCAGGCTTTGGAAAAAAAAGCTCACTTTTGTCAAAACTGTTCGGTTAGGATGTGTAAAAATATATGGAGGTTTCAGTATCGGGGCAGCTTTATGTATTTCTTGCCATGAGCATCTGCGGCGTATGCTCAGGGATGGTTTTTGATATATTTCGTGTAATACGAAAAACCTTTTTATGCTCAAATCTTACCACATCTCTTTCCGATATATTATTCTGGCTGATTATCAGTTTTGGAATGTTTTTTGCCCTGTTTAGTATAAGCGGCGGCGAAATACGATGGCACGAAGCAATCGGAGTACTTCTCGGCTCAATTATATACTTTTTGACAATTTCACACTTGTTTATGACGGTGCTCGGCGCTCTTATGCGCTTTGCACTAAAAATATTTTTAACTATTTTGAAAATCATCTTGACACCGCTTGTTTTTTTGTATAAAATGATAAAAAGACCATTATATTGGGTTTTTAAAAGATTTCAGCATACTGCTCACAGGTTTTCGCTTTTATATGCCTGGGTTAAACATAGCTTTAAAAAGCTCAGGCTCGTTATGAAAAAGTCGTAAACCTTACAGGAGGCAAAAAGCGTATGACAAGAGAAGAATTTATAAAGGCACGTGAAAATAAACGCAAAAAAAATGTTAAGCTTTTTTTGCGCCTTATTTTGATAGCCTTTTTTCTTTTTGCAGGAATACGGTTTTTAATACAGCAGCCCCTTTTGGCAGATTATGATAAAAAAATAAGTGAGCTTGAAGCTCAAATCGAAAACGAAGAAAAAAGTAAAACATATTATAAAGAGCTTAAAGCACTTTATGAAACAGACGATTATCAAAAACAGCTTGCACGCGAAAGACTTGGACTGGTAGAAGAAAACGAAAAAGTATTTATAGATATATCGGGACAAAACTAATTTTTAAATTATAAATAATTTTTATACATATGCAAAGGTTTTAAGGGAGGAAATTGTTTTCTATGGCAGTTGAAGTCGGCAAAATTTATGAAGGAAAAGTGGCAAGTGTTGTGCCTTTTGGCGCATTTATATCACTTCCCGAGGGTAATACGGGACTTGTACATATATCTGAGGTAGCATCATCTTATGTGCAAAACGTAGCAGACCATTTAAAAGAAGGACAAGACGTTAAGGTAAAGGTTATAAGCATAGACGAAAACGGAAAGGTCAGCCTTTCGATAAAAAAAGCAATACCTGAAGAAAAGAAAACGAAGAAAGCTTTTTCAAAGGAGCAGCCAAAAGGACCGATTCGTCCCGCCGATATTGATTGGCAGAGCCTTAAAACACAAAGCACAGATATGTCTTTTGAGGATAAGATGAACAAATTCAAATCTGACAGTGATGAAAGAATGCAGGCTTTAAAGCGTAGCTCTGATTCAAAGCTCAGCGGCGGCTATAAAAGATAAACCGGTATACATATTACCATATAAAATATTATAGTGCATATTGAAAATGTGTTTTTCCGGCTAAGAAGCTTGCTGAAAAATACATTTTTTAATTGCAGAGTATAAAAGGGTTATAATATAAATTAAATTATACAAAAGCAGGGAGTAGAATATTTTGATTAGAGAAGATTTGAGAAACATTGCCATAATCGCCCACGTTGACCACGGTAAGACAACGCTCGTTGACGAGCTTTTAAAGCAGGGCGGTGTATACAGAGAAAATCAGGTTGTAGAAGAACGTGTTATGGACAATAACGCACTTGAACGCGAGCGTGGAATAACGATACTTGCAAAAAATGCGGCGGCTTATTATAAAGGCGTCAAAATCAATATCGTCGATACACCGGGGCACGCCGATTTCGGTGGCGAGGTTGAGCGCGTACTCAAAATGGTAAACGGCGTTATCCTTTTGGTCGATGCAGCCGAAGGTCCTATGCCACAGACAAGATTTGTTTTATCAAAGGCGCTTGAGCTTGGACACAAAATCATTGTTGTAATAAATAAAATTGACCGTCCCGACGCAAGACTTGATGAGGTTGGCGAAGAGGTGCTTGAGCTACTTCTCGACCTTGACGCAAGTGATGAACAGCTCGACAGTCCTGTGCTTTTCTGCTCGGGACGCGACGGAACAGCCTCGGCTGCACCATTTACGCCCGGAAAAGACCTTAGCGTTTTGTTTGATATGATAGTTGATTATCTGCCCGCACCAGAAGGTGAGAGCGAAGATGATTTTCAGATGCTTATCTCTTCAATCGATTATAGCGAATACGTCGGCAGAATGGCAATAGGCAGAATTGAGCGTGGTAGTCTCTCTCTTAATCAGGAAGTGGCGGTATGCGATTTTCATGATAAGAGCGTAAGTGGCAAAGGCAAGGTCGGCGCGATTTATCAGATAGACGGAACGGGACGTGTAGCCGTGGAAAAAGCAAGCGTAGGCGACATTGTGTGCGTATCAGGTCTTGAAAATATCACAATCGGTAATACTCTTACTGCAACTACAAATCCCGAGCCTATTGAATTTGTAAAAATCGGCGAACCGACAGTTGAGATGACCTTTTCTGTAAATGACAGCCCGTTTGCCGGCAAAGAAGGCAAATTTGTAACCTCAAGACAACTACGCGACAGGCTTTATCGCGAGCTTTTAAAAGACGTTTCGCTGCGTGTACGCGACGGCGAAACAACAGACAACTTTATAGTTTCAGGCAGAGGCGAAATGCACTTGTCAATACTCATCGAAACGATGCGCCGTGAAGGCTATGAATTTGCAGTAAGCACGCCGAGAGTATTGTTTAAAGAAATTGACGGAGCTTTGCACGAGCCAATGGAAAAGCTTTTAATTGATGTTCCGGAAGAAAGCGTCGGAGCCGTAATGGAAAAAATGGGCCAAAGAAAAGCCGAGCTTATTCAGATGGCGCCTCAGGGCAGTACGCGTATGAGAATTGAATATAGTATTCCTGCCCGCGGCCTTTTTGGATACAGAAGCGAATTTCTTACCGATACAAAAGGCGAAGGTATATTAAATACAGTGTTTAATGGCTATCAGCCATACAAAGGCGATATTACACGCCGTTTTACAGGCTCTCTTGTCGCATTTGAAACAGGCGAAGCGGTAGGATATGGCCTCTTTAACGCACAGGCGCGCGGAATTATGTTTATTGAGCCAGGCACCCCTGTATATGAGGGTATGGTTGTCGGTCTTTCGCCAAAAATAGGCGATATAAGTGTAAATGTATGCAAGAAAAAGCAACTGACAAACACACGCGCAGCAGGAAGCGATGATGCGCTAAGACTTATTCCGCCAAAGAAATTAAGCCTTGAAGAAGCGATTGAAATTCTTGGTGAGGACGAGCTCTTGGAGGTAACTCCCAAAAACTTCAGAATAAGAAAACGCATACTGAATAACAGTCTAAGACTTAAAGCACAAAGCAAACTAAAATAATATAAAAATCGCACGAATTAAATTCGTGCGATTTTATTTATCTTCTTATCGTATTAACTTTAAAAAATCTTCAAACCCTTGTGTGCCATCGACTGTTTTGCGAGTTATACTGTGCATTGTATTTCTACCCTTATTAACCGCAAACCCGTTTTTATAATACCTTTTTGCCTGAAAAAGCACGTCCTCATTAAAAAAGCCAAACGGATACGCAATTGATGTTACCTCGCGCTTTGTAATATTGTATATTTTATCATTTGATTCGGAAAACTCTGCTTCAATCTGCTTGGGCGTCTTTTGCGTTAAATCTGTATGTGTTTTCGCATGAGAATAAATACGAAAAACCGAGCTGTCGCTCATCTGGCGAATCTGAGTCGAATTGCAATAGCCTTCTTCACCGATAATATCCGAATAAATATAGAGCGTTGCCTTTGCATTATATTTTTTGAGTATTCTGTAAGCATTTGTATAAGTTTGCTCATATCCGTCATCAAACGTGATTACAACCGGATTTGACACACTATCCGAGAGCGACAGCTCTTCCGGAAACAAAAACGTATATCCATTATCATACATATACTTAATCTGCTTTTCAAAATCCTCGGGCGTAACAAACAGATACGCATTATCATTTTGCGGATAATCTATAACGTGATACATCAAAATGGTCGGTTTTTCTTTAAACGCTTGTCCGTTTACGCTTTTGGGCGCCGTTTTTATTGCCTCCCCCGCCTGAGCTAAAAACTTGTGTGCCGAGCTATTTGTAACCTTGCTCAAAGGCTCTAAAAAGCCATCCTCATCATATATGTCCACTGTCGACAAAAATCTTATATGGCTTTGTGCATACTCAGAGATATCATTTTGGTCGTAATACCAACGCACCTTCTGGTTGTTATAAAATAAATCCGGGCACTCTCTTTCAAGTACTCTTTTAAGTGTTACAAGAAAGTCCTGCACAAGCATCGGCTTATCCGGCTCAAATTTATTATCACCAACACCTTGTATAATACCTGCTTTATGTAAATATGCCGCTGTTTTGTCATCTGTATCAGCAAACACCTCTCCCTCTCCCGTGTGTGTCAAAAGCTGTGAAAGAAGGTGAACTGATTCAAGCCGTGTAAGAGGACTTTCGTTTTCGTCTGCATTTATATGTTCTGCTGTGCAAAGCGAAAATATAACTGCAAACATAACAAAGATGCACATAATCTTCTTCATATTACCCACCACCTTTGCTTTTCATTTTACCACAAAAGTAAAAAGGATACAACACATTCTTGACAAAAAAACTCATAATGGTATACTTAGTTATGACACTTTTTTGATTGGAGGCTTATTTGTGGAAAAAGCAAACTGTGATGACTGCATAAATTATGCATACGACGAAGACTATGAGTGCTATACATGTCTTCAAAACCTTGACGAAGATGAGATGATGCGTTTTATAAGCGGCACATTTAGTGAGTGCCCGTATTATCGCATGGGCGATGATTATACAATCGTGAGAAAACAAAATTAGTATAATCAGGCTTGAATTTTGTATTATTATGTGGTAAAATATATGATTAGGAAATAAAAAATAGGAGTGAAAAAACAATGTCAGGACATTCCAAATGGAGTACGATTAAAAGAAAAAAAGGTGCAAACGATGCACAAAGAGCAAAGATTTTTACAAAAATTGCACGTGAGATTACAGTTGTTGTAAAGGCAGGCGGCCCTGACCCCGACAACAATTCAAAATTGAAGGATATTATCTCAAAGGCGCGCGCAAACAACATGCCAAACGATAACATCATGCGTACAATCAAAAAGGCTGCAGGTGAAACGGGCGGCGACAACTATGAAGATATCACATATGAAGGCTATGGCCCGAACGGTGTTGCAGTTATAGTTGAAACGCTTACAGATAACAGAAACAGAACTGCAGGCGATATGCGCCACTATTTTGATAAGTTTCACGGCAATCTCGGTCAGACAGGCTGTGTAAGCTTTATGTTTGACAAAAAGGGCGTTATAATCATCGAGGCAGACGGTCAGGATGAGGACGAGCTTATGATGGCTGCGCTTGATGCTGGTGCAGAGGACTTTAGCGCCGAGGAAGGTTATTATGAAATAACTTGCGACCCCGACAACTTCAGCAGCGTACGCGAAGCCCTTGAAGCAAATTATACGCTTAGCTCTGCCGATATCGATATGATTCCGCAGACAACCGTTGAGCTTACAAGCGAGGATGACATAAAATATATGAGCAAGCTTTTGGAAATGCTTGAAGATAATGACGATGTACAAAATGTATATCACAACTGGGATAATCCACCCGAAGAATAATCAAAATACAACACCGCTTCGCAATGCGAAGCGGTGTTTTTGTTTATGCTACCATATATTCTGAGCATCGTCTGTATTTTTTCTAAACTCAGTAGGTGTCATTCCAACCAGAGCTTTAAACACCTTGCAAAAATAAAATATATCCGAATAGCCACAATTTTCGGCAATTTGTGATACTGAAATGTTTTTGTAGCCCAAAAGCTCTTTTGCATAATTTATCCTAAGCTCAGTTATATACTTTGCAGGTGAGGTGTTATAAATTTTGCCAAAAAGGCGGCGAAAATGCCCCTCCCCCACGTCTGTAAGGCTTGCAACGTGTGATATATTTATATCTGTTTTTGTAAAATTTTCGTGGATATAATCAACCGCATTCTTTATCGTATCATAATCCTTTGTTGAAAAATAATTTTTTTGTGTGGTTTTGTAAATCTCATATAAAATCTGATTTACAATCGCGTGCGTTTGCACTATATAAAATGGTTTTTTCGAAACCCACACATTATACATACTTTGAAAATAATTCAAAAAATTTTTTCCTGCCATATTGAAAAAACCTTCGCTTTTATATGGTACATTTTCCTCATTTAAAAAGTCAAAATCTACAAATAAAACCTCATAACTATCCGTGATAATATCCATTGTATATATGCTGTCTTTTGCCAAAAACAGCATATCATTTTCCTTAACCGTAATCTTGTAATCATCAAATGTATATATTGTTTTTCCCTTTGTTACATAGACAAGACAGTCCGAATGACGCCCCTTCGTTTTTACTATACGCCCTTTGCGACAAGCACTTGGCATAACTACATGAATGTTTGTAACAGGAAATTGTAACTGTGAAATAGTACTCATAACAAAATACCTCTATTTTCTATAATATACACGCTGACATTTTTCTACATTATACTATATCGCAGTTGTGGGTGCAATAAATATTATAAAAAAAATGTTCGAAAAGTACAAAAATGTTTGAAAAGCGCATTTACTTTTATCTGTCTGTATGCAATACTTGTAGACGAGGTGAGTTATATATGAATAATTTTGAAAACGCAAAAGAAATCTTAGAAAACGAATACACATCACCAAACTGGAACGAAAAATCAGGCCTTTGCCCTGATGAACTTTTACAAGAATGTGTTAGAATAGAGTCAAACCCCATATCAAGACAGCTTGCAAAGGCGCAGGTTATAGAATGCATTTTGAAAAATGCACAAATAGAGGTAAATCCCTACACTCTTTTTGCCGATAATATCAGGCATGGTCATATCTCGGAGAAAAAACGCATGTCAAATCAGGCAGAAGTAGAAAAATGCGAACTAAAGCACGTTCTAGATAAATACGCAGATTTTATAGCAGCATGCGCCTTTGACGGAAACTCCGATTTTGGTCACACGTGCCCTGACTGGAAATTTTTATTAGACAACGGTTTTTCGGGAATTGCTGAGCTCGCTGGCAAAAAACTTCTCGATCCTTCTTTAAAAGAAAACCAAAAAGACTTTTACCTTTGTGTAAAAACTGTATACTCTGCCGCAGCTGTGTTTGCACGCCGGCTTGCAGACGAAGCAAATTCAAAAAAAGAACAAAGTCCGCAGCTTGAAAAAACTGCAAAATCACTGTATACACTCTCAAAGTCTGCTCCAAAAACATTTTTTGAAGCACTTTCGCTTATCTGCATATATTATGAGCTTCAATGCTACTTAGACAGCGCATGGGTACGCTCACTCGGCGGTCTTGATTCACTTTTGTGGCCATACTATGAAAACGATATAAAAACCGGTGAGATGACAGAAGATGAAGCAAGAAAATATTTAAAATATTTTATGTGGAAAATGCGCGCACACAAATTTGGTGCAAATATTCCGTTCTATCTTTGCGGCGCAGATGAGAACGGCAACGATTTAACAAATCCCCTTACGCATATTATACTTGAAGAGTATATCGCCCTTGATACGCACGACCCAAAAATTCATATAAAATACCACAAGAACATAGACCAAAAAGTGCTCAAAACAGTCGCAGAGTCTATTCGAAACGGTCGCAACAGCTTTCTCTTTATGAATGATGAGGTTGTAGAAAACGCCCTTATCAAATCGGGCGCAGAAAAGAAAGATGCACATAATTACGAAATTGTAGGCTGCTATGAACCTATGGCGAAGGGCGAACTTCCGTGCACATGCAACGGACGAATCAACATTGCAAAGGCAGTTGAGCTTACACTCTCTGACGGTTTTGATGTTTTGTCGGGAAAGCAGCTTATTGAAAAAGGCAAAAAGCCGCTTGATACATTCGATGCCTTTATGGATGCAGTCAAAGAAAAACTACGCTTTTTCGCCGACGGCTCTATGGATATAATAACAAGCTATGAAAAAAACTACGACAAAATTCAGTCGGCACCATTTCTTTCAGCAGCAACTCCCGCAAGCTTTGAAAAAGGCGTTGACGTTTACAGCAGTGGAGCAAAATATAACAACTCCTCCATCAATGCCTTTGGCCTTGCAACTGCAGTTGATTCAATTATGGCGGTAAAAACGCTTGTTTATGATGAAAAAGTGGTTACACTTGAGCAGCTCTCGCAGACACTTGCAAACAACTGGCAAACGGATAGCGCCCTTCAGCTAAAGTGCAAAAACCTTGACTATAAGTATGGAAACAATTGCGATGAGGCAGATAATATGGCAGCAGAGCTTTGTGATTATCTTGCAGAGTGCATAAATGGTAAGCCTAACGGCAGAGGCGGCCACTATAGATTTGGTACTTTTTCAATCGACTGGCGCATGGCATTTGGAGAAGGTACGGGCGCAACCGCCGACGGACGCTTCGCAAAAGAGCCTCTTTCAAAGAATATGTGTGCATCGCTCGGCGCCGATTCAAACGGAGTAACAGCACTTATAAATTCAGTATGCAAAGTCGATTACACAAATATTCCCAACGGCACAGTATTGGATTTATTGCTTCACGAAAGTGCTGTTAAAGGTGATGACGGCCTTAATGCACTGATTGGAATTATTAAAGTATGCATGAACAAGGGATTAATTGCGCTTCAAATCAACGTTTTAAATTCAAAAACGCTGAGAAAAGCACAACAAAATCCGCAAGCATACAAAAATCTGCAGGTCAGATTGTGCGGCTGGAACGTATACTTTGTAAACCTTAGCCGTGAGGAGCAGGAAGAGTTTATAAAACAAACCGACCACATGGCATAAAGGAGATTATTAATTATGCAAATTATGGATATAAAACGCTTTGCCGTACATGACGGCGACGGAATAAGAACGACTATTTTCTTTAAGGGATGCCCACTGCGATGTGTGTGGTGTCATAACCCCGAAGGGCTTATAATGGATACACAGCTTGCATACTTTGCGCACAAATGCGTTAACTGTGGCATGTGCACTCATCTGTGCGATGCAAATACGTTTACAAATGGCACTCATAGCTTTGATGACAAGCTTTGTATTAAATGCGGAAAGTGCGAAACAGTATGCCCACAGAAAGCATTTAAAATATACGGAAAAGAATATAGCGCCGACAAGCTTTTAGAAATAGCATTAGAGGACATCGACTTTTACGAAGCTTCGGGTGGGGGCATTACCCTTTCGGGCGGCGAATGTCTTATACAGCCTGACGCGTGTCGCGAGCTTCTTATGCTTGCAAAAGAAAGGGGCATTCACACAGCCGTTGATACATGCGGTTTTGTATCGTGGGAGAGTATTGAAAAAGTCATTGACTATACGGATATATTTTTATACGATATCAAAGCCTTTGACGAGGATGTGCACAAAAAATGCACAGGCGCGTCAAATAAATTGATTTTGGAAAATTTAAAACGCATTGACAATTATGGCAAGAAAACCGAAATACGAATCCCGTATGTGCCGGGCTACAACGATAACCAGATGGAAAAAATCGCAGATTTTATTTTAACTCTTAAAAATGTCACAAGAGTAAAAATTCTGCCGTTTCACAATTTCACCGACACAAAATACGAGGCACTCTGTATGGATAAAGTGATGCCAAAAATTGATGTGCCCTCGCAAGCAGAAATCGAAAAAGCAAGAAAAATATTTGAAATGCGTGGTATTTTGACTGTTGCAGATTAAAAAAATAACTAAAATACGTTCTATGTCTTTACGGCTTGGAACGTATTTTTTTGTTTGTTCTGCACATTTTCACACGAAATGTTTGAATATTTTTAACAAAACTCTAATTTTTGTTGCCAAATTTAATATAAAGTGATATTTTTTGGAAAAACATTTTACAAACCTTCGCAATTATATTGACGTTTTTAAATAAAACCTATATAATATAAATATCAGTAATTATTTTTTGTTTATTAAAAAAATGGGAGTTTTTATATGTTTTCAAGACTTCGTTATGATATAAAAGCAATACTTGAACGCGACCCTGCGGCGCGAAACAGCCTTGAGGTTTTTTTGCTTTACCCGGGCTTGCACGCACTTATGCATCACAGAGTTGCAAACTGGTTTTATCGCCACAATATAAAATTTATTGCCAGATGGATATCGCAGTGCGCAAAGTTCTGGACGGGAATTGAAATCCATCCCGGCGCAACAATCGGCAAAGGTCTTTTTATAGACCACGGCACCGGTGTTGTCATCGGTGAAACGGCAGAAATCGGCGATAACTGTACGATATATCAGGGCGTAACGCTTGGCGGCACGGGCAAAGACCACGGAAAACGCCACCCCACACTTGGCAACAACGTTATGGTTGGCGCGGGCGCAAAGGTGCTTGGGCCGTTCAAGGTGGGCGACAATTCAAAAATCGCCGCAAATGCTGTTGTGCTTTCCGAAGTAGAACCAAATTCTACATGCGTGGGTGTTCCTGCCCGCGTGGCAAGACGAGCAGGCGTGCGCATAGCAAGCGCATCTGACCTTGACCAGATACACATTCCCGACCCGGTAAGTATGGAAATGTGCAAACTTCTGGTTCGCATTGAAGCACTTGAAAAGCGTATTGCAAACAACAATGAAGATAATAATAAAACATTATAAAGCTTATGGATTGGAGAAAAAATATGAAACTTTATAATTCACTTACACGTCAAAAAGAAGAATTTGTGCCTATCACTCCGGGCGAGGTTAAAATTTATGCCTGCGGCCCTACTGTGTACGATTTTTTCCACATCGGAAACGCGCGTCCGTTTATCGTATTTGATACACTCAGAAGATATTTTGAGTATTGTGGCTACAAGGTTACTTTTGTTCAAAACTTTACTGATATAGATGATAAAATGATTAACCGCGCAAACAAAGAAGGCATCAGCGTATCCGAGCTTGCGGACAGATTTATCGCCGAATACAAGGTTGATGCAGAGGGGCTCAGTATAGAGCCGGCAAGCGTTCATCCGCGCGCAACAGAGCATATCGCTGAGATAATTGAGCTTGTTACAAAGCTTATTAACGAGGGCTATGCATACGAGGTTGATGGCGACGTATATTACAGCACAAAAAAATTCAAAGACTACGGCAAGCTCTCACATCAGCCGCTTGACGAGCTTGAAGCGGGCGCAAGAATAAGCGTTGACGAGCGTAAAAGGGACGCTATGGACTTTGCACTGTGGAAGGCTCAAAAACCGGGAGAGCCTGCATGGGAAAGTCCGTGGGGCATGGGACGTCCGGGCTGGCATATCGAGTGCAGCGCTATGGCGACAAAGTACCTTGGCGAAACGATTGATATTCACGCAGGCGGAAAAGACCTTATCTTCCCCCATCACGAAAACGAAATCGCGCAGAGCGAGGCCGCAAATAAAAAACCGTTTGCACATTTCTGGCTGCACAACGGCTATATAAATATCGACAACGTAAAAATGAGTAAATCGAAGGGCAATTTCTTTACAGTGCGTGATATTGTAAAGGATTTTGACTACGAAATAGTACGCTTTTTTATGCTGAGCGCTCATTACAGGAGTCCGATTAACTTTTCGCGCGAGCTTCTTGTTCAGGCAGGCACAGCACTTGAAAGACTTTATAACTGTAAAAGCAAGCTCTGTTTTGCCATTGGCAGCGCGCCTGAAAAAAGCGGTAGTGATGAAGATTTTATCTCGCAGCTTGATAAATGCAAAGCAGCTTTTTGTGAGGCGATGGATGATGATATAAATACCGCGGGTGCGATTGCCTCGATGTTTGATTTGTCGCGTGCGATAAACAGTGCACTTGACGGCTCAGATGCGCCTTCAAAGGCGACGCTTGAAAAAGCACTCTCGCTTTTTGACGAGCTTTCAGCCGTTTTGGGCATTTTGAGAAAAGCTGAGTCAAACGAGCTTGACGCAGAAATCGAAGAGCTTATTAAAAAGCGCAGCGAAGCAAGAGCAAACAGGGACTTTAAGACCGCCGATGAAATTCGCGATAAGCTTACCGAAATGGGAATTATTCTTGAGGATACCGCCGGCGGCGTAAAGTGGAAAAGAAAATAGAAAATATCTGTATGATAAAAGGAAGGCGCACCGATGCCATATATACCGGACGAAAAAATTGAAAATCCAAATTTGTATTCACCGCTCACGCTCGCTTTTGTGGGCGACGCGGTATATGAGCTGTATGTTCGCACACGCCTTATGAAATTTGGCTCACTTAGTGCGAATAAACTGCACAAAATGGCGATACACTATGTAAAGGCAAACGCACAGGCAAACAGTATAAAAGCCATTATAGACAATCTTTCTGAAAACGAGCTTTCGGTATACAAGCGCGGAAGAAACACCAAGTCTGCAACCGTTCCAAAAAATGCCGATATGGCTGATTATCGTATGGCAACAGGCTTTGAGGCGCTCATCGGATATCTTTATTTGGATAAACAGACCGACAGATTGTATGAAATTATGCGTATGGCGTATGATGTAATAGAAGAACGTAATTAATAAATTATATATTTAATAAAGCTAAGGAGGACAAGCATCAAATGGATAACAGCAGAATAAAAGAGCTTACCATTGTTGCCGCAAAAGCAAGAAAAAGTGCCCTTACCGGTGTATATAACGCCGCATCAGGACATCCGGGTGGTTCACTCTCAATAGCAGACGTGTTAACATACTTGTATTTTGAGCAGATGAATGTTGACCCTAAAAACCCAAAAAATCCGGACCGCGACAGATTTGTACTCTCAAAAGGACACTGTGCACCGGCACTTTACGGTGTACTTGCCGAGCGCGGATTTTTCTCACCAAGCGAGATTGCATCGCTTAGAAAATACGGAAGCTTTTTGCAGGGACACCCCGATATGAAGGGCGTACCGGGCGTTGATATGTCAACGGGCTCGCTTGGTCAGGGCGTAAGCGCTGCAAACGGCATGGCACTTTCGGCAAAGCTTAGTGGCAAAGACTACCGTGTATACACCGCAACAGGTGATGGCGAGCTTGAAGAAGGTCAGGTATGGGAGGCTGCAATGTTTGCCGCTCATTACAAGCTTGATAATCTTACACTTTTCGTTGATAACAACGGTCTTCAGATTGACGGCGACATCACAAAGGTAATGAATCCTATGCCAATTAAGGAAAAATACGATGCATTCGGCTGGCATACCATCGAAATTGACGGCCATGACTATAACCAGATTGAAAATGCCGTAAACGAGGCAAAAAATACAAAGGGCAAGCCCACAGCTATTATTTGTAAGACCATAAAGGGCAAGGGCGTATCGTTTATGGAGGGCGAGGCAAGCTGGCACGGCAGCGCTCCTAACGAAGAGCAATACAATCAGGCAATCAAAGAGCTTGACGATTTTATTAAGGGATTGGAGGCGCAAAACTGATATGGCAGAAAATAAAACAATCGCAACAAGACTTGCATTTGGACAAGAGCTTGCCGCTTTGGGCGCAAGAGAAGATATCGTGGTTTTGGACGCCGACCTTAGCAAATCGACGATGACAGCACTTTTTAAAGATAAGTATCCCGAGCGCCACATAAACTGTGGAATTGCCGAGGGCAATATGATGGCAACTGCAGCAGGACTCGCTTCGTGCGGCAAAAAGGTTTTCGCTGCAAGCTTTGCAATGTTTGCTGCGGGCAGAGCCTATGAACAAGTCAGAAACTCTATTGCATATCCATCTCTTCCCGTTGTTGTTGTCGGCTCACACGCAGGCGTTACAGTGGGCGAGGACGGTGCGTCGCACCAGTGTATAGAGGACGTTGCACTTATGCGTGCAATCCCGAATATGACAATCATCTCCCCCGCTGACGGAGTTGAAACCGCAGCTGCGGTGCGTGCGCTTGTGAATTATGACAAGCCGGCATACCTTCGTGTAAGCAGACTTCCAATGCCGATGATTTTTGACGAGGCAGAATATGGAGAATTCAAAATCGGCAAGGGCAGATTGGTTCGCGACGGAAGCGACGTTACAATTATTGCAACGGGACTTTTGATGCATGAGGCAGTAAAAGCGGCAGATGAGCTTGCCAAAAACGGCGTAAGCGTGCGCCTTGTGGATATGCCCACAATAAAGCCGATTGACGAAGATATTATAATCGAAAGCGCAAAGAAAACTGGCGCAGTTGTATGCGTAGAAGAGCACAATATAATTGGCGGTCTTGGCGAAGCGGTCTGTGGCGTACTCGCTATGAGCCACCCCACCCCGATTGAAATTGTTGGTATACGCGACAAATTCGGTGCATCGGGCAAGCCGTCTGTGCTTCTTGATGCGTATGAACTAAGCTGCGAGCACATTGTTAAATATGCCGAAAAAGCAATAAGCCGTAAAAACGCGTAAATAATATTTATTACACACAAAAAGACGATGCAAAATTTGTTTGCATCGTCTTTTATATTGCCACTTTAATTTCTTCTTCTGACAACCTCGTACATAAGCACACCCGCCGCAACAGAGGCATTTAAGCTATTTATCTGCCCTTTCATTGGGATACGCACAAGAAAATCGCAGCTTTCTTTTACAAGTCTGCTCATTCCTTCCCCCTCAGAGCCTATGACTACTCCAATCGGTCCCGAAAGGTCTGCTGAGTAAATGTCATTTTCACCATCAGCATCTGTTCCGCAAATCCAGAGCCCCGCTTTTTTCAAATCCTCGATACACCTTGAAAGATTTGTTACCTTTGCAACCTTTGTGTACTCAACCGCGCCTGCCGAAGCCTTTGCACATGCGGCGCTAAGTCCCACACTTCTGTGCTTTGGTATAATTACGCCGTGCACTCCGCAGCAATGCGCCGTACGTATAATCGAACCAAGGTTGTGCGAGTCATTTAATGAATCGCATATAATTACGAAAGGCGGCTCGCCGCGCTCATTGGCATAATCCAAAATCTCCTGCACACTTGAATAAGACGCAGCCGCAACATAGGCTATAATTCCCTGATGTGCGCCCGTCGAGCTTATAGCGTCAAGCTTTGTTCGCTCGACCTCGCTTATGAGTATGCGTTTTTCCTTTGCAAGCGAAAGTATGCGGGCAATCGAGCCTTTGTTGTCATTTTTTGCAATAAGAATTTTGTCAATCTGTCTGCCGCTTTTAAGAGCCTCAAACACAGGATTTCTACCCTCTAATATGTCCTCGCGCTCTTCCTTTGCATTATTATTCATCGGATTTCTCCCTAAATATCATATTTATCAGTTGGCCATGTCAAATTCGTCGTGAATTGCTACAACTGCACGCTCAGCATCCTTACGGTCAATAAGTACAGATACCTTAATCTCGCTTGTAGCAATCATATGAATGTTGATATTTGACTTATATAGCGCCTCAAACATCTTTGCAGCCACGCCCGGATTTGTAACCATACCTGCACCAACGATTGATACCTTTGAAACGTCGTCGTTCCACTGAATATCCTTTGGAGCAATTACACTCTTATTTTCATTTAACACGCTTAGTGCCTCGTCGAGATTTGAAGATGCTACTGTAAAGCTGATATCCTTTGTATTGTTTCTTCCTATTGATTGTATAATCAAATCCACATTGATATTATGCTTTGCTAAAAGCGAAAATACGCTAAATGCCTTCCCAGGAGTATCCTCCACCTCAAGTAATGAAATTCTTGCAGTATCATTATCGCGCGTTACACCGCGAACCAACATTTTTTCCACGTCATTTACCTCCTTAACAATTGTTCCCGCAGCCTTGTGAAGACTTGAAAGAACCATAAGTTTTACATTATATTTTTTAGCCATTTCAACCGAGCGGTTATTTAAAACGTTTGCACCAAGCGATGCAAGCTCAAGCATCTCATCGTATGAAATTTCGTCGAGCTTTTTTGCATCCTTTACAATGCGCGGGTCAGCCGTGTATACACCGTCAACATCTGTATATATCTGGCACACATCTGCATGAAGTGCTGCCGCAAGTGCAACTGCTGATGTGTCCGAGCCGCCACGTCCAAGCGTTGTAATATCGTCATATTTGTTAATTCCCTGAAATCCTGCCACAATAACGATGTTATTTTTGTCAAGCTCACTACGAACTCTTTCCGTATCAATCTTTTTAAGACGCGCAATCGAATAATTTGAATTTGTTTTCATGCCCGCCTGCCATCCCGTAAGCGATATTACAGGAAAGCCCAGCGCCTCAATCGCCATCGCAAGAAGCGAAATCGAAATCTGCTCACCTGATGATAAAAGCATATCCATTTCTCTTTTTGAAGGCTTTTTATTAATTTCCATTGCCTTTTCTATAAGCTCGTCTGTCGTATCACCCTGTGCCGATACAACTACAACAACCTCGTTGCCTTCCTTATACGTTTCCGTAATAGTACGTGCAACATTAAAAACTCTTTCAGCGTTCGCCACAGAGCTTCCGCCGAATTTTTGTACGACTAAACCCACAGTTATATCCTCCTTGAAATTCTTTTTACTATATATTATGCTATCAGTCCTGCATAACTCTTATTGTAGTTATCACTTCACCGTCAAGCATTGAAAGCTTTTTAACAAGATTTTCCTCTGTATCGGCAGGAGTGATAAAGCAAAGCTCAGTTTTGTTTAAAACAACAGTTTTATCACCGAACAAAGCCTTTACACTTGCCTCGTCTGTGCCGCTTGCGCGTACAAACATCGCAATTTCTGCCTTTTTGTAATCATCTATATAATCTTTGTCAGATGATTCCCAGATAAAGTTCTTATTATCAGAACCCTTTACTATATCAATCACGTCTGCTACGACAGCACTTGCGGTTGGAAGCTTTCCTGCGCCACGGCCATAAAACATTACGTCGCCAACCTGATTTCCGCGAACCATTATCGCATTAAATACGTCCTCAACGCCCGATAGCGGATTGTCATTTGGCACAAGCATCGGTGATACTCTGCATATTACCTTATCCTCTTCGCTCTTTGTATATCCGATAAGCTTTATTACATATCCAAGAGCTTCGGCAGCTTTTACATCATCTAATGTGATATTTGTAATACCTTCTGTATGAATAACGGATGAATCAACGGCTTTTCCAAAAGCAAGCGAAGCAAGAATGCATATTTTTCTGCATGCATCATGTCCTTCAACGTCAGCGGCAGGATTTCTCTCGGCATAGCCCTTTTCCTGCGCCTGTGCAAGCGCCGTTTCAAAGCTTATGCCATCCTTTATCATCTTCGTTAAAATATAGTTTGTAGTGCCGTTAAGTATTCCGAAAATTTCGGTAATTTCGTTTGCCGCAAGGCATCCGTTTAAAGGTCTTATAATCGGTATACCACCGCCAACACTTGCCTCGAACAGATAGTTTACGTTCTGCTCTCTTGCAATACCTAAAAGCTCTGTTCCGTGAGCAGCAACAAGCTCTTTGTTGCTCGTAACAACACTTTTTCCTGCGAGAAGCGCGGATTTTGTAAATCTGTACGCCGGCTCAAGTCCGCCAATTGTTTCGACAACAATCTCAATTTCGTTGTCGCTTAAAATTTCATCATAATTTTTTGTAAAAAGCTCTTTTTGCGGATGATCGTCAAAATCACGCAAATCAAGAATCTTTTTTACGACAATCTGTTTGCCCGCTTTGCGCTTTATGCTATCAGCGTTTGTGCCAATTACCTCATAAACACCCGAGCCGACAGTGCCGTATCCCAAAATTGCTATATTAATCATGCTTTTTCCTCCCAAGCTATATCTTTTTAGTTTTATTATTCCGCGCTCATTCTCCGGCAATTATTTCGATTTTTTTCACTCCGTCAATTGCCTTGAGCTTCTTTAAAAGTGCTTCAACCGACTTGTTCATTTCCTCTGTACGAAGCGATATTGTAACATTTGCCGAATTATCAACAGGGATATTCTGGTTAATCGTAAGCACGCTCACACACGCCTGTGCAAGCGTTTTTAATACCTGCGAAAGTATGCCCGGAATGTCTACAAGCTCCATAAAGAGAGTTATTATTCTGTCCTTGCCCATTTCTTCAATCGGAAAAACACAGTCCTTGTACTTGTAAAATGCCGAACGGCTGATTTTAAGCATCTGCGCCGCCTCGCTCGCTGTTTTACATTTTCCCGTTTTAAGAAGTCTTTTCGCTTCTACAACTTTTTCGAATATATCGGGCAATACGGAAGTATCAACAAGCAGATAAGAAGGTTTTGTCGCCATGTGTATCACTCCTTGTCCGTATATGGCGCACAAATGTGTGCCATAGTGAACATAATATCACTAAATCAGCATCTTGTCAAGGGAATTTTTATAAATTTTTATGAAAAAACAAGCCGCAAAAGAAGGAAAAACATATAAATATGTAGAATTTAATCAATTAGGTGTATTTTCGCCATTTTGGGCGTGGATATATTTATATATTATGATATTATAAGAGGAGGCGTTTTCCCCGATGGAAACACCAAGAAAGTTTAAAACATCATTATTCGGTTATAAGAAAAAATTTGTAAATGCGTACATTATGGAATGTGCACAGTCAGCAGAAAAAACAAAAACTGAGCTTGAGAAAAAGAATTTAGAGCTTGAGAAGGATAACAAGGCTCTTACAGAAAAAATTGCTGTTCTTGAAAAAGAAAGAGCATATATAGCAGACGCACTTTTAAATGCAAAATTAGAGGCTGAAAAAATGCTTGAAGAGGCACGTCTTGAAACAAGCAAGATGCGTTCGGGGCTTGAGCTTGAGCTTGAGGAGCTTCGTGCAAAAATCCGCAGCGAAAAAGATCGCATACTTGAAATAAGACAAGATGCAAAAAATACACTCAGTGAGTATATTGGCCGTCTTGACGACATAAATATAAAAGCAGAGCCCGAAGAGGAAGAAGCTGAAGAAACAGCAAAGCCTGAAGAATCTGACGAACCGGTGGCAGATGAGCCGGTTACAGAAGATTCTGATGACGACGAGGATGACGATATATAATTTTCAAAAATGAAAGGCGCTGATTATTTTTGAGTATATTTGAAGCACTTATAATGGGACTTGTGCAGGGACTGACCGAGTTTTTACCTGTATCAAGCTCGGGACACCTTGTAATTTTCGGAGAGCTTTTAAATCTTAATATAGATGAAGGCAACGCGTTTAATGTGCTTTTGCACGTTGCAACATTTATTTCGGTGTGTTTTGTTTATTATAAGGATGTGTCAGAGCTTATAAAGGAGTTTTTCCTTATGATAGCCGACATATTCCGTGGCAAATTCGATTTTGAGCGCCCGTACAGACGTATGCTTGTTATGCTTATTATAGCTACAATCCCTGCCATTGTTGTAGGTTTTGTGTTTAAGCTTCTAGATTTGGACGCTGCACTTTCAAACGTTCTGACCGTAGGAATAATGCTTCTGTTTACATCCGCACTTATGTATTTGATTGACAGATTTGAAGAAGGCAGCATCGATGCATCAAATGCGAAGTACAAAAGTGCCCTGTGGGTTGGTATTATGCAGGCATGTGCGCTTATGCCCGGACTTTCAAGAAGCGGCTCGACGATAACGGCAGCACGCGCACTTGGTTATAAAAAGGATTTTGCAATAAAATTTTCCTTCTTAATGTCGCTGCCGGCTATACTTGGTGCAGCCGTTTTAGAAGGCGGCGAGCTTATTGCAAACGGTGGCTTTAGTGTGGAGCTTGCTCCTCTTGCAGTCGGTTTTATCGCGGCGGCAGTTTCGGGAATACTTGCGATAAAATTTCTTATAAATCTTTTAAATAAAAACAAATTCTATATCTTTTCGATATATTGTGGATTGGTAGGTATTATAAGCGTTATCACAAGCTTTATCAAATAAGATGGATAAACACTAAAAAACGGAGGTTTTCTTGGGTAAAACTTAGAAAACCTCTTGATTTTTTTTGTAATATAAGGCACAATATATATGTAGGCAGGTGAGATAAAATGAATTGGTCCGGAGCGAAGAACTGGCTTATAGTTTTGTTCGTGTCAATAAATATATTTTTGATTTTTACTATGGTAAAATCCGATATGCGTCTATCCGTGATAGAGGCCCAGACAATTGAGCAGACTGTCGAGGTTTTGCAGCGCAATAATATATTTGTAAAGTCAGATATTATTCCGACAAAAACGCCAAAGCTCGGTGCAATTGACGTCCAGAACAGCGTATCTGATTTTGATGAATTTGCAAAAAGAATCCTTGGCGAGCAAGCAGCATCGCTTTCGGGCGGACACTACGCATCTTCCACCATGCGACTTTCTCTTGAAGGTGATATGATATTGTATACAGATTCTGCACCTTTGGATAATATCAAAGAGCTGACCGCTTCATCAGCGCAGCGATGCGTAGCCGAGTGGCTTGGAAAGCACGGCTTTGAAAACAATATGCTAAACTCATATGTAACAGAAAATGATAATGGTTATACTGTATATATAAATCAAAAAATAGACAGATATGCCCTGCTTGATTCATATTTTGAAGCACAGGTAACCAAAAATGGTATTACACGTCTTTACGGAAGCTGGTTTGTCCCTTCAAGCGGGCAGAGCGCTTTTTCAAACGATACTGCACGCGTAAAGCCAATCACAAGTATTCTTTTAGACTTTGCCCGCGATGATTTGCGCATAAAAAATGGTTCAAACACTATTGTGCAAATTGACCTTGGATATATAACAGGAGAAAAAAATACACATCACACCTTCGCAACTGCCGTTCCAGTATGGCGTATACGTTGCAGCGATGGAAAAGAGTACTTTTTTGAGGCAAGATAAGCTAATCGGAGATAGATATGAACGACTTTTTACCTGTAAACAGAGAAGAAATGAATAAACTCGGATGGGACGTGCCCGATTTTTTATATGTTTCGGGCGACGCATACGTTGACCATCCAAGCTTTGGCCATGCGATAATATCACGCGTTCTTGAAAGCAAGGGCTACCGCGTTGCGATGCTACCACAGCCTTCGTGGCAAGATTGTGAGGATTTTAAAAAATTCGGCAGACCACGTCTTGGCGTACTTGTAAGCGCAGGCAACATTGACTCTATGGTTGCGCATTATACCGCAGCAAAAAAGCCACGCTCTGACGATATGTACTCACCAGGCGGCAAAAGCGGCTATCGTCCTGACAGAGCCGTTATTGTATATTGTAACCGCATACGAGAGGCGTTTGGCGATATCCCTATAATAATCGGCGGAATCGAGGCGAGCCTTCGAAGATTTGCACATTATGACTACTGGGCAAACAAAGTGCGCCGCTCGGTGCTTTTTGACTCTCGCGCCGATTTGCTTATTTATGGCATGGGCGAAAAGCAGATTGCCGAGATAGCCGATGCACTTGATAAAGGTATAAATATAAAAAAGATACGATTTGTAAACGGCACATGTTATGTGGCAAAAAAAGACGAAGATATCGACGGTATAACACTTGAGAGCTTTGAAGATGTATCGTCAGATAAAATGGCGTATGCAAATGCGACGCGCATACAATACGAGCATCAGGACCCCATACGTGGCAAGCGCCTCATTCAGCCACATCACGATAAGCTGCTTGTGCAAAATCCACCTATGATGCCGCTTAATACAAAGGAGCTTGACTCTGTATATGCTCTTCCATATATGCGCACATATCATCCAATGTATGAGTCTATGGGAGGCATCCCCGCAATCAGCGAGGTCAAATTTTCGCTCACAAGCTGTCGCGGCTGTTATGGTGCGTGCAATTTTTGCGCCCTTACGTTCCATCAGGGGCGTATAGTACAATCGCGAAGCCACGAATCGCTTATTAATGAAGCAAAAAAAATTACGTGGGAGCCTGACTTCAAGGGTTATATTCACGATGTCGGCGGCCCTACGGCAGATTTTCGCAATCCCGCGTGTGAAAAGCAGCTCAAATTAGGTGCGTGCAAGGACAGACAATGTCTTTTCCCGACTCCGTGCAAAAACCTTATCGCTGACCACAAGGATTACCTTGCGCTTTTAAGAAAGCTGCGCTCTCTTGACAGAGTGAAAAAGGTATTTGTCCGCTCGGGGCTACGCTATGATTATATTATGGCGGATAAAAACGATGAGTTTTTCTATGAGCTGTGCGAGCATCATATAAGCGGTCAGTTAAAGGTTGCACCCGAGCATGTATCGGAAAACGTTTTAAAATATATGGGCAAGCCATCGGCAAAGGTATATGAGCGATTTTTGCAAAAATATACCGACATAAACCGCTCGCTTGGAAAAGAACAATATCTTGTTCCGTATCTTATGAGCTCACATCCCGGCTCGACGCTCAGTGATGCGATAGAGCTTTCGCTGTTTTTAAAAAAGCATAAGCTCAATCCCCGTCAGGTGCAGGATTTTTATCCCACGCCAGGCACTATTTCAACCGCAATGTTTTATACGGGCATAGACCCACGAACAGGAAAAAGCGTATACGTCGCACGCGAGCCGCACGAAAAGGCTATGCAGCGTGCACTTTTACAATACAAAGATCCTGCCAATAAAAAGCTCGTTTTTGAAGCACTCAAAAAAGCGGGACGCGAAGACCTTATCGGCTTTGGAAGCGATTGTCTTATCTCGCCGTATGAGGTGCGTCAGGGACGCGAGTGGCAAAACAATAAAAATAATAAAGATAAAAATATAAAAAACAACGGAGGTAGCAAAAATGGCAATAATAATGGACGGAAAGGCTTTGGCAAAAAAGGTCAAAATGCAGCAAAAAGAGCAGGCAGAAATTCTAAAAGCCAAAGGCGTTGAGCCGTGTCTTGCAGTTGTTATAGTGGGTGAAAATCCCGCAAGCAAGGTATATGTAGCAGGCAAAATACGCGACTGCGAAGAGGTTGGCATAACATCAAGAGAGTATGCTCTTCCAGCGTCTACTACACAAGACGAGCTTTTAGCGCTTGTATCAGAGCTTAACAATGATGACAGCGTCTCAGGCTTTATTGTGCAGCTGCCGCTTCCCTCTCATATTGATGAGAAAACTATTCTTGATGCGATTGATCCAAAAAAGGATGTAGACGCATTTCATCCGATAAACGTAGGCAAAATTATGATTGGCGACTATGATTTTCTTCCGTGTACACCTGCGGGCGTAATGGAGCTTTTGGAAGAGTATAAAATTGACATATCGGGAAAAGAGTGTGTCGTTGTAGGCAGAAGCAATATTGTCGGCAAGCCACAGGCGATGCTGCTACTGCACAAAAACGGTACAGTTACGGTGTGTCATTCGCGCACAAAGAACCTTTCAGATGTTACGCGCCGAGCTGATATTTTAGTTGTTGCAATCGGCAAAGGTGAATTTGTTACAGGCGATATGATTAAAGAGGGCGCAGTTGTAATTGACGTTGGAATGAACAGAAATGATGAGGGCAAGCTGGTCGGCGACGTTCATTTTGAGAGTGCAAAGGAAAAGGCATCATACATAACACCCGTTCCCGGCGGCGTGGGCGTTATGACACGCGCAATACTTATGAAAAACGCTATCAAAGCAGCGCAGCTTAATCAGGACAAATAATAGCTTTCCGAAAGGAATAAAATATGAAAGATATTTTAAAAAAAGGATTTGAAGCTTTAAAAATAGAATACGACGAAATAATGCTTGACAGATTTAAGTTGTATTATGAGCTTTTGATTGACTATAACAAAAAGGTAAATCTTACCGCTATTACAGAAAAAAATGACGTGGCTGTAAAGCATTTTCTTGACAGCGTATCACTTCTTGGTGTATGTGATGTAGACAAAGATGTCAGGATGATTGATGTCGGTACAGGTGCGGGCTTTCCGGGACTTCCTCTTAAAATAGCACGCGGCGACATAAAGCTGACACTTGCCGATTCGCTTAACAAGCGCGTAGAGTTTTTAAAGCTGTGCGTAAATGAACTTGGACTTTTGGATGTAGAATGTATACATTCAAGAGCAGAAGAGCTTGCTCACAAGCAAGAGCACCGCGAGATGTACGATTTTGCCGTTTCAAGAGCGGTCGCAAATATGGCGACGCTTAGTGAGTATTGTATTCCCTTTTTAAAAGTGGGCGCAAAATTTGCCGCTTTTAAAGGCCCTTCGGCAAATGACGAGCTTGCATTAGCAAAAAATGCAATAGCTACACTTGGTGGAGCGAATGCCTGCATAAAAGCAGTAAATATAGCCGATTATGACTTATCACATTCGATAATATTGGTTGACAAAATCACCAACACCGCTCCAAAATACCCCAGAAGCGGCAATAAACCACTAAATAAACCGATATAAAAAGTCGAAAAACTAAATTTTAATACGAAATTCGTAAGACGATTTTTCTTCACATTATAACAAAAAATGGTATAATGTATGCAGAAGCCTTGCTTGGCAAGTCTTTGCGGCGTTGCCGCCATCTGTGCCTTGCACATACTGCATCATTGACGGCTGCGTAAAAATGCCCTTGCAAGCAAGCATTTTTACTTATTGTATAATGTGTTTAAAGGTCGTTTTATTTTTTTAGCCCTTGACAAGTTTTGAAAACAAAGGAGGAAGAATTATGATTTTACCAATTCAGCTCACCTCAAACACACCAAAAACAAAATCTGTAATGTATATACCCATTCACGCAATAAGGCCAAATCCATATCAGCCAAGACGCCACTTTGACCAAAAAGCACTCGAAGAGCTCTGCATTTCAATCAAAAGCTTCGGCATACTCCAACCCATATGCGTACGACGGCAAACCTCTACAATATACGAGCTTGTTTCGGGCGAAAGACGCCTTCGCGCAGCGAAAATGGCGGGGCTTGAAAGCGTGCCAGTAATAATAAGCGAATTTGATGAAAGCGACTCGGCACTTGTGGCACTTTTGGAAAATTTGCAGCGCGAGGACCTTTCGTATATGGAGGAGGCACAGGGATATTTTCACCTTATAAATCAGCATCATCTTACACAAGAAGAGGTTGCGCTGAAAGTCGGAAAAAACCAATCCACTATTGCAAATAAGCTACGCATCTTAAAGCTTGGGCCGCTTGTAAAAAAAATTCTGACAGATAACAATCTGACGGAGCGGCATGCACGCGCACTGTTGCGTCTTGATGATGAACAGACGCAGCTTAGCATATTAAAGCAGGTTTGTGAAGGCTCGCTTAATGTGTCGCAAACAGAAAAGCTTATCGAGCAGCATCTTAAAAATGAAAATGAGCCAAAAAAACAAAAGAAAAAGAATTTTCTTATGGGCAATCAGAGTGTAAAGCTTATTATAAACACAATCCGCCAGTCAATTAAAATGATACGCGACGCAGGAATGGATGCTTCTATGCGCGAAATTGATGGTGATGAATTTATAGAGTATAGCATAAAAATAAAAAAACCCGTTGAGAAAACTGTTTGATTGGGTAATATGAAAGGTCTGTGGAAACAATATCCACAGACCTTTTTATGTTTGTATGCTGTTTTATCAAAGTCCTATTTGCCACTTACAAGTTCTCCGCGCCTTATCATTGCGTTTTTGGTAACGGGCTTGTCGGTTTTCATTGTATAAACCATTTGTGCGTGAGGGGTGCTTGTAATACTTTCACCCTCTGCGTTTTTCAGCCACTCCACCTTTTGAGAAAAATAAGGCTTTCCCGGCTGAATTATCTCTATCGTATCGCCGATATTCATTTTATTTCTCTGCTCAACGGTGGCAATTCCTGTTTTTTCATCATAATCGGTTATAAAACCCACAATATCATAATCACGTATATATGAGCTTGTTTCATACACCTGAGAATTTGCATCTGTTTTTCCAAAGTAAAAACCATGCGTATACGGTCTATGGCTCACCTTTAACACTTCGTTTAAGCTTTCTTTATCAAATTTATACCCCTCAGGGTCAGCAATATATCTGTCAAGCTCGGTGCGATACGCCTGCACAACTGTCGAAACATAATATTCACTTTTTACTCTTCCTTCAATTTTAAAGCTTGTAATACCGCTTTTTACAAGCTCGGGTATATGCTCAATCATACACAAATCCTTTGAGTTAAAGAAAAAGCTTCCCTGCTCGTCCTCGCCTACATGTATATATTCACCGGGGCGTTTTTCCTCGACAAGTGCGTAATTCCAACGGCATGGCTGTGCACATTCGCCCTTATTTGCATCGCGCTTTGTAAGATAATTGCTAAGAAGACATCTTCCCGAATATGAAATGCACATTGCACCATGAACAAACGCCTCTATTTCAAGCTCCTCGGGCGTATTTTCGCGTATTTGTCTTATTTCCTCAAGGCTAAGCTCGCGCGCAAGCACAACGCGTTTTGCGCCCATTTCGTGCCATACGTTTGCGCTCAGATAATTAACATTGTTTGCCTGAGTTGAGATGTGAATGTCAAGCTCGGGATAACGCCTTCTTATGAGTGAGAAAAGGCCGATATCCGCTACAATAAGCGCATCAATGCCAAGTGCAACTACGTTGTCAAGATAATCATTAAAGCGCTCAATATCAGCATTGTGCGGAATAATATTTGTCGCAAGATACACCTTTTTGCCGCGCTCGTGGGCAAAATTTATGCCCTCCTGCATATCCTTTAAATCAAAGTTTTTCGATGCCGTGCGAAGACCAAACGCCTCGCCCCCGATATACACCGCATCTGCGCCATATAAAATAGCCATTTTTAATTTCACAATATCGCCCGCCGGAGCCAGAAGCTCGAGCTTGTTTTTTAAATCATTCATTTTATTACCTCTTTTATATCAGTCCTGCTTTTTATATGAAACGCTCACTCCGTCGCCAATAGACAAAAGCGATGTTTCAAGCCTTTTATCAGAACATAATTGTTCAATATATTTTTTAAGTCTTTTTACAATCGTAATTTTGCGCCGTATAAGAAGCTCTCTGTTTGTTACCATACCGCCATAGAGTATGTTGTCGCTTACCAAAAGTCCACCAACCTTCAAAAGCCTTATACAATGCGGCAGAAAGTGTATGTAGTGCGCCTTTGCCCCGTCCATAAATATCATGTCATACTGTCCGTCAAGCTCGGGCAAAAGCACCTCGGCATCGGCGCTTAGCACATCTATTCTGTCCGCGCAGCCCGCCTTTTGTATGTTTTTTCTTGCAATTTCTGCTATATTTTCATCACGCTCGATTGTCGTGATTTTTGCATCTTGTGGCAGGCCTTCGAGCATCAAAAGCGACGAATATCCAATCGCTGTGCCAATTTCGAGCACGTTTTTCGGCTTGTGCGTCATACAGAGCACCTTTAAAAAGCTCGCCACCTCTTTTTGTACAATCGGCACGCCGTTTTCATGCGCATAATCTTCAAGCTCCTTTAAAAAATCGCTGCTCGGCGAAAGAGAAGAACGCACAAAATCTATTATATATGAATGTGTAATATCCTGTTCGTTAGGCATTTTTTAACTCCTTTTACTACTTTTGTATCTGTACTCTGATTTTTTCGTGCTCCGAAAGTGTTTTCGCATAGTAAATTTTACCGTTTTCGTCCGACTGGAAGAAATAATAATCCGTATCCGCGGGATATAGCGCCGCCTCGATCGATGCCTTTCCCGGCGAGCATATCGGCCCTATCGGAAGACCTTTGTTTATATATGTGTTATACGGAGATTTTATCTTTGTATCGCTTTTTGACAAAATAGCCTTTCGCTCACCAAGTATATACTGCACCGTCGCACACGATTCAAGATAAGGGTATGTTTTGCTTTTTAATCTGTTATGAAATACGCTCGATACAAGCGCACGGTCATTGTCAGAGCCTGCCTCTGCCTCTATAACCGATGCAAGCGTTACAATTTCATCAATGCTGTAACCAAGCTTTTTTGCTGCCGCTTCGTATTCATCGCCTACTACCTCGTCAAAACGATTAAGCATCAATTTTATAATCTGCTCTGCGCTCATCTGATTTGATATATTGTATGTGTCGGGAAAAAGATACCCTTCAAGCGCATTATCACGCTTTACAGATTTAAGAAAATCATAATCGTAGCTTTTGTCAAGAGCCTTATTAAACTCTTCTTCGCTGACATATCCCGTCTTTGCCACAACTGATGCAATTTCTTTAAGCGTTGCGCCCTCTTTGATTGTAATATCGGTTGTTTTATAGCTTGAGCGATAAGTAAGGCCGTTAATAATCGCAGTGTAGCCCGTGCCCTTTTTTATTACAAAATCGCCCTCATAATATCTGTCGTCTGCACCTTTTAGCGACGAAAGCATCCTGAAAACAAAAGGATATTTTATTACGTCATTTTCTTTAAGCAAACTCGCAACCGAAGATGAATCGGGGTTTTTAGCTATATTAATTTTGATACTGTCTGTATCAAGGCTTCCAAAAAGCACATCGCCCATTACAGAAACAGCCAACGCTATGAGCACAACTGCAATCACAGCCAAGGTCATAGACAGTATATTTGATTTTGTCTTTTTCTTGTTTGCCATTTTATCACCTCTGTATATGCCCATTTTACAACAATCAGAAAAATTAGTCAACAAAACCGCAAGATATCATAAACGAAAAGCGGCGTAAACCGCCGCCTGCATTTTACATTTCCCGTCTGCCCTCCATAGCGCGCAAAAGAGTTACCTCGTCTGCATACTCCAAATCACCGCCAACGGGAATTCCGTGAGCGATGCGCGTTACACGCACGCCAAGCGGCTTTAAAAGTCTGCAAAGATACATTGCCGTAGCCTCGCCCGACACATTTGGATTTGTAGCCATAATGACCTCTTCTACCTCGCCTGTTGCAATTCTTTCAAGAAGAGATGAAATTTTTAAATCATCAGGCCCTATGCCGTCCATTGGCGAAAGCGCCCCGTGTAAAACGTGATATAGTCCTCTGTATTCACGCATTTTTTCAATCGCAATAACATCCTTTGGCGACTCAACCACACAAATTATGCTCTTTTCGCGTCTTGTGTCATTACAAATCGCGCACGGCGAAACATCTGTAAGATTCTGACACTTTTCACAAAAGCATATCTTGTCCTTTGCCTCAACAAGTGAGCGCGCCATATCAAGCGCATACTCCTTTGGCATATTAAGGATATGAAACGCGAGCCTTTCGGCGCTTTTACGTCCTATGCCCGGAAGCTTTGCAAACTGCTCTATTAAATTTTCTATCGGTGGTGCATGCATAGCCTGCCTCCAAATTTATCAAAATTAGAATAATCCGGGAATATTCATGCCGCCCGTAACCTTGCTCATATCGCGCGCAAGCATCTCATCTGCCATACGAAGAGCTTCGTTCGTAGCCGTCAAAATCAAATCCTCTAATGTTTCAATATCATCAGGGTCGACAGCCTCGGGACTTATTTTAATCGATACAATCTGTTTTTTACCCGAAACCTCTACCGTAACTGCGCCGCCGCCCGAGGACGCCGTAGCAGTTTTTGCCTCTGCCTCCTCCTGAATTTTAAGCATCTGCTCCTGCATTTTCTGCGCTTGTTTTATCATATTATTCATATTTCCCATACCGCCGGGAATACCGCCTCTGAATTTTGCCATAACAAATTACCTCCGTATATTTATGTTTTTTTATTACTCAATCACAATATCATCACTACCAAGCCCTAAAAGCTCATCAAGCGGGTCGTCAGATTCTTCTTCGTTCTTGTCATCATCGAGTACATACTCGTCTGATGTTTTATCCTCTTCTTGTGTATAAGTGCTGACTATCTCGGACTCATTTTTTACTGGCTCAGCGTCCTCTGTTATCATATCAAACTCCTGCTCTGTAACAAAATTTACACGCACGCCATCGCCCGCAACAGAGCCGAGCGCTGCATTAAAATCATTTTTGAACATTGTAACTATCTGTTTTACATACGACTCGTTTATAAGGTATAGCACACCATCGCTGAATTTTGCTTTTTTTACAGATACCGCTCCATATAGTGCAGGATACTTTTTTTGAAGCACCAACAAAAGCTCGCCCCACACATTAGAAGCTTTTGTATTCACTTTTGACGCCATCGCCTTCTTTGGTTCTTTTTTTGGTATGTCCTGCACCGATATTTTTTCCTCGAGCGGCACATCCGTCTTTTCAGACTCTTCTGCCACAGGCTGCGTCTGCTGCTCCGGCGCGCTTTCAAATGTATCCCACGGCGGAAGCTCATCTTGTTGTTTTTCACTTATTTTTTCAACAGTCGGTACAACCGATACGCTTACACCACCTGAAATAATAGCCTCAAGCTTTTCAATTCTTGCAAGAAGTGATGCGGGCGATACATCAAGCCTTTCATCGCAAAGACGCAAAAGCGCAAGCTCGTAAATCGTACGGGCATTTTTTTGCCACTTTGCATCGGCGCTTGATGTACAAAGAGTTTCAATAATATATGAAAGCTGCGACGACGTAAACCAATCTGACGCTTTTTGTATGCTTTCTATCGTATCTGCGCTGTATTCAAACAGCCCATCTGCACTCTTCGAAACCTTGCAAAAAAGTATATCACGAAAACGTTTGATAAGGAGCTCTATATAATTGTTTACATCCTTACCGGAAGAGCTTATTTTATCAACCGAGCGTATTATCATCAAATTATCTTTATTGGCAATCGCCTTCACCGTATCGTCTATAATTTCGTCCGATGCAATAGAAAGCACATTTCTTGCCGCGTCAAGCGTGATTTTTCCGTCGCACGCTCCTACGCACTGGTCCAGAATGCTCAGTGCATCACGCATAGCACCGTCAGCAAGACGTGCCACAAGATCAAGTGCCTCTATATCAGCATCAATGTTTTCCGCAGTAACAATTTCACGAAGACGTGTAACAATTTCGCGCACGCTGATTCTTTTAAAATCAAATCGCTGACATCTTGATGTAATAGTTGCCGGAAGCTTGTGTGCTTCGGTTGTCGCAAGTATGAAAATAACGTGTGAGGGTGGCTCCTCAAGCGTTTTTAAAAGCGCATTAAACGCACCGCCCGAGAGCATATGTACCTCGTCTATGATATAAATTTTATATTTTGCCTGCGCAGCAGAATATGACACCTCTTCACGAATTTCGCGTATATTGTCAA
This sequence comes from Oscillospiraceae bacterium, assembly GCA_015068725.1. GTDB lineage: Bacteria > Bacillota > Clostridia > UBA1381 > UMGS1253 > Aphodoplasma. The sequence continues at coordinate 12,157 of SVKA01000001.1, read as the reverse complement.
CGCCGTTGTTTGACGCTGCATCAATTTCCACAATATCAAGTATACTTCCGTCAAGCGCGCCGCGACATATCTCACATTCGTTACACGGATTTCCGTCTTTTGGATTAAGACAGTTTACCGCGCGTGCAAAGATTTTCGCGCACGACGTTTTGCCCGTTCCGCGAGTTCCGCAAAACAGGTATGCATGGGCAGCTTTGCCCGAAGATATTTCGTTTTTAAGTGTGGTTACAATGTGTCCTTGTCCGACAACATCATCAAAGCTGAGCGGTCGCCATTTTCTATAGAGCGCCTGATATGCCATAATCAAAACCTCACTTTTTAGCCATAAATGCCGATAGTTAATATATAAAATCCATATATTTTATCCTTGTAGTTAAAAAAAATCGTACACCTCTGCTTCGAGACAAGCTTTCCATGCGGTAAGTCAAAATCCGGCTCAGCCCCGGCACCCCTATATCACACCGCGGACACCGCTTATTGCTGCTCGGTTCCCCGCCTGACAAGGTTCACGGGCCACAGTCGCACAGGACCAAAGCCTCATCGCCTTCCTATAAACGCCGGCCATACAAAACCGCCCCTCGGCAGAGTAATCACCCTTGCTATAGCGGATTGCAAGTACAGGGCACCGCTACCGCCCCGGCTAGTACGACTTATTTATTATACCCTATTTTAAGACTTATATCAAGTGCTATTTGCAATTATTTTTGTTTCAGGTATCAAAAAAGCTACAAAACACAGTCGCGCGCATTGTAGCTTTTCTCTTTATTGCTTTTTAGCTCAAAAATTTTTACATTATTTAAAGTCTGCTATTCTTTCATCAATTATTCCAAATTCATACAAAAGGGCATCAACAATTCTCTGTGATGCGTTTCCGTCGCCGTACGGATTTGCCGCACGTGCCATTTTATCATAGGCTGCTTTATCTTCGATAAGTTCTTTTGCCATAGCAAAGATATCGTCCTCTACAACGCCGGCAATTTTTGCAGTACCTGCTGCAACAGCTTCGGGACGCTCGGTTTCATTTCTTAGCACCAATACAGGCTTTGCAAGCGACGGAGCCTCTTCCTGAAGTCCGCCCGAATCGGTCATTACCATAAAGCAACGCGCCATAGCATTGTGTAAATCGTCAACGTCAACAGGCTCGATAAGCGACACCCTGTCAAGACCGCCAAGGATTTCTCTTGCAACCTCACGCACTGCAGGATTAAGATGCATAGGATATACAATTCTTATATCGTCATATGCTTCAACAATTCTGCGAAGAGCACGACAAATATTTTTTAGCGGCTCGCCAAGATTTTCACGTCTGTGTGCAGTAACAAGGATAACTCTTTCGCCCTCAAAATCAAGGTTTTTAAGATTTTCATCTGTAAAAACATAGTCCTCTTTTACGGTGCTTTTGAGCGCATCAATTACCGTGTTACCCGTTATATATATTTTCTTTTCATCAATATTTTCTTTAAGCAAATTGTTTTTATTTGCAACCGTAGGTGAAAAATGAAAATCAGTCATAACGCCTGTAAGGCAACGATTCATCTCCTCCGGGAACGGCGAATATTTGTCGTATGTACGAAGGCCTGCCTCTACATGACCGATTTTGGTCTGATTGTAAAACGCCGCAAGCGCACCTGCAAACGTAGTTGAAGTATCGCCGTGAACCAAAATTACGTCGGGCTGCTCCTTTTTTATAACCTCATCAAGTCCCGTGAGTACACGTGTAGTAATTCCAACAAGCGACTGACGCTCCTTCATGATATCAAGGTCATAATCAGGCGTAATGTTAAAAATTTCAAGCACCTGGTCAAGCATCTGTCTATGCTGAGCAGTAACGCATACCTTTGCATCAATGTGCGGGCACGCTTCAAGCGCAAGCGCAAGCGGAGCCATTTTAATTGCCTCGGGACGAGTGCCAAAAACTGTCATAGCTTTTATTTTTTTACTCATATTTTCCATTTCCTTTCGTATCGCATATTAAAATCATATATTAATTACTTTTAATAATTTTCATCATCAATTTTGTCAAGGCTGATTTGTATGGGCTGCCCATCATAATCGTCATCATCAACAACTGTAATATCGACATGTTTTTTTGATGATGCTTTACCTCTTGTAATAATGCTTCCGGCAAAAATAACTATAAGCGCCGTTATAAGAAGTATCAGCGCACGCAGCGCTCCGCTCTCGGCAAGTATAACGGCTGTAAGGCCTAAAATGGCGCTCATGGCATACAAAATAAATACCGCCTGCTTTTTTGAAAAGCCCATATCCACAAGCTTGTGATGAATATGTCCACGGTCCGGTGTCATAACGCTTTTGCCGGTAAGAATTCGTCTTAGCATTGCAAACGCAGTATCAAAAATCGGAAGGCCAAATATAAGTACTGGTACTGCAAATGATATTACCGCATAGCTTTTAAAGACTCCAAGTATTGACAAAACCGCAAGCGTATATCCTAAAAACGTTGAGCCGGTATCACCAAGAAACATTTTGTTTTTACGCCTAAAGTTTGAAGGCAAAAATCCAAAGCATGCACCTGTTATAATAACTGCTACAAGCGCAATTGCTGGCGCGTCAACCATTATTGCTACAAATACAAGCGAAACCGACGCAATCGAGGATACCCCCGCCGCAAGTCCATCAAGGCCGTCAATAAGATTAACAGCGTTTGTGATTGCGATAATCCACAAAACCGTTACCGGCACAGAAACCCAATCACTGAGCACTAGGAATTTCTCATTGGAAAATATATTTGGGTTTGTAAATATATCAATTTTGATATCGCCCACATAAACAACCACTAATGCGGCTATAATCTGCACACCGAATTTGAATTTTGCACTAAGGCCCCTGCTGTCATCAAAAATGCCAAGTATTACGATAATGACCGCTCCGCACAAAAGTCCTATAAATTCGCGCGTGATTTCACAAAAGCACAAAACACTTACCATAAAGCCAAAAAACAACGCTAGTCCGCCAAGGCGCGGAGTCGGCTGCTTATGCATTCTGCGCTCATCCTTTGGCACATCAATAGCACCGATTTTTTCGGCAATCCGACGTGCAAGCGGCATCGAAATAAGCGTAAACCCAAACGCCACCAAAAATGCTATTCCCATTAAAATGTATATGAGTATATCGTTATTCAAATACTTTCACTCCAATTTCTTTCACGGCTTTTTCTTTTACAGTATAATTTATTTTGCCACAAAGCCTACCCTTTTATATACCTTGCGAAGCGTTTTGTTTGCAACATAGGCTGCACGCTCGGCGCCTTCTTTGTAAACGCTCTCAAGATATGCCTTGTCGGCGATGAGTTTTTCCGTCTGCTCACGAACAGGACGCAAAAGCTCGACAACAGCCTCGCCCACTGCTGTTTTAAAATCGCCATAGCCGCGCGACGCAAACTCGTTTTCTATCTGCTCAAAGCTCTTATTTGTTATTACTGAATATATCTGCATAAGGTTTGATATACCTGGCTTATTTTTAGTATCAAAGCGCACGCACGTATCCGAATCGGTAACAGCACGCTTAAACGCTTTCATTATTGCCTCAGGTTTGTCAAGAAGGCATACGCATCCGCCATTATCCTGCTCGGATTTGCTCATTTTGTTTTGTGGCTCCTGAAGGCTCATTATACGGGCACCCGTCTTTGGTATAAACGGCTCCGGAATTGTAAATGTATCGCCATAGACACCATTAAATCGGTTTGCTATATCACGCGTAAGCTCCACGTGCTGCTTCTGGTCCTCACCAACGGGCACAAGGTCAGCCTGATACACAAGTATATCGGACGCCATAAGCACAGGATATGTAAAAAGGCCCGCATTTATATTTGTCGCATTTTTTGCAGATTTATCCTTAAACTGTGTCATACGCGAAAGCTCGCCAAACATAGTATAACAGTTAAGCACCCACGAAAGCTCGGCATGGGCACTTACATGGCTTTGTATAAACATTGTATTTTTCTTCGGGTCAAGTCCGCACGCTATATACTGTGCAAGCTGTGAAAGTGTACGTCTTCTCAAATCGGCAGGGGTTTGACGCACAGTTATCGCGTGCATATCCGCCATCATATAAAAGCAGTCATATTCATCCGAGAGCTCTACCCAGTTTTTTATAGCACCAAGATAAGAACCGAGCGTCAAATCACCCGACGGCTTGATACCTGAAAGAATTTTCTTTTTTTGCACTGCTGAGTTTTCCATTTTCTTATATCAGCTCCAAATAATATTTTTTGTTATTATACATACTTTTTAAGCACGTCGCCAAGGATTTTTATTCCCTTGGTTATAGATTCTTTTGTTGTAACAGAGAAGTTTAGTCTGAATATATTTGATGGCGCATCGATATCTGCCATAAAGGTATTACCGGGAACAAACGCAACCTTGTTTTCAATCGCATCGCCGAGCACCTCTTTTGTGTCTACGCCCTCGGGCATTGTGCAAAGGATAAATATTCCGCCGTCAGGACGTGTAAACGTACATTCCTCCGGGAAATGCTTCTCCATTTCACTTATCATAAGAGCGCATTTTTCGCCGTACTCATTTGCACACTTTTGTATATGTGCATCATAGTCATAATTTTTTATGTACTCATATACCATCATCTGATTAAGCACTGGTGTATGAACATCGTTTACCTGTTTTACTACAACAACTCTGTCTACGATATCCTTTCTGGCAGATACAAAGCCTACTCTAAGGCCAGGCGCAAGAGTCTTTGAATATGTGCCTGCATATATAACTCTGCCCTCTGTATCCATCGATTTTATTGTAGCCACAGCCTCGCCCTTAAAGCGCAGTTCACCGTACGGATTATCCTCTAAGATAAATACGTCATATTTTTTTGCAAGCTCTAAGAGCGCTTTTCTCTTGTTGACGCTCATAGTCGTTCCCGACGGATTCTGGAATGTTGGAATTGTGTATATAAACTTTATGTTTTTGTGATTTTTAAGGTGCTCCTCTACCTGTGAAAGATTAAGACCATCGTCTTCGATGTCTACATCATAAAGCTTTGCTCCGTATGAGCGAAACGCATTAAGCGAACCTATAAAGCTCGGCTTTTCAATGATAACACCATCGCCTACCTCTAACAAAACCTTTGCCGAAAGGTCAATCGCCTGCTGTGCGCCCGATGTCATAATAAGCTCGTCAACCTCTTCATTGTAAACGCCAAGTTTTTTAGCCCTCTCTTTTGTAAGCTCACGAAGCGGCACATATCCTTCCGTAACACCGTACACCAGTGCAGGCGCAGGTGTGTTTGTTAACACATCGTTTGTAATCTTTGCCCACTGCTTTGCTGGAAAAAGCTCGGGCGCGGGTATTCCCGCCGCAAATGAGATTATATCATCCTTTGCAATAAGCTTAAAAATTTCTCTTATGGCACTTGCCTGCATAGAAGCAACGGCAGGTGTAAAAATGTCTTTGTTACTGTTCATTGACACTGCGCTTCCTCTCTGTAATTGAATATTCTAATTTTTCTGTAAACAATACTACCTTAGTATATAACTATAACATAATTGGTTCAAATTGTAAAGATTTGTTTTATATATAACAAGCCGTTTTGCTAAAAAATTAACAAAAATATAAAAAAATATAATATATTTGCCTTTTTGTATTGATTTTTATATAAAAATAGGTTAAAATAATCTGTGGTAAAAGATGGTTGTCTTATTTTTAACGATTTAGCACACATAACAGGCAGGTATGCACAGCAGTTTTTAAAGTATTACAATTCTTCGGACGTGCTTTTGCACAATCGTCTGTGCTCGTGTTATGATTGCAGGATTAAAAAAGCATGCTTTTATCGAAACATTATTAACTTATTTGAGGAGGAAAAAAGATGAGCAAAAAATATGTTTATCTGTTCAGCGAAGGCGACGCTTCCATGAGAAATCTCTTGGGCGGAAAAGGCGCTAACCTTGCTGAAATGACAAAGTTGGGATTCCCCGTACCGCAGGGCTTTACTGTTACAACAGAGGCCTGCACAAGATATTATGACGATGGCAAAAAGATAGGTGATGATATCATCGCCGAAATCAAAGAAAAGCTTGCAGTTGCAGAAGAAATCGCAGGCAAAAAGTTTGGCGATCCGTCAAATCCGTTCCTCGTATCAGTTCGTTCAGGCGCACGTGCTTCAATGCCTGGTATGATGGACACAATTCTAAACCTTGGTCTTACTGATGAGGTTGTTGAAGGTCTTGCAAAGATTACAAACAATCCGCGTTTTGCTTATGACAGCTACAGAAGATTCATCCAGATGTTCTCTGACGTTGTAATGGATATTCCTAAGCCCAAGTTTGAAAAACTCATCGATGAGCTTAAAGAAGCTCGCGGCGTAAAGCTTGATACAGAGCTTACAGCTGATGACTTAAAAGAGCTTATCGCTAAGTATAAGGTTCTTTATAAAGAGGAAAAGGGCACAGACTTCCCACAGGATCCTCAGACACAGCTTATCGAGTCTGTTGAGGCCGTATTCAGAAGCTGGGACAACCCGCGTGCTATCGTATACAGAAGAATGAATGACATTCCTTACGATTGGGGTACAGCTGTAAACGTACAGGCAATGGTATTTGGTAACACAGGCGACAAGTCAGGTACAGGTGTTGCATTCACACGTAACCCTGCTACTGGCGAGAAGAAGCTCTATGGTGAGTATCTTATGAACGCACAGGGTGAGGACGTTGTTGCTGGTATCAGAACACCTAACCCGATCAGCCAGCTTGAAAATGACATGCCTGAGGTTTATGCACAGTTTGTTGATATTGCAAACAAGCTTGAAAACCACTACAAAGATATGCAGGATATGGAGTTCACAATCGAGAACGGCAAGCTTTATATGCTCCAGACACGTAACGGTAAACGTACAGCTGCTGCTGCACTCAAGATTGCTGTTGACCTCGTTGATGAAGGTCTTGCAACAACAAAAGAGGCACTTTTAAAGGTTGAGCCTCGTCAGCTTGATGCACTTTTGCATCCTACATTTGATGCGGATGCACTCAAAAAAGCAACTGTTGCTGCTACAGCTCTTCCGGCATCGCCTGGTGCTGCTTGCGGTAAGATTTACTTTAACGCTGCTGATGCTGTTGCGGCTGCAGAGCGTGGCGAAAAGGTTGTATTGGTACGTCTTGAAACATCACCTGAAGATATCGAAGGTATGAACGCATCAGAGGGTATCCTTACAGCTCGTGGCGGTATGACATCACACGCTGCCGTTGTTGCTCGTGGTATGGGTACATGCTGTGTAGCAGGTTGTGGCGAGCTTACAGTAAACGAAGAAGAAAAATTCTGCGTTCTCGCAGGCAAGCGTCTTGTAGAAGGCGACTTTATCTCGCTTGACGGTTCGACAGGTAACATTTATACAGAAGCAATCGCAACTAAGGAAGCATCGCTTACAGGCGACTTCGCTAAGTTTATGAGCTGGGCAGATGCTGAGCGTAAGCTTATGGTTCGTACAAATGCCGACAATCCGAAGGACGCTTCAACAGCAGTTCGTTTCGGTGCTGAAGGTATCGGTCTTTGCCGTACAGAGCACATGTTCTTTGACGAGGCAAGAATCCCTGCAGTTCGTGAAATGATCGTTGCAAAGACACTTGAGCAGCGTCAAAAAGCTCTTGACAAGCTTTTGCCGATGCAGCGTGGCGACTTTGAGGAAATGTTTAGAGTTCTTGGCGGACTCCCTGTAACAATTCGTCTTCTTGACCCGCCGCTTCACGAGTTCCTTCCCACAAATGACGAGGATATCGCTGCTCTTGCAAAGGAAATGGGTCTTACATTTGAAGCTCTTAAGGAAACTGTTTCTGACCTTCACGAGTTTAACCCGATGCTTGGTCACAGAGGTTGCCGTCTTGCTGTAACATATCCTGAAATTGCAGCTATGCAGACACGCGCTATCATTGAGGCAGCTATAAACGTAAACAAAGAAGGCATGAACGTTACACCTGAAATCATGGTTCCGCTCGTTGGTGAGGTTAAGGAGCTTAAATATGTTAAGGATGTAATCACAAAGACAGCTGATGAAATTATCGCTGCTGCCGGCGTTGATATGAAGTACATGATCGGTACAATGATCGAGGTTCCGCGTGCAGCTGTTTTGGCTGACGAAATCGCAACAGAAGCTGAGTTCTTCTCATTCGGTACAAACGACCTTACACAGATGACATTCGGTTTCTCACGTGACGACGCAGGCAAATTCCTTTCTGACTACTATGACAAGAAGGTATTTGAGGCTGATCCGTTTGCACGTCTTGACCAGAACGGTGTTGGTAAGCTTATAAAGATGGCTGCTGCTTCTGGTAGAGCTACTCGTCCTAATATCAAGCTTGGTATCTGCGGTGAGCACGGCGGTGATCCGTCAAGCGTTGAATTCTGCCACGCAGCAGGACTTAACTATGTATCATGCTCACCTTATCGTGTACCGATTGCAAAATTAGCTGCAGCTCACGCTAAAATTAAGGAAGATATGGGTGCGTAAACCTTTGTTTTAAGGTAAAACACTTATGGCTTAACCAAATAAAAAATATATTATAACGATTAAAGGCGGTTTTCGATAATGAAAACCGCCTTTTTTATCATTCCTCGTCTTCGTCTTCCGAACTAATATAAGCTTCCTCTGCTTTTTGTCAAATTCAGGTGACGTTCCTTCTTTAAATCTTCGGCTCCTTCTTTTAAAAATATGCACCTTCAAAAGCATCTGACTTTTGGGGTGCATATCATGATAAACAAGTAATTTTTAGTGAAATTCCACTTTATTTACAGTGAATCAATTTTTATTATTTATAATACACTGTATATTCCTTCAACCTGTCTTTTTGGTTATAGTTTTCAATAGTTCCCGTATTTCTGATATAAAAAACCACTCTGTCCTGATATACCTCAAAAACCAGGTACTGTGCCAGTTTTGGTGTTGCCGTACCGGGAAAATATTTTAATTCTTTTTCTCCGCCATAACCGCTAATCCCATCTTCCTCAAAAAATTGTTTGCCAAAGGGTCTCAGACCTCCCATATGAACAAAAGAATATTCGTATTCTTTTCCCAGAGAATCAGTTTCTTTAAGGTTTTTATCAATGGGTAATTCCCGGTCGTCTATATGTAATATTGCACCGGATGAAAACTCTTTGTAACATGATCTTTCTCCGTGCACATGACCGTAAAGATAAAACGCATTTTTGTGACCTTTAAATATATCATAAAACAACGAACGATTTCCGTTTATCATTGTTTCAACTAACTCTCCGTCATTATAATAATATATTGCCGACAAATGCCCCACAATAAAAACAGGTTTTGTTCCGGCTGGGTCTATTTCATTCAATTTATCCTTTACCCAAAGCATTGTTTCATCGCTGTAACTTCCCTCGTGCGAATTAAACGCAGTATCAGGGTCAATATTGATACCGATGAAATCAATACCATTAACTACATAATGAAACGCCCCCAAGTAAAACTCTTTTGGTTTTCCCTTAGATACAAGACCTATCTTCTCATTTTCAGGAAGCACGCCGAACGCATTATCCATTAAATCATAAAAATCTGTAGTATTATATGGTTCGTTTTCCTCAGTACCGATATCGCCCATTATCATATCATTATTTCCGGCAACATACAATACCTTGCCATCCTTTACGCTTTCAGAAACGCATTTGTGAATTTTCTGTTTTATGTCAAGAAAATTTTTCTTCGGCAACGCGCATGATTTGTTCCAATATGGATAATCAGATATATTATCTCCGCCTATAAGTGCAATATCTGCCTTGCCAAACTCTTTCACGGCCAATTCATTCGCCTGAATAAACGATGTTCTAATTTTTGTAGGATAATCCAGCATTGCCTGTTGATTATGTATGTCTGTAAAACAAAAGCCTGTTAAAATTTTTTTCATTTGGTTTTCCTCCCGATTTTCAAAATCAACATCCCATTCATTATACCCCATTAACACAATTATACTGCTTCTTTTTTGAAAAGTCAAAATATTAAAAAATGTATATCTTTTATGAACTGCAACATTTTGCATCCTTAGGGTATTTCGCAAATCCTGAAGGGATTTATTTCGTTGAAAAAAGACTATTCCGAAGAACAGTCTTTTTCTGGAAGAGCCGAATGATTTAGATGACATATTATATGTATATTATATCTCGACACAGCAATTCCACATCTTCATCTGTTATATTATTATCGTTATTAAAAGCCTTTTCAATATTAATCAAAATTAATTTGGCATCCAACAACACATCATTTATCGTCTGCAAGTTATTTTTTAGCGCAAGCTTCGTAACTATGTCTGTTATTACGGCATCTACATATATGTGCAGATGTTCTCCTAACATTTGTAATCCATAACCAACTTTTCCTGCATGAACGATAGAATTTCTAGTTCTATATAATCTGTAAATATGCCACTTGACACGTTTAATGTATCGTTGAGAAATTTTAAAAATTTCTTTCTTTGAATTTCGCACAAGCCACAAATTGTATATTTTATTTCTTATTATTGGAAAATTCTTTAACTTTATAAAATACTCATCTCTTAATCCTTCAAATTCCGGATAGAATATGAATTTTGCAATATATTTTTCAACCTCGCCGTCTGAATAATTTAATTTTGTCAAAAGCATCGAATAATCGGAATGGCTCAAGTTATCTCTTAAATCCTCGTGTATATTTGATAAAACATTAGAAAAATAATCTTTGTGAAGAACTGGTAACAAATTATTTATAACGCTTTCAATTTTGGATTCACTATTTATATCTAGCCCGACCATTTCAAGAATAGACCAAAGATTTACAAACCCATCTTTTAAATCAGTTTGTTGTATTGCATCGTTATGGAGATCTATAATTCTGTTAAGTTTCAGATATATTGTTTTTCCTTTTTTTTGACAGTTTAACACCATATTGTCTATTATTTGAGTCAAATTTGCATTTGGTTCCAGTTCAATAGATTTGTATCCTAAAGGTTTGATAGGTATTTTTATATAATTCTCATTACCCGTATCCATTACAATCCCAAAATTTCTTATTAATTGTTGTTTATGATTACTGATAACTCTAAAAAATTTAACAAATATGTTTATTTTTTGGTATGCTCTTTTCATTGCAGAATAAGCATCATAACTATTTATATTAAAATAACCTACAAAATCATTTTTCTTTTTTATGCTATTAACTTGCTCAAATTCTTCAAAAACCATTCCTAATCGTTCACCTATAAGTTCTTTATATCTAGTTAGATATCTAGAAAATGAAAAGTAAACCCTGTAGTTCTTTTCTTTCAACACAAAGCTGTCAATAAAATCAGTTAAAAGCTTCTCTGGACTGTCTACTCTCGATAAAAATAATTGTCGGATACAATTATATACATATTCTGGCGAATAGCCCTGATAAATCAGCATTGTTACCCAAGCTCTAATTCCATATTCGATTTCATTTTTATGATTATGCGTAGGTGTGTGTTTCTTTAAGTACTCCGATGCCAAATCAAAATACTGACGCCCAGTAATTTGATTGTTCAAATAATGTATTGTTTGACTTCTATCTTTTTTTATGCTTTTTATAATTTGTTCAATATACGAATCCCCAAAATAGTCCTTTAAAATCTTGTCGTTCTCGATACTATTAATCAACTCACCTGCTACCTGTTCCAGCTGATATTCTTTGATTTTTTTCTCGGAAACCTCATTTTCTATAACTATATACTCTAACATCAAGGTCTTAGAATTATACACAGGCATTCTGACAATATCACTAGAATAATGAAATAACATTTCTTCAATCCGTTGAAAGAAAAATAATATACCATCATGTGAATTATCCCAATTTTGAGCAACATATTTCATATGATACCTCCAAAAACTTTTCTTTATTATACCATATTTCTCCAAAATTCGCAAGTTTTTTGCTTGTTTTATCAATCTATGATGCAATAGAGACCATTTTAACTTTAAAGGAGTTTTCTATTTATATGAGAAAATCATATTCAAAACAAAAAAACGAAACTAAAAAACAGAACGGTATAGAATGTCATCTAAATCGTTCTGTTTTGGTGGCTCCTCGTGTTGGGCTTGAACCAACGACCCTATGATTAACAGTCATATGCTCTACCGACTGAGCTAACGAGGAATATTTTGTTTTCATATAAAGCCAAATCTGTGCCTGACTTTTG
>SVKA01000022.1 GCA_015068725.1 Oscillospiraceae bacterium | reverse complement strand
TCAAGATCACGCAATTATCAAGAAGATTCTGCGTGTCTTCTTTGGTTGGTATACTGTCAATTATTACGGTATACACAAACGAGCGCTTCGCATAGCCGGAAAGCGTATAAAAACCGGATTGTTGTTGTTCAACAAAGATCAAATCCGTATTAAACAGCTCGGATAGAAAATTGCAGTATCGTTCAAGAAGTTGGTCGGATTCGTTTTCTGTTTCAACCTTGATTTTAACATATCCAACGAAAACATCCTTTCCGTCGGTTCTGCATTGCTTCCAGCATTCCAAGCCTTGCGCAGCATCCAAGAAGTTTATCGCCTCTTCTTGCGGATCGTCCTCTTCGTCAGATCTTGCAATGATCTCATAATGGTTTTGCCTGTTTTGAATTTCAAATTCCTTCCCATTTGCTTTGAAGCAGGGGAATTTGTCTGCCTTCTCATCGTTGGTCAGAATGTGACAACAGATCAAATTATGATCTGCGGTTTTCCCACCTCTTGATTCAGGCAGGATGTGGTCAACGTTCCAGCTGTATTCGCTGTTTCTGTCATTGTAGGCAGCTCGAGCGATGGTACGTCCGGAAAAGTCAACCGCCTTTTGTTTCTTGCCGAACTGCTTTACCCAAAGTCGGCTTGCGGTTTCTTTGTTCAAGTCCATAGATTGTTTCATGTGTCATACTTCCTTTCGTAAGTGAAACAGAAGTATACTTGCATTAACCTCCTTATCGTTTTGGCAAATGCTCTGAACGACACATAGGGCAACCTATTGCTGAAACCTCAAAGGGTAATCCTTATAACAGCTTGACTAAGGATTTGCCGATCATCTTTTGCTGATGCAAAAGGGATAAGATTTGCCTATTCATATTATATCATATATTTTCAAAATATTCAATAGCCCCGAAGGACACCACCTTGTAAACTGAAGAAAAATATGCTATAATTCATAGTAGATATGCAGTAACAAAAATGACCGCCCGTCCCTTCGGCCTTGAGAAAGCCATGCATTTTTTCTCGGAAGGGGCAAGAAAGCGGTCACTAATTCATTAAATTTTGCGAAAATCAGGGGCAGTGAGGGACAGAAAGAGCCCGCTTTACAGCTGACTCGAAATCAGTTTGCGGGCAACCGCACGTGAGTTCGAATCTCACCGTCTGCGCCAAGGACAACCGTAATCTTAGGATTGCGGTTGTTTTCTTTATGTGATATAATAATCTCAAAGGTGGTGATGAAATTGAATTTTGAAATAACCTCAGTATTGTTGGAAGCATTAAAGCCTTATTTAGAAAATTCTGTTGTTGATATTTCTCCCGATAACACAGATTGGCGTAATCGCCATTACAAGTCTGACCTTGTAACCATTGATGCAAAGAATCATGTTGGCTTTGAAGTTTTTGAAAACGAAATCATTGCGTTCTATTTCACCGACCATTATCATTTTGAGGATTATACTTCAAAACTTCAAGATGGAGAGGAAAATTATATTGAACGTGCAAAACACTTTTTGAAAGAGTTGTTCGAATATAGAATTCGACATGTTGAATATTATAAGGGCAAGACCTTATATTCTGAAAAATACATTGTACTTTGAAGCTAAATATGGATAAAGATATTCTTGAGTTTGGCCCAATTTATAACAAAAGCCACAGTCTTCGCCAAATTGATTTATATACCTTTTCGTACCATCTTCACTAAAAGAAACATAATGAAAACAACCTAAATCATAAATAATCTCAAGGCCGACATCTTTACCTTTGCCAACATTTAAACACACGTAATCAGATTTTTCATTTCTCTTTCCATACAAAGCCCAAATACCTTTCATCCCAAGATATTCTTTCTTAAACTCTGTCTTGATTATTCCGTCATGTTCTTCAAAAATCACTCTTTCCATTTCCATATCAGAACAGCTCCAATTCTCTATAAATATAATTTGCTAAAACAATTATACAATATTTTCACAAAAGAATCTACCGTTTAAAATGTAGCGGCAAGGGTTACTTGCCGCCTGTTTGTTTGAAGAACTTTTGCAGGAGTTTGATGTGCTTATCGGACATTTGGGAGATTGTGTAGCCGTAGGAGCAGTAGAAGTCGATGAGCCAGAGTTTTGGGATTATTCTTGTTGTTTGAGTTTGGATGGACTTCAGGTGGCCTTGGCGGAGCCAACGGTTTATGGTGTTATCAGTGTAGCCTGTGGTGGCGATGACCTGAGGTATAGTGAGGGCATCGGGAATGGTTTCGAATTCTTTCTCAAGCCACGGGCGGAAGGTTGACGGCAGAGAGGAAGGAAATCCTGTTTTGCGCGGTCGGGGTTTTCGTGTGTTCCCGTACTTTGCAGTTGAGAACTCGGCGTGTGGTGTTACATATTTCTCGGGGTGGTTTGCAGAATCCTCTATGTAGGTGAGCAGATCTTCCTTCAGCACGGTGTATTTTCGTGTTCTCTTGCCCGTGTTCTGGCATTTGATAAAGCCGTTGTTAAGCATCCAAGCGCATTTGCGTTTACTGATATGCAAAGCGCATCGCACTTGTTCGCCCGACAACACTTGCGGCAAGCTACTTAACATTTCTTATCACCTCGGATACTATATCGCGTTCCTTTATTGTTTGCGGTCTTGACGAGGTAATCTATGAAGGCATCTTTAGTGAATATGTAACCGCCTTTATATGTATAGGATTCGATCTCACCGTTTTTGAGAGCGGAGTAAATTGTGTTCTTGCCGACGGGCGACCATCGGTTTGCTTTCATCGGTGTTAGGATATCGGGGCATTTTTTGAGCATCTTTTCGTATGCTTCTCTTTGTTTTTCTTGGTTCATTTTAATTCTCCTTGTGTTTTCTTTGCCCGAGAACACACAAAGGTTTTTAGTTGATTTCTCGCATCTATCTCGCAATTTTCTCGCAAAAATTCAGATGTTTTTCAAATTCTCGCAGAACAGATGGAAATATTGTAGATTTTAGGGACGGAGAGGGGTAGAACGGTAGATAATGCCTTTTGCTCGAAATCAGTTTGCGGGCAACCGCACGTGAGTTCGAATCTCACCGTCTCCTTCAAGGAGTTTTCTCTTTTTGTATTGAAATTGTTGCGGTTTTGTAGTATAGTATACTCATCATTGGATTCGGTTTAGAGCAATGCTCAGCCAGTGAACCGCAAGGGGCAGGTGTACGATCGCGTTAGCGCAGTTTCGAGTTACTGGCGCGCGATGACGGCCTGTTTTTTTACTAATGTTTTGTACAACCATAGTCTTAAGATTACGGTTGTTTTCTTTTATCCTAAGGCCGAACCTATTGCCATTGCACTTGCTTAATGCAAGCACTTTTATTTACATCATAGAAATTCAAAGCCTCATAAATAACAACTTTACATTCTCAGAAAAAAACCCTTGAAGCACATAATCTTCAAGGATTTTTTATTTAATTATTCTTTCTCCAAACCATTTTATTAATAATACTTGTATACGACTGTATTATTTTTAAAACTCTTATAGATACGTCCATTTGAGAATAATCCGGCACATTAATAAAAAGATGGTTATTCTCATGCATCTTCACAGCCAAATCCACTGCATTAAGCACAGATTCGCTTGTAATTGCGCCAATGGTAAACACACCTTTTTCCATAGCCTCGGGTCTTTCGGTTGATGTTCTTACAGACACCGCTGGGAACTTCAAATTTGCGCATTCTTCCGGAATTGTTCCGCTATCAGATACTACACAATATGCATTCTTTTGAAGTTTGTTATAATCAAAAAAGCCAAGTGGTTTATTCTTAATAACGCGCTTGTCAAAGCAAAAGCCTCTTTGCTCTATATACTTATTTGATCTGGGATGGCAGGAATACAGTATCGGCATATCATATTTTTCTGCCATTGCATTTACCGAATTCATCAAAGAAAAAAAGTTTTCTTCAATATCAATATTTTCTTCGCGATGAGCAGACAGCAAAATATATTGATTTTTCTTCAATCCAAACCGCTCTAAAACATCACTTTTTTCTATTTTATCACTGTGCACGCTAAGCACCTCAGCCATTGGAGATCCGACAACAAAAGTATACTCCGGCTTAACACCACTATCAAGAATATATCTTCGCGCATTTTCACTATAGCATAAGTTCACATCACTAGTCACGTCAACTATACGACGAATGACTTCTTCCGGCAAATTTTCATCTTTGCATCTGTTACCCGCTTCCATATGGAAAACAGGTATTTTTAGCCGTTTAGCTGATATAACGCTAAGACAAGAATTTGTATCTCCCAGAACAATTATTGCATCTGGAGCAGTTTTAAACATCAATTCGTAGGATTTGGAAATGATATTACCCATTGTTTGTCCAAGATTCTCCCCAACAACCCCTAAATAGTAGTCAGGCTCCCTAAGACCTAATTCATCAAAAAATATTTTATTTAACTCATAGTCGTAATTCTGTCCTGTATGTACCAAGATATGATCAAAATACATGTCACACTTTTTTATAATCTCTGACATCTTAATAATCTCGGGTCTTGTACCCAGTATTGTCATTAGTTTTAATCTACTCATTTTACCCTCACAAACAATAATGTGTATATAAATTATTATGTTTTTTTGTCCATTCAGACAATTCAGAAATCATTATTTCATAATCAGGAATAATATAATCAAAATCAAAGCGTGTCCTTTTTAGCGATTTATCTAAATTAACACCTTCAACCGCGGCGATTTCCAAAGAATTATTACGCATATACTTATTCAAAAGACAAAGCAAATCATATTTTGTTATACTACTCGACGGAACAGCATTATAAAGTCCGGTAGCTTTGCTTTTAGCAGCTGCCTCCATAGTTTTAGCTAATTGTAGAGTTGTCTGCCCTGTCCAAATTGCTTTAGTAAATCCGTTTATCTTTCCACTTTGCTGCATAAACCAGTTCATTAAGCCAATTCCATTGGGATTAATATCCGGCCCAATTATCGAATTTCTAAGAGTAATATTCTTATCGTCATCCAGTTCTCCCAACGCCTTTGAGCGATCATAAAAGGTTTCTCCATCTCTCAAATCAGTTTCGGTATACTGACCCTTTTTACCCGAAAAAACACAATCGGTACTCATATGTATAATCTGAGTCTTCATATCACGAGTAATTTCAGCTAAAAAATGTGGAAAGTAGCCATTTAAAAACGCAGCCAATGCTCTATTATTTTCAGCAAATTGATTAAGCAAACCAATACAGTTAATAACCGCATCATATTTGCCCGATTTTACTATTTCACGAACCAAATCAACGTTTGTTGCATTTCCTGATATCGAATCAATTAAATTGGACTCTTTCAAATCAAAGCCAAAAACTTCGTGGCCTTGCTCTTTTAGATATAAAGAAATAGTATGTCCAGCCATACCATTACAACCAAAAACTAAAAATTTCATATTTAACCTCTTTATTTCGATTTGTATTCTAAGCCAACATAATCAAGGGCTTGTCTATACTCTTCAACTTCAGTATCCTTTATACCATTAACTTCCTCAAGTGAATTTTTGATTTTATTCTTTTTGAATATGATTGCATTTATTCCACGTATCACCCAGAAAAGCGGTAATAGTATCGGTACTTTTTTCAAAACAGGATACTTTAGACACATAATATCATAAGGCAAAAACAAAAGCCAGCGTATTTTGGATTGTTTAGCTGATAAAATACTGTTATTAGTTTCAGCCTTTCTTTTAAGGGCGTCCGAAAGAATATATTTACTTTGCAAACCAAACGCTCCACTCTCAAAAACTATTGACGTAATAAAATCAGACATCGATGTGTCTTCTTTACCGTCAAACCAAACCGACATTGTGTCGATTACGTTATGATAAAATTCTTTCAAACCAATTTCATCAAGACGTCTGATTATGTAATCTGAATCCAGATTGTTGTATATTCTGTTATACATCCAAATATCAACAAAATGTTTTATTCCAATACCACCCGAGCGGTAATGACGAGCAAGATGTGTAAAAATAAACAAAAAGTGGTCTTCGGGAGATAGCTCATATCTGCAATTATACCCCGAACTTTTGATAGCCATATCCCATCCTGTGCCAAAATGTATATAATAATCTTCTACGTTCGACGGAACAAGGGATTTGTGCAATTCCAAATATAATTGCCCCTTTTTCTTCCATATAATTTCACACAATCCTTCGCCGCCAAAATCATATCCAAGTTCTTCCATAATGGGTTTAATCTTCTCATATTGTTGAACTTTTATAAGAATATCGGCGTCGCCCATTGGGCGAAGCTCAGGTTTTGGATAAAGTTCTTTGAGTACGCTACCCTTAAATAGCAAATAATCTATGCCATTCTCCTCAAATTTAGAATATAAATGAGAGAGTGCATACATTTGGTTGTTGCTTACTGCAACTTCTTTAAATGACAACAACTCCAAAGTCGAATAATTCTCTTCTTTTGGCAATTTAATTTGAGAATTCGCCAATCCATAATATAGCAAGATACTTATCCTGTGCTTTTTGGCAATTTTCAAAGCATCTTCTACACTAAACGACTCACTTAATTCAACCTTTTCGCCTATTAATGCACTTTTAATCAGATTTATAATATCTCTTTGTAAAGCCGTCATTTTATATCCTCTAACTCATCGCGGATGAATTGCAGTGACAAAAGTTTTTGTTTAACCTGCTCTACATCCAAAAGTTCTGTATTATTTGAATTAAACTCAGTGAGAGGATTGCGATTGACATCCCCCTGTTCAAAGTATTTATCATAATTCAGACCACGGTTATCAGCGGGGACACGATAGAACGCGCCCATATCAACAGCGTTAGCACATTCTTCATTAGTCAGAAGAGTTTCATACAACTTTTCTCCGTGTCTTATACCAATAACTTTAATTTTAGCATTTGGATTAAACAATTCTGTCACAGCCTTTGCCAAGGTTTCAATTGTACATGCGGGAGCTTTTTGAACTAAAATATCGCCGTTCACACCATTTTTAAACGCAAAAAGCACAAGGTCAACCGCTTCATCAAGACTCATAATAAATCTTGTCATAGAAGGCTCTGTAACTGTAATATCATTTCCCTTTTTAATCTGGTCAATCCAAAGAGGTATAACGCTTCCGCGCGAACACATAACGTTTCCGTATCTTGTACAGCAAATCTTTGTTTTATCTGTGGTACGCGACTTTGCAACCGAAACTCTTTCTTCTAATGCTTTTGAAATACCCATTGCATTAACAGGGTACGCAGCCTTATCTGTAGACAAACAAATTACCGATTTAACACCCGCCTCAATTGCCGCAGTCAAAACGTTATCCGTACCGATAACGTTTGTACGAACAGCTTCCATAGGGAAAAACTCGCAGCTTGGTACCTGTTTCAAAGCCGCAGCGTGAAAAATATAATCAACGCCGTGCATTGCATTTTTAACCGATTGCAAATCGCGGACATCGCCAATGTAAAACTTAATTTTCTCGGCAACCTCCGGCATTTTTGCTTGAAATTCGTGACGCATATCGTCCTGCTTTTTTTCATCTCGGGAAAAGATACGGATTTCTCCGATATCTGTCCTTAAAAATCTATTAAGTACGGCATTGCCAAAGCTACCGGTTCCCCCGGTTATAAGTAGTGTCTTACCTTTAAACATATTTTATAATTCCCCTTTATTATATTTTAGCTGTCTTTTTAAAACAAAATGTTGCGCTATACAATATGGTAACAAAATAATAATATTCGATATAATTACATAAACCCATTGGTCTGTAACTTTATATACTAAATAAAGAAATATAAGTTTTACCACTACGCCAACGATATAACAAATCGTTTGAGTTTTCATTTTACTCATACCACAGGCAAAAGTCGACAATGCATTATGCCAAGTGAATATTGAACCCCAAATAGCAAATATAATAAGATTCAAATAGTTTATTTGAACAGCATTTTCTCCCAACCATATTTTGATAATCGGCTTGATAAACGGTATTGCGATAAATTCAAAAGCAGAGGTGGCAAACACCAATATCATTATTTTTTTATAAAGTTTGTTAACCCAATCGTAATCTTTTTCTGTTATCGCTCGTGTGATCATTGACCAAAGTGGGCTCATTATTAGCGCAGTAATTGTACCCACCAATGAAAACAATCTGTTAAACACTTCATATTCAACAACATTTTCTGTGTTTGTATAATGCGAAATAAAAAAGTTATTTGTGTTTATTATTATCATATACAATATTTGACAAACAAATATTGTACCGCCAACTCCCATAACCATCTTAAACGCAGACTTTTTGAATGAATCAAACGATGGGCAGATGCTTTTAAATCGCCCTGCAAAAAGAACGACTGTTATAATGGCATATGGCAACGAATTTATAAATATATAAGCGTATGACAAAAGAATTAGATTTTCTTCAGCCGATTTAGAAGGAGCAATCAATACAAACAAAAGTTGTAAAATACTTATTATAAATGACGTGGCATTTATTAAAGCTGATTTTTGCATCGCATAAAGCACCGAATTTATGAGACGCAAAAAGAACTGTATCATTATTCCAAGAAATACACATCTGACCACGGTTAACATTGATGCAGGCGAAACAAGCTCTATTGAAATATTAAAAAAAGAATTCCAATCAATAAACCTTGCCAAAAAGTACCCTATAACACCTAAAACAAAAACCAACAGCCCAAAAGAAATGTACGATGTTGAAATTAATTCTTTTGATTTTTTTTCATCTTTTTTTGTTATAGATGCAGCTAAATGGTTTCTCAATCCATTTCCAATGCCTAAATCAAAGTTCATTATCCATGTTATAACAGAAAGGATAGTGTACCATACACCTAAAACAGCGTCATTATTAAAATACTTTATAAATGCAGGTGTGGATAAAAGAGAAACAACAAGCCCGCCGCCTTTAATAATAAAAGCGGCAAATACATTTATTATAATTATCAAATCATAATTCTTGGTTCTATTCCTAAAAAATTTAAACATTTAATAGTTCTCCAATAGCATTGACAAAATCAATATCCATTTTTTCAACTACTTTTTTTGCATCATACGGCTTGCTCCAATCTATTGATTTCACTGCATTTGCAATAGCTTCGGGGTCATTTCCTTCGTAGTATGTTACAAGAGGATTGACTATTGACTTTTCTATCACAGGTATTCTTACTGACACTACACGCAATCCATTGGATAAATATGATAATACCTTCGATGGAAATGAAGTGTCATTGTAAGTCGCATTACAAAGTTGTGTATTAAACCCCAAATCACAACTTTGTAAGAATCGAATATACTCTTCTCCTGAAAGCAGGCCATCAATAGTTACTGCGGCAGCACCATTTTTTAAATTATTACGCCCTATTCTCTTTAGTTCCTCTATTTCATCTGCAGTTCCTGTGCCTATTAGATGAATATGATAATCAGAGGTAAGAAATCGTCCAGACAAAGCAGCCGCCCTAGCTGCACCTCTTATTTTACTAAATGTTCCAGCATATAATAAATGTTTTTTATTTTTTTCAAAAAGTAAGTCTTTAACTGGTTTTTCTACCGAATATGTACCATGATTAATTATAAATCGTTTGTGAGCGTGATTAATCTTCTCATCTAATATTTCTGTAGAAAAAATGTATGCGTCTGCTACATCGATGATTTTCATCTCGTTAATTCTCGTTTTTTTGTCAAGTGTAACATCTGAGTATAATTCGTTAACTTCAAGAATCAATTTGAAATTAATTATTTTTTTTAAAAATATAATTAATTTCAAATATGTAAGAGAATGATAAACTATAACAGGCTGTCCCTTTTGTATGTTTTTCAAAAAATAAACTATCAAATGCCAGTCAGTTTGAATTTTACGTAAACATCTAGAAAAAAAGCCATTAAACCCAAACGATGGAAATAAAATAAGTTGCTCATTGTCGGCTAGTTGATATATATGTCCTTTGCATCGTTTTTTATTTCTAGTTTTACTAGCAGAAACGATAGTAACTTTATATCCATTTTTCTTTATTGAGTTTGCTATATAATCCATTTTATTTGTTGAAGCCAACCAATATGCCCTATTTTCCTCAGAATTGTCCGCAGTATCATAATGTCCCAAATATATAACTTCTTTCATTCTATTCCTCTTAACTTTATACAGTATTCATACACTCTATTTTGTACTACAGTTTTATCAAAGAAAACGCCTGCTTTTTTCATTAATTTCTTGGCTATTTGCTCATAATCATAATTTGTAATAATCTGATTTATTTTATCTATAACAGGCGGTACGTTATCGTATACAAACCCCAAATCATACTCTGACAAAAACCTTGCAACACCGACATTTTTTGGTCCATAATAAACTATTGGTTTCCCTTTAGAAAGGTATTCTGCAATCTTAGTCGATAATGAATACATAATAAAATTCTGATGCTCTTGTTCGAAAGTTTCTATATGCAACGCTATTTTAGATGCCTCTATAAGTTTCTCCACTTCTTCGACAGGCAAGGCCTCGTGTAAAATAATATTCTCTGGAAAAAGACTTTTATATTTATCTATTTGACTTTTGGGAGAAAATACGTCAATAACAAGATCCTTAGTTTTTGTATTTTCCCTTAATGCTGCCCCTAAATTTACTAAAGATGTATATCTTGACGGTTCTAAATTACCCGTATAAATGATATCATACTTGAATTGATTATTATCCAAACTGTTTGTAAAATCATAATCCACACAGTTTGCAATAAATTTGCTATCAACCGAAAAGAGCTTTTGTATACGTTCGGTCATAGCCGGACTTCCAGAAAAACTTAATCCGGTCTTTAGGCTTTTCTTCAATGTCTTTCTTGTCAATATTTCTATAGTTTTATCATCACAGGTAAACCAATCATCTAAACTGTGAATGACCAGTTTACTACTATATTTTTTTGCAATCTTCGATGCGAGCTTTAGAATCCTTATATCATAGCCCTGAGTATATATGACTTGCGGTTTAAATTTAATTATTTTTTCATTTAATTCTCTCCCTATTTTAATAGGAAGTAAAAATTTATATAACATCTTCATCTTGCTAACAATTCTTTTGACTGTTGCACTTTTATTATCTGACCCAATATCTTTTAAAAGTTTCTTTTCTGTAACGTCAATAACTAAACCATTAATGTCTACACAATATTTTTCAGAAACATTTGCATACACTTCAACATTATTGGTCACAATCTCCATAACATCAAATAGTTTTTCATTGTTCAAAAGATGTTCTGTCATATATCCTATAGCATTTCTTGATGCCATAGGCCAAATATTAATCGAAAGTATTCTCAACATTTTTGTTTCCTCAATTTATTTGATTTTTCCAGCATCAATTTAAATAACTGTAAAACATCATTTCTATACAAATCTAATTTAAACAAAAAACTTTTATCGACTTTAATTATAAATAACAATATAATTATCAGCCATTTTTTGAAAGGAATATTTCTTTTGTCCCATTGTCGATATCTTATCCTTATCAAAATCTACAGATAAAAATTCTTCTATTTGTTTACACAAAATATCAATGTTGCCTTGTTCTGTAAATGAACTATACTCTTTGATTGTAATTGTCTCAGGTGCCCCCGCCTCAAATCCAACAACCGGTGTTCCGCAGCACAGGCTTTCGGCAACTATCATAGAAAAGGTTTCTTTGAGACTTGTAAGCAAAGTAATATCCGCTATTGAATAAAACATTGCCATCTCCTGTTTATTATCTGTACGCGCTATAGGCAAAATATTTTTGGGCAATACGCTTTTGTCGCCATTAAAACCTACGATAACAAACTGATAATCAGGAAGCCTATTCGCGACTTCCAAAACGTACTTTCCACCTTTTATGGCGTGATTAAAATTAGGTGTCACGTACAAAACTATTTTTCTGTTTTTTGGTATACCGTACTTTTCGTACAAAGCATCGTATGCGGTGCGTTTAAACACATCAGTATCCAAGCCATTGTTTACTGTTTTAAAATCAGAACCGCCCTCAAAAACAGGCGAAAGTTTTGCCCTTTGGGTAAGCCAATCCGATACGCCAACAACAGTAAGATTATCAAACCCCTGAAATGCATCTTTCATTTTTTTAAAGCAATGCCTCGAGTCGTCACGGAAAAATCTCGAGATTTTTCCGCTTATTCTTTTACAATCGTGACATTGCTTTTTCCATTTTTCACATTCAAAAGCATGCTCACAACCTGCAGTGTGCATTATTTCTGCGTGTAGCGTCAGCACAGTTTTTATCTTGTTGTTTTTTAAGAAATCAAGCAGCCTGTAAACGTTAATAAAATTACCATTCAAACAATGCAAATGCACAACGTCCGGCTTTTCTTTTTTAATGATATTTATCGTTTTTGCTGTTGCAATTGGCGAAAATCCAAATTGAACGCCAAAAAGCCGAGCAAGTAGCGAATGAATTTTAGCTTCAAATTCTGTGGATACCTTATACACATTAGGCTCAGACACTTTTTTTCCTCGCCCATAGCATACAACGCTATCAAACCCTTTTTGCTTAAGAGTATTGCTTATATCATATACAATTTTCCCTGTGCTTCCACTATTGTAAACACAGTTTATCTGTAATATTTTCAAAGATATACCACCCTATTTTCCCAAAAGAACCTATACGGAAAAGTATCAAGAGCACTGATTCCAGTTTTACACGCCACATATGTCGTATACAGATAGTAGCACGTAAAAAATACAACGATAACCACTTTTCCAAGCCGCGCAACATTGAGCATATTTTTTTTACAGCAATCCAAACATTTGCTGATTGCAATCGGAATAAACAAAATAAAATAGTAATTCATTCTCATTGCCAAAGGATTAACCGATGCAAAAATCTGTAAGAATACTGAGAATGCCAAAAAATTTCTGAGTCCGTTTGTCTCTGCATCCATTCTTGAATCATCACATATAACATAGCAGAAAACAGCAAAAATCAAAAACAGCAGAAACATCATAAAAGCATTACCGCTTTCAGCCTTTACGTCATACTTGTCCAAAGACGATGAAAGTATTGCTGTGATCAAATTAAAAATCGGTCCTCTTAAAGCAAAAATCAAAGGGAATATAGGAAATGCCAAAAACAAATACTGCTTTTTTATTTTCAAATAATATAGTGGGTACATCAAAAAAATCATAAATCCGGAATGATGAAGCATCATTGCCAAAAGACCCATCGCAATAAACCAGATCAGCTTTTTATTTTTGACAAAATAATATGCAATCATACCAACAGCCATGGCTAAAGCTTGTCGAATGCCAGAGAATAGCATTACAAATGTTGACATATTTACAAACAAAATAATCTTTAAAAAGCTGTTTGTTCTATCTTTGCAATATATCCATGCAATCGGTAGTACACTTAAAAGTGAGGTTATTATTATATATATTTGAAAATCATCGGTAATTTTACCTAAAATCCAGTTGAATGATTTGAAAAGAGACTCTCTAAACTCAGTTACAACCTCTGAAAACTTATAGGTGTGATGCGTTTGGAAATAATACTTATATGCGTCTAAATCCCTTCCTATACTCTCATGTCTCAACATTAACATAAGTATAAGCAAGGTAAAAAACACCGGTAATACCAAATTGTGTTCAAAATAGTATGATCTGTTGCTTTTCGGCACACTTTGCATTTTTGCAAGAGCATAAATTGCCACGGCAGCAGGTATAAAAATCAATAAAATATATGGATACATATTTACCTCAGTATAATATCATTTGAAACGGTTTTTGACTTTAATCGCAAGATTTAATAATCTTTTATTTCTCTTTATCATATCAAAAACTCTTGCCATAAATATATCTTTATACATATGTCTGAAGCACGCTATTTTAAAGCCACACTTTACATATGATTCAATAAAATCATTAGCTTTTTTATGTTTGGAAGTCGGAGTTTTAAAATTAACATTTCCTTCAATTGCTTCATTAATATCACGTTGCTCATAAACAAAAGACTCTTTAACGGTTTCCCAAAATGAAAGACCTTTTTTTGTATTTGGAACAACGACCGATATTCCGCTCTCCGTATTTATACTAACAGAATGTTTTTTTCCAAGTCCCCAAAAGTCTCCGATAGTAATATCAGAACACCGTCCTAAAGTGCTGTATTCACAATTGTAACACGATTCTCTTAAAAACAGATTTTTATTAAAGCCAATAAAATACAAATCCAAAGTTGCTCTTTTTGAATAAACCATTCTTTTGTCTTTAAACAATTTTAAAACAAATCCATCTTTGTCTCTAAAAGATATGGTTTTATCGTTAACACCGTACTTTTTTAAATGATCAAACAGTAGTTTTTGCGGAGGAACACCATGACATAGCAAATCTACCGTAATCAGATTATCATAATCTTTGCTCAAAAAAGATTTCAATCCTGCGATTTGACACGGAGTTCCGATAAACAACACTTTCTTTCCTGCGTTCAAGTCATTTTGAGCCAGGCTATAACAATTATCTATATAGCTGTGAACATATTTTGACCCTTTTAATAGGCAAAGATCTTTTTTATTATCTACCCTAATATGAGAGATACTGTTTTTAACTTTAGACGAAGATCCATAAACCACACCTTCGTTTTCAATGGTATAATTTGAAAAACCCGCTGCAACACCACCAGATGTAGATGTATCATGTTCATTTTTGTCTTTATGATACGCAGCATAAGCAAGATTTAACGTATTCTTTGTAACATCAGAATTAGCAGGACATACCTTTTTACATTTTTCACACCTTATGCAAACACTTTTATCAATTTGAGGATAAATATGCCCTATCTCATTTTCGACCATCTTTATACAGTTTTTAGGGCAGCTGTTTAAGCATGCAAAACAGCCGGTACATTTTGATTTTACACAGATCTCCATCAAATCCACCACACAATTTATTCAATCATTTTTTTTATAAATGAAACATTCAAGTCTCGTGCATTATCAAAAAACACATCTAAAGCTTGGACATCATCATCTTCGAAATTTATTAAAACATTATTACTCTCTTTTATTATCCGATGCGTAAGTTTAGCTTTAGTAAGAAGATCATTTATCCTATTCCCCTCACCTAAAACTATTGAATAAAACGGTTTTTTATAAATCATCGAAAATACTGTGCCATGAAAAGATGTTGTAATAACTAATTTTGCGTTTTTTATTAGACTTAAGAACTGTGAAGGTCCACTATGAGAAAATCTTTTAAAACCGGTCGAAATTTCAAAACTATTTTGAGGATGCACAGCAATAACCTCTACACCTAGCTCTTCAGAAACTTTTTTCACAAAATCAACAACCCATTGCTCCGATAATACCGTATAAAAAAGTATATATTCTTTTTCGGGAATTGATGTGTCATCACATATAGCATTCCATTCATCCTGAGACAAAATCAACGTGGGATCATACAACACATCTGGTTTTTGGTTTGTCAGCTTTTCAATATAATTTGCGGTTGCTGATTCTCTGACTGATAAATAATCAAAATCACAAAGAGCCGTTTTAATCAAATCACTTTGCTTTTCCGTTATCAATCTAATCTTTTCGCCCATACTTGACGAATAAGCTCCTTTTTTTCCTTTAAATTTCCATGGAAGAAAAAAGGGGACGGAGTACTTTTCATTTTCAAATAAGTTTAAATTAAATGTCTGGTCGCTTCCTGTGACCAAAATATCGTAATCACGTTCACATATATTTTGAATGTTTTTTAAATTGTATTTTTCTTTTGATAAATTAAGATATAACTTTAAAAAAGATCGGAAGTTCTTTTTTCTTTTTAAAAATAGCTTGGGAGTCAAAGCATTTCTTATATCATGCTTAATATTGCTTTTAGAAATGGGCAAAAGCAGAAATCTATTTTGTTTTTTTACCTGCGGAATACTATAATCAACAATTTCACAATCTACGCCTAATTTTTCATATGTTTTTTGTGTCGCATAGGCTTGCAACACTGCACCATAATTATGCGCATTATGAATTGTAACAACTCCGACTTTTTTCATTTTTTCACCTTAATACTAAAAAATATTTTATAATAACATCTAACCAGGTATGGCCTTATTTTTCCATAAGTCGTTAAAAGAAAATATTTGATCTTCATAAATAAAGAAAGATCTTTTCTCGAATCGAGAATTTTATATATTTTGTTTGCTGTTTTAAAATTATGCTTTTTACAACAAATAAACATATATTCAAATAAAAGATGATAATCTTTTTCGGGTAATTGTAACAACCTATCGACAACTTCGGCACCGACAATAGCGGCATCTTGAATCCCCAATTTTTTAAGTGTCACCGTTGCTTGCTGTCCGTGCACTCTGCTTTTAACCCCTATATCACTTGAATGAACAACAAAATTCACACCGCCAGTCATAAAACGGTACCACATATCCAAATCCTGCATATATTTAATTTCGGTTTTAAACAGCCCAAACTCATCAAAAAGAACCTTTGGTATCAGCAATTCACACCCGCCCATAACGTTTCCTTTGAATGTATGTGACAACATTTGATCATAGGTGTAATATCCATCATCCAGCTTAGTTCCAAAACTCCTTCTGTTCAATGGTCTTGAAAACTGATCAATAAAAATCGAGCCGCATTCAAATATACAGTTCTTATTTTCTTCGGTTATTAAGGCTACTTGTTTTTCTATTTTTGTTTCAGTATACAGATCATCATGAGAAAGCCATGAGAAATAATCTCCCCTCATTTCCTGTATTCCAACGTTTAATGCAGAGGAAACACCACCGTTTTCTTTTGAAAAATACCTTATTTTATTGCCATAAGAAAGGGCCAGCTTCTCTGTAGCACCATCGTCTTTTGAGCCATCATTTACAACAATAACTTCAATGTTTTTATAAGTTTGACTCAGCGCGCTATCAATTGCTTCTTTTAAATAGTTAGAACCGTTATAAACCGGTATTATTATCGATACTAAGGGTTGCACAGGTTTAACCTTTTCCTTTCCGCATTATTATCCAATCATTTTATTCATAAGATAAATCAAGCAATATAGTCCAAGAGAAAATTTAATCTTGCAAAAAAAGAAGAACACTTTCCAATGTAATGGAAAATATTTTAATTGTAATTTCTTATATACTCTTGCATATTGTGGTTCATTAACAATTTTTTTGATTTCTGAAATCTTTCGGTCTGTATTTTCTGACATTGCAAAAATGTTCAAGCCAAGACCTATCATATTAAGAGCAATTCTATTATCAAGTGCATCATAAAAACTACTATCACATTCATGCGAATCAATAAATTCTCGCATTAGTCTATATAAATTTTGCCATCCGTTATATAGATTCTTTTTATATCCTGTTGTTATGGAATTTGGATTGTATTTTCTATAATGATAAAGCGGCTTATTTATATAAACAGCACTTTTGGCATAATAAAATGCTTCGACATTAAACAGTCCATCTTCACAAGTACAAATAAGAGAGGTGTCAACGATTCTGATATTGTTGTTTTTTATAAGATCTGATCTGTATAATTTAATACACAAAGGAGATAATGCATCAAGATTTTCAGGGTATTTTAAAAGATCACCATACAAGCCAAGTACACGCTTGCACAAAATATTTTTGCATTCATTCTCATCAAAAAAGATTTTATCTTCGAAATATATGTTCTTTACTTTACTGCAATTTTCAAATTCGCGGATATATGTAAAAAAGCAAATATCTGATTTTTTTTCAATTATTGCATTATAAGATTCTTCTATTGTTGTGCGTTCAAGCCAATCATCGCTATCCAAAAACATAATATACTCGCCACGAGATATATCAATACCGTCATTTCTCGCTTTAGCTGCACCCTCATTCTTTTTATCTAAAACAACTATTCTGCTATCTTTTATAGATAACTCATCAAGTATATTCAACGATGAGTCTGTGCTACCATCATTTATACAAATCACTTCCAGATTCGTATAGGTCTGTCTTAAAACGCTTTCGATACATTGCGTCAAAAAAGCGGCACTGTTATAAACAGGTATAATAACTGATATCAACGGGCAGTTCATTTATATTAATCCCCCAAATTATGATACAAATCGACCATTTTAGACAAAATATTTTCATCAGAGAACAATTCTGATCGATTTTTGTTATATTTCGACATTAAAGTGTTTTCTGCACGTAACACTTCAGTCAAGGCTTTTTTGCACTCATCAATAAGGTGTGGTGTAAAAAGGAAGCCACCACACTCATCTACAAGATCCTCATTACCTCGTATCTTGCTCACAACACAAGGCAGGCCGCTTGCCATAGCTTCCATCACAGATACGGGTAAGCCTTCTCGGAAAGACGGATGAACGTAAGCGTTGGCAATCTTATAAAGCTTTTCTACGTCATTACGATAGCCAAGCAAGTGAAATTGTTTTTCTATCCCAAGTTCTTTTGCTAAGGACAGCAAATATTCTTTACGTTCTCCCGTGCCTGCAATCATATAATGAATTTGAGCATCTTTTATATTTGAGATCGCTCTCAAAACAATTTCGTGATTTTTATTTTGATTTAATTCTCCCACAGACAAAAGAACAAACGCATCTTCGGGAATATCAAGTTGATAACGTAGTTGCTTAAATTCGGGCTGCGAGACTTCACAATCTCTGAATTTTTTCACGTCTATTCCGACACCCGGAACATATTCAACCTTTTTCGCCTTAAATTTCTTTTTTGCAAGAGCATAATCCTCTTTGTTTATAGTAATCAATACGTCTGTAAAATAAGAACAAAGCTTTTCAATCGGATAGAATATAATCCAATTTTTAAGCGGTGCACCCTTATAAAAATGGAAACCGTGTGCTGTATAAAAAACCTTGGTTCCTTTTTTGCGTGATTTTATACAAGCAAGTCGCGTACACATTGCAGCAATAGGAGTATGACAATGAACAATATCATATCCATTACTATCCACAAGTTTTTTTATCTGTGATATGGCTTTCAGATTTCCTTTATTAAGCGGAGAGCGAGAACAGTCGATCTGATATACATTACAACCCCATTCTCTATAACAGTCGTCGACCTTGCTGCTGTTTTCATTGGTTGCAATATCAACCGTGTGTCCCATATCCAATAAAGTCTTTATATAGGATTTGAAAAAATCCATTGTTCCACCAATGGTGGTTACATACAAAATTTTCATTTTATTCTTCAGCAAGTTCTTCTTGATTGCAAATCACAACGCTATCATACATCATCATAACAACACCCTCGTCGTAATTGCCAAATACCACCTCGTTTGCATTTCCTTTTAGATTATTTTCAATCAACTTTATAAAATCAACTCCTGCACCATAGGCATGTAAATAGGCACCGCCAAAACGAGGATTGATTTCCGAAAGATAATACTCTCCATCTCTATAAAAGAAATCCATATCAACCGGTCCGTTAAATTCAAAAACAGATACTATTCTTTGAATAAAATCAAACAATCTTTCATCTTTAAACGAAATAGTTTTACTTGCACCACCAATTCTTGTTTCTATTTTCTTTTTTGAGAAAGCAGAAACAGCTTGATGAGTTATTGTATCAATGTAAACATCAGCGTCCATATCCTTACACTGCATTAATTCTTGAATGATCAGAGACGGATCTTCTTTCATTGCAATAACTAACTGCTCGTATGAATCCACTTTTCGTGCACCCACACTACCACTGCCAGTACGAGGTTTCACAAAAACAGGTAGTGATACCTCACCACATTTTAAAGAAGCATCAAACTCTTCAATTGTGCCCCAGGTCATAACCGTAGAAATATTGTTCTGCTTTAAAAACTTAAACATTTTGTATTTATCAAAACATAATTTTGCAGTTTCTAAATACGGGACCAATAATTCAACACCTATTTTTTCGAATTTTTCCCGATTATTTGCCAGCACCTCAATTTCAGGATCAATAAATGTTGTAACAGCACTGATATTTTCTTTTTTACAAATATCAAGAATTATATCAATATAATTTTCAGAATCAATTCTGGGAACAATATATTGTTTATCTGCTAAATATAAAGCAGGTGCATACTTACTATTGTCAGTAGCAACAATTTTGGATTCAGCAGACAAAGTCTTTTTAAAATCTTTTATGAGTTCTCCGCGTCGACCGACACTACACATTAAATAATTCACTGTTGTACCTCCTGTGTACCCAAAAATTCTTCCATTGTATCCGATGACTGTGAGGTTATTCCATCACGGTTCAAAACCACCTTAACAGTATCAAGCAATATACGTATATCACCCCAAAAGGTAATGTTTTCCGTATACCACACGTCCATTGAGAAACGTTCTTCCCAGGTAAGAGCGTTTCGCCCGTTAGCCTGTGCATAACCTGTGAGTCCCGGTCTTACGTCGTGTCTTTTCTTTTGCTCGTCGTTATATCTGTCAAGATACTTGACAAGCAGCGGGCGGGGGCCGACAATCGACATATCGCCTTTTAAGATATTAAAAAGCTCAGGCAGTTCATCGAGACTTGTCGACCGCAATATTCTGCCGTATTTTGTAAGGCGTTGTTCATCCGGCAACAGATTGCCGTCTTTATCCTTGCGATTGGTCATGGTGCGGAATTTTATCAGCTTAAAAATCTTTTCATCTTTGCCGGGGCGAAGCTGTGTAAAAAACGGATTGCCCCGCATCGCAAACGCGCCGACCACCGTAAGCACCAGCAAGACGGGAGAGAGCGCAACAAGCGCGCAAAGTGACAACACGAAATCAATCGGTCGCTTGAAAAATTTAGCGTACATTATGTAGCTCCTTAAAACATACTTTTGATTATGTCGATAACAGCGCTCTGTTCTTCCGCCGTCATTTTTATGTCAGACGGCAAGCACAGTCCGCGTCTGAAAATCTGTTCGCCCGCAGCAACGTCAAGCGCCGTAATAAAATCGTTATTTTTGAATACGGGCTGCATATGCATAGGCTTCCAAATAGGTCTCGACTCTACGTTAGCATCTCCCAGCCTGTCCATAACAGCCATTGGGTCAACGTCGCAGTCCTCGTCAATAACCATACACGACAGCCAGAAGTTAGGCTGTGAGTTTTCCAAAAACGGATTCATAGCCACAGGCAGACCCTCGAAGCCTTTTTTGTATCTGTAATAAATTTCTTCTTTTAGTTTTCTATGCTCTTCAAGATGCAAAAGCTGACCGCGGCCGATGCCCGCAACAACGTTGGACATACGGTAGTTGTAGCCAATTTCCTCGTGCTGATACCACGGTGCACTCTCGCGTGCCTGCGTTGCCCAGAAAAGCGCCTTATCTCTTGCCGCTTTGTCGGCAGTGATAAGCATACCGCCGCCCGACGACGTGATTATCTTGTTTCCGTTAAAGCTTACAATGCCGTAATCACCGAAGGTGCCGCACTGTCTGCCGTTATACGTGGAAGAAAGCGCCTCAGCCGCATCCTCAACAAGAATTGCGCCGTGCTTTTTGCAGATATCCGTAATCTCGTCCATCTTGGCGGGCGAGCCGTAGAGATGCGCGAGCACAACCACCTTTGTTTCGGGGTATTTTTCAAAAGCCAGTTCAAGAGCCTTCGGGTCCATATTCCAGCTGTCAAGCTCGCTGTCGATAAACACCTGCTTTGCGCCTTCGTATGAAACAGGATTGACCGTCGCCGCAAAGGTCGTATCAGAGCAAAAGACGGTATCGCCCGCCTTGACGCCCGCAAGCTTTATCGCAAGATGAATAGCCGCAGTGCCCGCCGACAGAGCAAGGCAATGGTAGCGGGACTCTTTGCCGCCCGCAAGATATTGTGACATCTCGCTCTCAAAGCAGTCGCAGTTAAAGCCAAGCGGTGCTATCCAGTTTTTATTAAACGCCTCCTGCACAAACTTCATTTCTTCGCCGTGCATTGTGGGGGTCGCAAGTGGTATCCTGTTTTCAAATCTCACTGTTTATTTTCCTTCTTTGAGCATATTTGTAGCATTTTAATAATTTAATGTCCCTATAATTGTAACATTTAACTAATAATATGTCAATATAAATATATTAATATAAATATAAAAGACCCGACTTTAAAAATCGGGTCTTTTATTCTGTTACCATATGAATGGGAGGAGGCGGTATTTGACTTTTTTCTTATATTCGCAGTAGCCGCGAAGCTCTTTTTCGAGCAAAGCCTCCTCGAATTTTATGCGCCGTGCAATTATAAGCGGATAGGCGAGAAAAATCACGAATGAATACAGCGAGCCGAGCACCAGCGGCATCGACAAAAACAGCAGCAGCGTCGCACTGTACATCGGGTGGCGCACCACTCCGTACAGCCCCGTATCGATTACCTTTTGGTTTTCTCTGACCTCGATGGTGCGGCTGAGATAGGTGTTTTCGCGAAGCACCTCGGCGTAAATTACGTACGCGACCAAAAATATACACGCCGCCGCGATTGAAACGCCTTTTGGCAAGCAATACCAACCAAATCTGAAGCCCAGCCCCGCCGTCACAAAGCCGACTAAAAACATAAGTCCGCTCAGCTTTACGACGGTGCTCTGCTCCCTTTGCTTTTCCTTGGCATCAAGTCTGCTTTTTAAAAGCTCAGGGTTTTTAAAGAGCATCACGACCCCTGCAAAAAGCATAGGCACAAACAGTATCACGACAAGCAGCCACCCGTTAAAAAACGTCAGCGTACCTGCGGGCAGGAATATCAGAGCGCCTACAAGTGCGATACCAAGCAGGAATTTTGCAAGCGCTGTGATTAACAATTTTATATTCATTACACTTTCCCCTCAAATCTGTCATATCCCCACCAATCAGGAATAAGTTCTTTAAGTCTTACCGTCTTTTCCGTTTCGAGATCAACTAAAATCTCGATATCTCCGCTGTTTTTATCCAATTGCATCATATATTCGCGGCAGGCACCGCACGGCGAACCGACTCTGCCGTCAGGCATCACAGCCACGACCTTGTCGATCTGACTTTCGCCGTTTGTAATCATATTGGCGATTGCATTTCTCTCCGCACACATTCCGAGTGTTGACGCCGTATCTATGCAAACGCCAACGTAAACGTTACCCTTTTTCGTTAAAATCGCCGCAGCAACCCCGCCTGCCTCGACAAACGGAGAAACAGTACGTGCATTTTGAACACCAAGCGCTGCGCTATATAATTTTTTCCACATATAATCCACCTCAAATCAAAAAGACGGCAAGGTCGCCTTGCCGTCGATTATTTTTTTAGTCAGCAAGCATTTCTGCTGCTTTGCTCTGAAGTCTTTCTGTAAGCTCAGGCATAAATACCGAGCTGTTTGCCTCATAGCCGCCCTCGTCAAACGCCGACTTTGAGGGAAGGTAGCCCTCGCCGCCGTTAACAAGACAGCAGGCAATAACAAACTTATCGGGTGCGCTGTCGTGCGCCGCTCTCGAATACTCGGTAAACGGCTCGCCGCCCCAACCGACAAAAGCAAGCTTACCTGCTTTTATGCAGGATACGGGTACCTTTACAAAAAGCGGCTGCTCATAAATACGTGCGATGCGTCCCCATTCGCCAAGGTCGTTAAGCGATACGCTGTAGCCGAGTTCCTTTGCCTTGTGCTTTCTTAAAAGCTCAGCACATTCCTCAACACGCTCCATTCCGCGAGTATTTGTAGGAATGGGAATAAGTTCAAGATCAAATGATACACCCTCGGCGTCGATTTTTTCGGTTTTATCCCAGAGATTTACAACAGAATCAGCGATAGTTCTGCCCATAAATTCACTGTGCGCGTATCCACCGCGGCGGTTATATATATCAACGTGGTTGGTGTCGCCCTGCGGACCGTTCATAAGGATGCAGTGACAGTCGGGAATATCCTTTTCGGTAAAGCGTCTTACAAAGCCAGGCCAGTCAGCAGAAAACTTATTGCCGCTGATAACGTCGGGATGAGTATGGAAGTTTACGAGTGCGATGTCTTTTTTGCCCTCACGCATAAAACGAACAAGGCGCACGGTATTGTCAGCCTCGCCGATAGGTCCTTCAACCTCGTCAACCATAGAACCCGGGTTTGTTCTGGTACTGCCGTCTTTCATACGGAAACGGCGGATAAACGAAAGCGGCTCTGAAGCCTCTTCAGCGCCGACACCAACGGTTGCCTCGCTCATATCGTCCAATGCCATTGTAACAACGTCGCAGTACTTACGGTTAAGCATTTCAAGATAAACGCGGTCGTCTTCCCATGCCGCAACGCCCGCTCTTGCACCGAGACGGAACGAAGTATGCTGATGAAGACCCTGTAAAAATACAGCCTTTTCATCAAGACCTGTTTTTTGTGAAATAAGCTTTCTTATCGGTGTTGCCGCGCTCTCGCATATATATAAAAAGTCGCCCGTAACAATAACGGCGGTGTTTTCGCCGTCAGAAAGTGCAACACAGTTGAGCTCGAGGGGGTCGAGCACTCCGTCTGCAAATCTGTCTCTGTAATAGCCGTGAAGCGGTGTGCCCAGCGGCGGTGTTACGTCAACTCTTGAAAAGCCTGCCTTTAACATAATAAGTACCTCCAAGGTTTTTCTTTTATTATATAACTAATAATTAAAAAATCAATAACTATTTTGTTATTTAAATAAAAAAAGAACGGTGCAAACCGTTCTTTTTTATCCAAGTAATACGTCGGATATGAGCATTATGCAAAAGCCTACGAGAAGTGCGTAGGTCGCACCGCGCTCGCAGCCGTGGGCGTGCGTTTCGGGAATCATTTCGTCGCTGATAACGTACAGCATGGTACCGCCCGCAAACGAAAGTGCAAACGGCAGAATTGCCGCAGAAACGCTTACCGCAAAATAGCCTATAAAGGTGCCGACCACCTCGACAAGTCCCGTTGCCGCCGCGATAATAAACGTCTTTGACGGTTTTACGCCCGCCGCCAGCATCGGCGCGATAATTACCATACCCTCGGGGATATTCTGAAGTGCAATACCGCCCGCGATAAGAAGTGCCTGCGACGTGTCGCCCGAGCCGAAGCCGACGCCCGCCGCGATGCCCTCGGGCAGATTATGTATAGCAATTGCCATAACAAACAGCAATACGCGCGAAAGGTCGCGGTTTTGGTGCGGTTCGATATCGCTGCCCGCCATTTTATGCAGATGCGGTACCAGCTTATCGATACCGTTAAGGCAGACAGCCCCCGCGAAAATACCCGCGACAGTTATTAGAATTCCGTATTTTCCGCCGTATTCGAGCGACGGAATAATAAGACCCAGCATCGCCGCCGCAAGCATAACACCCGCCGCAAACGACAGAATGATATCCGAGAACCTATGCGACAGTTTTTTGAATGCAAAGCCGATGGCGGAGCCAAAAACAGTAGCTCCGCCGACGCCAAGTGCAGTTATCAGTACAAGTTGCACCTTTTATTCCTCCGAAAATTCGTCCTTACCCACCGAGCAAACAGGACACTCAAAGTCGTCGGGTAAATCATCAAATTTTGTTCCGGGCTCGATACCGAGTTCGGCATCGCCTAAGCTCTCATCGTATTCCCATCCACATACGTCACAAATATACTTCATAATTCTTTCCTCCTATAATACGAGCGACGGTGCGCTGTAAACACGTGCCGCAAGCTCTTGATTAAGCATATAAAGGCTCTTGGGATCTGAGCCAAACAGCTCCATTTTTGAAATAAGGTCGTTTGCGTTTGTTTCTTCCTCGCCCTGCTCCTTTACAAACCAGTCGAGGAACTGCATCGTTCTGAAGTCCTTAACGTCGTAAGCCGCACCGTAAATGTCGTTGATAAGCGAGGTTACGTATTTTTCGTGTTCAAGACCTGCCTCGAGCACTTCCATGTGGCTTGCAAAGGTCTTGTCAGGCTTTGCAATCGCCTCGAGAGTTACAGGCATATTTTCATTCTGCAGGTAAGTATAGAACAGCATCGCGTGGTCGCGTTCTTCCTGCGCCTGAATCATATACCAGTTTGCAAATCCGTCAAGACCCTTGTCTTCAAAATAATTTGAAAAATCAAGGTACAGATAAGCCGAGTAAAACTCTTTGTTGATTTGTTCGTTTAATAGTTTGTGTACTTTTGCGTCCATTATTAATATCTCCTTAAAATTATTTAATTTTTTCAAAATCAGATGCGCCGTGCTTGCAGAGTGGGCAAACTATGTCGTCGGGCAGCGTGTCGCCCTCATAAACCCAGCCGCAAACGGTGCAGACGTAGCCCTTTTTGCCGTCGGTTTCGGGCTTTGGCTTAACGTTTTCGTGGTAGTAGGTGTAGGTCATAGTCTCGCGGTCGGAAATTACGCGAGCCTCTGTTACCTCACAGATAAACATTCCGTGTGTGTCGAGGTCGATATACTGCTCGACCTTGAGCGACATAAACGAGTTGATGTATCTGGGTAAAAATACAAGACCGTTATCCGAGCGAAGCGGCTCACACTCAGCAAACTTGTTGACATTCCGGCCGCTTTTGAAGCCGAACGTCTCAAACACCGCAAAGGGTGCGTCTGTCGAAAGACAGTTTATATTCATAATTCCCGTCTGCTTGATGACGTGGTGCGAGTAGTTTTCTTTATTAATCGTAACGGCGATACGGTTGGGTGTGTTTGTAACCTGCGTTACGGTGTTCACGATAAGACCGTTGTCCTTTTTGCCGTCGTTTGAGGTAACGACGTAAAGACCGTAGCCGATATTAAAGAGTGCGGTAAGGTCGTTTTTGTTGGCGGTGGTATCCTGCTTTGCAAGATACTCGCGCGAAAGCTCGTCTGCGAGTGCGTCAAGCTGTTTCGCACTGTCAGCATTGAGCGCCGACATAATGGTAACCTCGGTGTCAGCGTAAACAAGGTCGCAGCTCTTTTCGAGCATTCCCTTCATAACCTTTGTCGCAAGCGGTGCCCAGCTGCCGTTTTGTATAAACGCAACGGTGCGGTTTTTAAAGCCGCGCTCTGTAAGCCCTGTAATAAACTGATGCATAAACGGGAATATCTCAGCGTTATAGGTGGTTGTCGCAAGCACAAGCTTGTCGTAACGGAAGGCATCGGATATCGCAAGCGCCATATCGGTTCTTGCAAGGTCGTGCACCACAACCTTGGGACAGCCGTTGTCACGGAGCTTGTCAGCAAGTAAATTAACCGCCTTTTTGGTGTTGCCGTAAACGGAGGTGTACGCAATCACGATACCCTCGCTTTCGGGCTGATAGCCCGACCAGAGATTGTATAAATTGAGATAATGACCGAGGTCATGGTCAAGCACGGGTCCGTGAAGCGGGCAAATCTTTTGGATATCGAGTGTTGCCGCCTTTTTGAGCAGAGCCTGTACCTGCGCGCCGTATTTACCGACGATGCCGATGTAATAGCGGCGTGCCTCGTCCTCCCACGGCTCGTTTATATCAAGCGCGCCGAACTTACCGAAGCCGTCTGCCGAAAAGAGCACCTTGTCGGTCGAATCGTAGGTCACGATGACCTCGGGCCAATGAACCATCGGTGCACCGACAAAATGAAGGGTGTGCTTACCGAGAGGAAGCTTGTCGCCTTCCTTTACAACGACCTGCTTACCTTCAAAGTCGTCGCCGAAAAAGCTTTTCATCATCGCAAACGCCTTTGCCGACGACACGATAAGCGCATTGGGGTACGCCTTTACAAAGCTGACGATGTTTGCAGAGTGGTCAGGCTCCATATGCTGAACCACGAGGTAGCTCGGCTTTCTGTCGCCGAGTGCATTTTGCAGATTGTCAAGCCACTCGTGAGTAAAGTTCTGGTCGACGGTGTCCATAACCGCGATTTCGTCGTCAAAAATCACGTACGAGTTGTACGACATACCGCTTGGTACCTTGTACTGACCTTCAAACAGGTCGACCTTGTGGTCGTTGACGCCGATATATTTAATGTCGTTTGTAATATTCATATTAGTCACCTCAGTTTTATTTTAGCAAACAGATTTTAGTTTTACAATAGTTATTATTTACATTTTATGACTGATATAGTAAAATATTTGTTAACGAGGAATGAGATATGAACAACAGATTTTTAGAAGAATACAAGCGCGCGGACAAAATCTGCCGCGACATTTACGACAGCGAGACGGGAATAAGCAACTATATCGACCTTATGCGCGACGCAAAAAACTATGCGTCGCAGAGCATCGACGACTGGGACGAGGTACTAAAGCGGCTGCTCAGCCTGCGGCATATCCGCAACAAGCTGTCACACGAGGTGGGCACGCTCGATATGGAGCTTTGCACCGAGGACGATATTTTGTGGCTGGAGGGGTTTGGTGCGTCGCTGCTTAATATGACCGACCCACTCGCGCGACACTACCGCGCCTTTGAAAAAGCCAAGCGCAAGCGCCCCGTTCCCGACCAATCGGCTTTTGAAAAGAAAAAGCCCGAATTCAAGACGGAGCACAAAAAAACGGAGCCCGTTTATAAAACGACCTCTACTTATAAAAGGAAAAAGCGCATACCCGTCGTCTTCAGAATGCTGGGATTTTTTGCGCTGTTGTTGCTCGCACTGTATCTTTTGATGGAGTTATATAAAATAATAGGAGCATAGTATGGACGAAGAAAAATATATACATATAAAAAAGGAATATATAATTATTTTTGCGGCGATGGCTGTGTATTTCGTTGCGTGTGTATTTTCCTTTGAGTTTGCATTCGGCACTTTCTGGATAGCCTCGCTCGTGACGGGCGCCTTCTTTTATAAATATGCCAACGCAATCGCGGTGCCGACTGCGATATGGCTGATATACTCGGGATTTTTGGAGTTCGCCGTGCTCAGAGAGCAGTTTATCGGCGTATGCTTTTTAATGACGTTGCTGTTTTTGATATCCGCCGCCGTCACTAAGCTTGTAAGCAAAAAATAAAAAACAGGTCAATCGACCTGTTTTTTTATTGAAAGATTTTATGTATTCTGCCCTTGCCGATGACCGTTCCCTTTGTATCAATAATCGAAAAGCTGCTGCCGACAAACAAAAGCTCGTCGGGCACGAATTCTTTTTTGATTACGTACGCCTCGACTATCGACACCTGCGCGCGTGTCTTTTTAAGGAACATTACGGGTACACGCTCGTGTGTAAACGCTTCTTTAAAGCGCACATTTTCGGTTTTTGCGTCAAATTTTATGGCGTGAATATCGTAGTTGTGGATATTTTTTGCGATTTCCAAAAGCTCGACAGATACGTTTGACATCACGTTGATTTTTTTCATAGTGTCCTTATCGGCAGGTAGCGGCGCACACGGAAGCTTTAGCAGATATGACATTGCGAGAGTAATCACAGGTATCAGCAATATCATAAGTATCGCAAGCCCCGCATTTCTGTGAAATGCAAAAATTGATAAAAATAAGATGACAAATGGCGCCAAACACGCCGCTATAGACAACAAAACAAATGGTGTCCAATGGTATCGCGGACTGATAACGTACGGCTTGTTGCAGTATATGCACACCTCGCCCTTGTCGTCTTTGAGAAGATCTTCAAAAGACGCAGTAGCCATATTGTAATGTGTT
The DNA here is from genome assembly GCA_015068725.1 of Oscillospiraceae bacterium. GTDB lineage: Bacteria > Bacillota > Clostridia > UBA1381 > UMGS1253 > Aphodoplasma. Next base: position 2,244 of record SVKA01000022.1, on the reverse strand, counting down.
TTTGCGTGTATATTTTTGTGAAAGGCGCTTATGCCGGGCTCGCCGCAGTGCGGACAGCGATAGTACTTCATATTTCCTTCTCCTTATTTTTTAATAGTGTTTTTTGTGCGATACGCATTCCGAGCGCTATATTAGTCAAGGCGAACGCAATCACGTCAACAACGTTGGTATAATTAAACGGTTTTAACGTCAAAAAGAGCGCACTCAGACCTGTGCCGCCGATTCGTCGACTGACGTAGTCTGCCTGCACGTTGACAATGACCTCCGAAAGCACAGGAACAACGCCGCACAGTATAATAATTGCCAGCACCTCGGGGGTGATGCTTTTACTGTCCGTTTTTAACGTGCTGAATATAATTGCCGCCGCAATAGAGATAATGCATAAAAACTGATTTATCGGCAATATCGGTTTTATTAATTCTTTTCCTACAAAATAGTCTCCGCAAACGAATTCCCAGAAAAACGTGACCGCAACAATGCCAAATGCAATTGACAGCGTATACAGCACCGCTGATGCAATAAACAGATTTTTAGTCGTCTTTTCCATAATTCACCTCTTAATTTTTATATTGTAGAATATATATGCCTCGAGGTCAACAAAAGGTTACATTAAATTTATAAATATTTGAACGAAACACCGCAAACATTTACACACACCGAAACGGAACGACACACAGGTCGTTCCCTACAATTCATTATTCATTTTTCATTATTCATCATTCATTCTTCATTCGACCCTCTGCAAATCGGGAGGGCACGGAGACCCCTACAATCCATTATCCCCCTCCTTCCTATACCGAAACGGAACGACACACAGGTCGTTCCCTACAATTCCTCATTTCTCATTCATTTTCAACTCCTTACAATCCCTCTCCTCTACAAAAACGCCTTGAGGTCAACAAAAGGTTACATTGAATTTATAAATATTTGAACGAAGCACCGGTATTATTTGTAGGGTGCGGCGATTTTCGACGCACCGCAAGCATCTATACACACCGAAACGGAACGACACACAGGTCGTTCCCTACAATTCCTCATCCCTCGCTTGTCCCTCTCCTCTACAAAAACACCTTGATTTCACACGCCTTTGCAGACTTTTTTATAATGATTATAAAAAAATAATAATTTTAAAAAAATATTTGGTAAAAAGTATTGACAAGTCAAAAATCGTGTGTTATTATACATTCAGAAAGGAGGAGCGTATGGAAACAAAAGCCATTGTAAAACTGCTTCACGACCACGGGCTTCGCGTCACTCCGCAGCGTATTTGGGTGTACAAATACCTCTGCGAAAACAAAACACACCCCGACGCCGAGGAGATTTACAACGCAATCAGGCACTGCGACAACTCAGTTACCCGCGCAACCGTCCACAACAATCTTAAAAAGATGAAGGATCACGGGCTTGCCCTTGAGATAACGGTTGACGGCGACAGACTTCGCTATGATGCCAACCTTGATATGCACGGGCACTTTATATGTTCCCACTGCTCCAGAATTTTTGATTTCGATGTAACTCAACTCGAGTTCACGGGGCTCAAAGGCTTCAACACGCAAACAAAGGACATTTTCTTTGGCGGCGTGTGCAAAAATTGTATTAATTAAAAATTATATATTATGAAGGAGAATTTTATTATGAAAAAGTTTGTATGTAAGGTTTGCGGTTATGTTCACGAGGGCGACAGCGCTCCCGAAAGATGCCCCCAGTGCAAGGTTCCTGCTGACAAGTTTGAGGAAATGACTGACAAGACATGGGCTGCAGAGCACATCGTTGGTGTTGCAAAGGACGTTGCTGAGGATATCAAAGAGGACCTCCGCGCTAACTTTATGGGCGAGTGCACAGAAGTGGGAATGTATCTCGCTATGGCAAGAGTTGCTCATCGCGAAGGCTACCCCGAAATCGGTCTTTACTGGGAAAAGGCAGCTTACGAAGAGGCAGAGCACGCTGCTAAATTTGCAGAGCTTCTGGGCGAAGTTGTAACAGACAGCACAAAGAAAAACCTCGAGATGAGAGTTGACGCTGAAAACGGCGCAACCGCAGGCAAGACTGACCTTGCAAAGCGCGCTAAGGAGCAGGGTCTTGACGCTATCCACGACACAGTTCACGAGATGGCAAGAGACGAGGCTCGCCACGGCAAAGCATTCGAAGGTCTTTTGAAGCGTTATTTCTAAAAAATGATATGTGGAAAAACCTTTATTCTACAAGGGTTTTCCGATATATTCACAAAATATTGCGATAGAAAGG
>SVKA01000021.1 GCA_015068725.1 Oscillospiraceae bacterium | reverse complement strand
TGTATAGCCCGCTCCTGAAAGTTCGCCAAAATTTCCGTACAGGATTTCCTCGGCATTATACTTAAATGACATGGCTATGCTTATAAACACTAAAAGCACATTTACAATGTTGTGTGTAACAATGCGTTTGTTTTTTAAAACATCGCCAAAATTTTCAATCCCGTTTCGCATATTCAAAAACAGATATATAAGCGCAGTATATACGGTTTGAATAATCAAAATCACCTTTATACTGTCAATAAGCGACTCCATAAACGGACGTATAAAAATATAGTATCCTATATCCTGAAAAAATACGGGGTCAACTCTGTTAAAGGATGTAGCGTTTGCAAACGATAAAAATCTGCTGTATACGTTGTCGCTTATAAAAGAGCTTGCAACAAGTGATATCACAAATGTTAAAAGCACCATAGGCACAATTTTCGATATATACCATAAATCAGCATTCTCTTTGATAAGAATACGGCGCAGCACAAAATTGTTTATCGTAAATACAATAAACACAATTAAAAAGCTTACCATCTGAGCAATAATGCGCACTTTTATGTTTGTAAAAAACGAGCTTACGTACTGAGCACCAATTTCCTTAATTTCTATATAATTGATCACTATTGACATCAGCGCCACAGCAATAAACGCTACAATTATCGCCAGCAATACCCATACGAGCTTTTTTGTGCCTTTGCCCTTGTTATACTCAGCTCTTCTTGCATTCTGAAAATCCCTTGCATCAAATGCCATACATTACCTCCACCCTTCACAAATTGCTTTTCTCAATTAAAACAGCGCCTTTGCAAAATCATCTGCATCAAACGGCTGCATATCGTCAATTCCCTCGCCTACTCCAACAAAGCGTACGGGTATACTCTGCTCGCGGCATATTCCTATAACCACACCGCCTTTTGCCGTTCCGTCAAGCTTTGTAAGAACTATACCATCAATTTCTGCCGCCTCGCCGAAGAGCTTTGCCTGACTTATTGCGTTTTGTCCTGTTGTTGCATCAAGCACCAAAAATACGTGTTTTGACAAATCTGGCGCCTCGCGCGTGATGATTCTGCCTATTTTTCCAAGCTCATCCATAAGGTTCTTTTTGTTATGAAGTCTGCCTGCAGTATCACAAATCAAAACGTCAACCCCGCGTGATTTTGCTGCCGCAAGCGCATCAAACACAACAGAGCTTGGGTCGCTGCCTTCCTCGCGCGCAATGATTTCACAATTGCTCCTCTCGGCCCATACTTTCAGCTGGTCAATCGCAGCCGCACGGAAAGTATCGGCAGCGGCAAGCATAATGCTCTTGCCCTGGGATTTATAAAACGAGGCAAGCTTGCCTATTGTAGTTGTCTTGCCAACGCCGTTTACACCAATGACCAAAATTACCTCGGGCGTTTTTTCTTCGGCTTCATCGGGCAAATTTTGCCTCATAATATCTGCAATAATCCCGCAAAGCTTTTCTTTTACCTGCTCTGCTTCGGTTATGCGTTCACGCTTTACTGTTTCACGTAGCTTTTCTATTATATACATCGATGTTTCCATACCAACATCCGCCATAATAAGCGCTTCTTCAAGCTCTTCAAAGAGCTCCTCATCAACCTTGACAAAAGCACCAAAAACATCGTTTACTCTTTCAGAAAATGCTGTGCGCGTTTTCTCAAGTCCCTGTTTTAACTTATCAAAAAAACCCATATCAGTATTATCCTTTCAGTCGTCCTATATAATTTTACTCCTGTATTTTTACTGCCTCATCAAGCTTTAATGTCAAAAGCTTTGACACACCCTTTTCCTGCATCGTAACGCCGTAAAGAAGGTCTGCCGCCTCCATTGTTCCGCGTCTGTGAGTAACTAAGATAAACTGCGTTTTATCGCTGTAGTTTTTCACATAATCGGCAAAGCGGTATACGTTTGACTCATCAAGCGCAGCCTCGATTTCGTCAAGCACACAAAACGGCGTCGGGCGCACCTTTAAAATGGCAAACAAAAGTGCAATTGCACAAAAAGCCATCTCTCCGCCTGATAAAAGCGACAAATTCTGAAGCTTCTTTCCAGGTGGCTGCGCATCAATTTCAACTCCGCTTCCAAGTATATCTGTGGGGTCAGTGAGCCTGAGCTCTGCCCTTCCTCCACCAAACAGCTCTGAAAACGTTTCAGAAAACTTTTGATTTATAATTTCAAACTGCGCTTTAAACTGCGTTTTCATTTTTTCCTGTATAGATTCAATCAGCTTTTCAAGGCTCTGTTTTGCCTCCATTAAATCTTTTTGCTGATTTGAAAGAAAATCGTATCTTTCACGCACGCTTATATATTCTTCAATCGCATCTACGTTGACATTTCCAAGTGCACGTATGCTTGCTCTAAGCTCGCCTACACGCGCTTTTGCCGAAGTCAGTGAGCCGATATCCGCTTCATATTCCTTTGCGCCAAGGTATGTTACCTCATATTCTTCCCACATTTTCGTGGTTATAGAATCAAGCTCTGCCTCAATTTTTACGCGCTTATTATCAATTCGGTTTTGCTCCTCTTTGAGCGCATAAATTTTATCGCGCGACTCCTTGCTTTCATCAAGGCACTCACGCACGCGGCCTCTTACCTGCTCACGCTCAGCCGAAAGCTTATTTATAAGCTCTGTAACCGTCGAAGCCTTTCCTCTTTGCTCGTCAATCTGCTTTTCAAGATATGATATCTTTACAAGTATTTGCTCGTTTTTGTTTTTAATCTCGTCTATGTCTTTTTTCTTATTTTCAATCTCGCAAAGTGCTTCGTCTTTTTGCGCAGCATTTTCGCTGAGTCTGTAGTCATACGCAGCAATATCCTTTTTCGCTGCTATAAGCTCGATATTTTTTTCGTTTATGCTCTCTGCAAGTGCATCTTTCTTTTCATTCAGCTGCAAAAGCTCGCTTTCCTTTTTGGCTGCATCATCATTACTTTTGTCAATTTCAAGCTCGAGCGCAGTAATAGTATTTATGACAGATGCAAGCTGCTCATTTGTGTCTGCAATCTGCTCACCCAGCTGTATAAGCTCGCTTTCTATCGACTCGCCCGAATGTTTTTTTGCCTCTGCGCTTTGCTTTATATGTTCAAGCTGTGCACCAAGACGCACGCTCTCCTGCTCTGCTGCGCGCACTACTATATCCATACCTTTTCTTTGTGCAAATATAGCGTTTGCCTCTTCCTGAGCCTTTTGCATCTGAGAGTTTAACATTTCAAGCTCTTTCTTTTCAGCCACGCTCTGCGCTTCAAGCTCTTTAATCTGCGCCGCTCTGCTTAGTATTCCTGTAGACTTATTCATAAAACCACCGCTTATAGAGCCTCCCGCATTGAAAAGCTCACCTTCAAGCGTAGCCACACGGAATTTATACGAAAACTTTTTGCTCATAGCGATTGCATTGTCAATCGTATCAACGACGACGCATCTGCCCAAAAGACTTTTTATAATTTTGTCATATCGCTCGTTAAAGCTTACAAGCTCACTTGCAAGACCTATATATCCTTTTTGCGCAGACACCTCTTTTTTGTTGTCAAGCTCACGACCGTTAACCGATGATACGGGCAAAAACGTAACACGTCCCATATGATTTTGCTTTAAATACTCAATCGCATTTTTAGCATCCTCTTCACTTTGTACAACAACATTTTGGAGTGCTCCGCCCAAAAGTGCCTCAATCGCCGTAACATATTTTTTATCAACGCCAATAAGAGATGAAAGCGCGCCGTATATCTTCGCACCGCTAAGTTTTCCCTGCTCATTTGCACTTAAAACGCCTTTTACACTCTTTGCAAAGCCTTCATACTCACGCTCCATTTCACGAAGCATATAAAGCTGGGACTGGTGCTTTGAAAGTGTTGCATTTTTATTTTCAATATCACCTTTAAGCTTTGCAAGGTTTGCTTCAATTTCCGATATCTGCTTTTCAAGTGATTCAAGCTGAGCTTTTCCTTCCGACGCGCGCTTGTTTGACTCTTCAAATGCCTTCTGGCTCTGAGCAAGCGACTGCAAGGTTTCTTCAAGCTCGGCTCCCATACTCTCTTTTTCCGCCTCGATAACCTCGATACGTTGTATAAAGCTCTTTTTAAACGCCTCAAGCGAGCTAAGCTGCGACTTTTTCGCCGACACCTCATTCAGACGCTCGATGACCTCTGCTTTTATATTATTAATGCTTAGCGAAAGCTCATTTATCTTGCTTAAAAGCTCTTCATTTTGAGATGTAAGCTCGTTTGACTGCGAGTCAATCGATGATAGCGTTTCAGTTTTAGCGAGCTTTTCATTTTCCAAAAGCTGCGCCGCCAAAGAAAGCTCCTCTATCTTCTTATTTTGAAGCTCTATCTCATTTACAACGCGCTCACTAAGTCTTTCATTCGACTCTATATTTGTTTTAAGCACGTCAATATCACCCAAAAAGCCTTTAACAGCTACCTCTGTGTCGGCACTTTCTCCTCTTTTTTGTTCTATCTCACGCTCAAGGCTGTCAGCAAGCTGATTTAGTCTTTCAACCTCGGCGTCCCCTTTTTCGTTTTCAGCCTGCAGCTTTAAAAGCTGGTCTGTAACAATATTAAAGCTTTCGTTCGTCTGTGTAACCTCTGCCTTTATCTTGTCAACAGTCTGCATAAATACATTAAGCTCAAGCTTTTTCATCTCTTCGCGCAGGTCAAGGTATTTTTTCGCCTTTTGCGACTGCTTTGAAAGTGGTTCAAGCTGCGATTCAAGCTCTGTTACAATATCGCCAATACGCACAAGATTGTCCTCGGCATGAAGAAGCTTGCGCTCGGCTTCGTCCTTTCTGTGCCGATATTTTGATATACCTGCCGCCTCATCAAATATGTAGCGCCTGTCATCAGCTTTGCCCGATATGATTTCGTTGACCTTGCCCTGACCAATGATTGAATAACCGTCGCGTCCAAGTCCCGTATCCATAAAAAGCTCATGTATATCACGAAGGCGACAAGCTGCACCATTTATATAATATTCACTTTCACCCGAACGGTAAACACGTCTTGTAACCGTTACCTCGCCATATTCTATGTCAAGTGCTTTATCCGAATTGTCAAGCGTAATGCTAACCTGTGCAAAGCCAAGCGGCTTACGAGCCTGTGTACCCGCAAAAATTACGTCCTGCATATTAGAACCACGAAGGCTTTTTGCGCTCATTTCGCCCATAACCCAGCGTATGGCATCCGAAATATTGCTTTTTCCACTACCGTTCGGTCCGACTACCGACGTAACGCCTCTTTCAAACGAAAGCTGCGTTTTGTCTGCAAATGACTTAAATCCGGTAAGCTCTATCCCCTTTAAATACAAGCTTATCTCCCCTTTTTACCAAAAGTATACACAAAACTAAATAGCCTTTATATCATTTTCAAGCATAAGCTTTTCTATAGCGTCTGCCATAGAAGCAAATCCAAAATCTGTCGGATGGCAACCGTCCACCAGACCCTCATCTTTACAAAGCTCGGTAAGTGCCGGCCCATCAATAAAATACACATTTTCATCTCCTGCCAAAACCGCATTTTTATATGTAGTTTCAATAATATCTCGTCTTTGCTTTTCATCATCTGTCAAAAAGTGCTTAGGACGCGACATTATTATAACCGGTATATCCGGATGCTTTTCTCTTACCGCTTTAAACATTTTTTCATGCGTTTTTAAAAGGTGCTCTTTGGTTGGTGCGTTATGGTCATAATCAAGCACAAAAATCGACATATCAAGCTCTTTTATATAGTCAATTATTTCATCTTCTGCTTTTGCATTCCCCGAAAAACCAAGGTTTATATAATCATAATTAAATCTTCTTGACAAAATTGCCTGATAACTCATTCCTGGTCTTGAGGCACATCCCCCCTGAGTAATTGATGAGCCGTAATACACAACAGGCTTTGAGTTTTTATATGGCTTAGCCTCTTTTACATATGCATTTTCATCAAGACCAACAAAAAGCTCGGAAACATTTGAAAAGGCAGGAAAATTTATTGTAATATTTCTTTCTTTTGCATCATCAAACTCAATTAGGCTTTCAAAACCATCCTTGATATTAAGAGTCGGTGAATATGTACTAATATAGTGACCATCAGCATACAAATCAAAGCCGCACGAATTTATTATAGTGCCATTTGTACCCATACCCATACTGTCCATTTTGCTCTTGATTGCTACATAAGGGCTGTCTGTTATAAATCTTACTCTGCCACCTGCAGTATTTGCATGAAGCGCGTATACGCCGTCGCTTACTGTTTTTGCGACCGCTTCGTTCATGCGACGGTATTTTCCGTTTTCTCTAAATATTCCATGCAGCGAAAACGGAGCCTCGTCCACATTGTAAAGCTTTATGCCTTCTTTTTCTACTTTTTCGTTAACAAAAAATCTTTCATCAATTCTCCAAAGCTCAAACATTTTTTGTTTTCCTCTCTTTGATTTATACCTCAAATGCCAAATGTCAATTCACCATCAGGATTATTCTGAACTATATTTTCAAGTGTAACATTTTTGACCTCGGCATCAACCTTTACTGCATATTTTGCAGTTTGTGCCACTACATTTGACACCTCTATGTCATGAAGGTCGCCCGCATTGTATCCGTCGCCATAGCCTGTGTATATTTTTACAGTTTGCGCGCGGTTTCCTTCTTCGCTTTCATAAACACCATCTATCTTTATATTATACACCTGATTTGAGCGCGCTGCAAGACAAATTACTCCGTGATGGAGTCCGCCCGTTGTAATATTTTTTATAACAACATCATGAATATCTTTGTTAAATTCTCTGCCAAGGCAATTATACGGCTCGGACGGATACAGATATTTGCTCATAACATTCACGCTACGCGCACCTGATGCAAGTGCAGTACATGCAACTGTATCATCGGATGTGTATCCCGATATATTTTCCACACGGCAATTATAACAGCCCGAGCGAAAATCTACACCATCACCGTTTTTAACATCCGAGTGGATTTCCAAATCGTGTATATATAAATCATGACAACAGTCAAACGAAATTGCCCAACACATTGTCTGCAAAAGCGTCAAACCGCCAATTTCAATATTTTCACCAAGTGAAAATGAGAACATATGTGTGCGCCATCCCCAGAAATCGCCGTTCATCTGCTGTTCTTCTTTAAAAAACGGATGATATCCGATTTTTGGCTTGGATGTACCGATAATTTTTGCACCATTTTTACCGATAATTTTTATGTTTTTCTGCGGTTTTACATCAAGCGGTGCGCCGTACGGATCGCCTTCGCTTATAATCAGGTTTGCTCCGCGAAACACATTATCAAACACCTCATCGTTTTGCTTGATACTGCATCCGTCTATGATAAATTCTGTGTTATCGGGACAAACAATCGCTCTGTCTATGTAATAATCCTTAGAATCAAATATTATTGTCTTTTCGCCGCTGCATCTTTGCGCCTCTCTGATACAAAGATCAATAGCATCCGAGTCTGTTTTTCCTTCCATTATAAAATCTTTTACATAAAATGTATTAGCCATGATTATCACCCTTCTGTTATATAATATAAATTAAATTTCTACACTCATTGAGTCATACGAAACCATATATCCATACTCTTTTACTCTTTCTTCGAGCTTATGATGTATGGGTGCCGCATTGTGAGAAAAATGGTTAACTATTATTTTTGTAGCATCGTTTATATTCCCATTTTGTTTAAGTCTTTCGACTACTCTGTTTATATTGTCAATTCCCATATGTCCGCCATCGTCTGAAACGGGAATATCAATATTTGTACAATCAAGGCTTATCAAATCAAAAACATACCCTTTATCTTTGATATAATCCAAAACCTCTTCATAAAAATATCCCGTATCGTGTGCATACAAAATGTTTTTATTACCCTGACTAATAATATAAAACAAAGATTTTTCGGCAGAATGTTTTGCGGGCAATGCCGTTATTGTATAATCCCCTACCGTTATTATATCAAAAGGTTGTATCCATTTAAAATCTACTGTATATTTTTCTGTATTTATTTTATCTATAATGTTTTTTACCCCTTCGCCTGCATACATTTCAAGTCTTGGCACACGCATATTATGTGCATACGGACTATGACGTGTTCTAAGCTCTTTTTCATAAAAATGGTCATTGTGAGAGTGTGTTACAACAAGATATTTTATCTTATCTGCTTCAATTTTGTTGTTTAAAAAATGTGCATATGTATCAGGCGGCAGGTCAATCAGCAAATCATCATTAATAATCGCCTGAGAACGCGTACGAATATTTTTGCCACCCAAACGTCTTGCCTCGCGGCAATATTCACAATTGCAAAACAGTGCCGGGAACCCTTCTGCCGCAGCAGTTCCAAGATAAGTTAATTTCATTTTTACCACAACTCCCTAACATTTTTAAGATTTGCCCTTATTTTAAAGCAGCATCGTCAAACTCTGCAACCGGTTTAATCCATTTGCGGCTTTTAAAATGTTTTAGGCACATAATACACTTTGGTATATCTTCTACAAGATATTCAACAAGCATCACCATCGGGAAAGCAAGCTTTAACCCAAACGCTGTAAACAAAGTTATAGGTATGGCAAGAAACCACAAGCATATTATATCAAACTTTGCACCCGTAAAAGAATCTCCGCCCGAACGGAAAATTGCACATATCATAGTATACGGAATGTTTCTGAAGCATAGCTCGACAGCATATATGACAATTATAGCCATCGCAACATTGACTGTTTTTTGCGTAATATTGCCGCTCATATTAAACAGATACACAACTTTTTCACGGAAAATAATAACAAAAACTGCCAATACGGCGCTGATTATCGGTGTTGAATACACAAGGCGCTTTGCACTGCGATATGCCTTGTCATAATTTCCCTCGCCTATTGTTTTGCCCACAATTACTGCGCCGCCGTCGTTTAGACCTATAAACAATATCAGGCACAAACTCTCAACAGTTCTCAAAATTGTGCAGGCGGCAAAATTTTCATAGCCCGTATTGGAATAAATCACATTATTGCATACAGTTCCAAGCCCCCACAAAAGCTCGTTTATAATAACGGGCGAAGCCTTTACCATAAAAGCTTTGTAATCATCAAAGCTAAATCTAAGATACTCTTTTATGGGCATTATCAATATGTTTTTCTGATAGACAGATATGCCCACAAGCAACACAAGACCAATCCACGCAGAAATAGTAGTTGCAAGCGCCGCACCTTCAACGCCCATTTTGGGAAATCCCAGCTTTCCAAAAATCATTGCGTAATCAAGGATAATGTTTGCAAAAGTGGATATGCCCGACACAAACATTGGAAGCTTTACTCTTTCGGTTGAGCGCAAAACCGTACTCAGTACCGATGTCAGCGCTGTTGCAGGATATGAAAACGCAAGAATTCTAAGATAATCCACACCGGTTTTTACCACGTCGGGATTGCGGTTGAAAATTTTCATAATCTGAGACGGGAAGCAAAGCGCACCAAACATAAAAAGCACTGCCGCACCAAGCGCTGTAACTGTGGCGATTTTGCAGGTTTTTCGTATATTATCTTTTTGTCCGGCGCCCCAATACTGCGCAATAAACAACGCAGACCCCGAACAAAGTCCGAATGTTATCATGCTCAAAAGCCAGTTCCATTGAAACGCCATTCCCGAGGCAGACAAAGCCACATCACCAAGCTGACTCATAAACAGCGTGTCCACAAATGTAAGCGAGTTGATAAGAAGATGCTGAAGCGCAATCGGCAAAGCGAGAGTCAGCAATAATTTCCAGAAATTTTTTCTTTCAGTTTTTATGTTTTCCATCTTTAAAGTTCCTTTTGTCTGTTATTGTTTGCATGTCAATATTTCATCATTTCGCCCGCGCACTGTATAAGATAGCGTGCAAAAGGCTCACGAAGGACTTCGGGGACTGCGCTTACTACAACTTCATAGTTAAAAAGTCCATCAAAGCCAATATCTATAAGACCTTTCATAGCATCTTGCCAATCAATCGTTCCAAAAAACGGTGCAACGTGGTCATCTCCTATGCCATTATTATCGTTAATATGTAAAACTTTAAGGCGTGAGCCTATATACGAAAGTGCCTCGGACTGTTTTACACCGCATATATTCGCGTGTCCAAAATCCCAGCACACACCTATCCCGAGTGCATCTGCAACATCACAAAGCTCGTCAGGCTCCTGACAGTAGCGGTGCACAGGAACGCTCCCCGGTACAAGACGCATATTTTCTACCACAATTTTTACCCCGACCTTGTCAGCGTGCTCCACAAACGGACCAAGATGCTGCACAACAGTTTCGTATTGCTCCGCACGGTCAAATTCTGACACAGGAAGCGTGATAACATTCGAATGCACAACCGCATAATCAACACCAAGCATAGCCGCCGCATCAATAGCACAGTGTACCTTTTGATTAAACTCCGGCAAAAGCTCCGGATTTTTTATGATTTGCGTAGAAAACGGCAAATGGCAAAGCTCAAACTTTATTCCCGTTTCATCGGTTGCTTTTAGTGCATTTTCTATATGCTTTTTCCAGTTATCATCAAAAAAATCTATAATCCACATCGGAAAATCAGCCGCATCAAAACCAACTTTCTTATGAAACACAAGTCCCTGTCTTATGTATTCTGAAATATCATTTTTTGGATAATAATGCAGTTCAAGAGATGATGCCAGTCTTAATTTTTGCATATAACAATACTCCTTTTTTATCCGTACCATTTCGGGGTGCAAATTTGTCCATTACATTGCCAAAAGCCGAATACAAAAAAATATAAATAATAATTTTATGGCCTTAGTCCCATACCGCCTTCAAGCGTCAGTGTTTCTCCGTTCATATATTTAAAATCAGGCGAAGCAAGCTGCACACACACTCTGCCTATTTCAAGCTCGGAATCGCCAAAATGGCCCGCAGGCGGCATATGAACATTCGCTTTAAATGCGTCAGGGTATGCTTTTTCAAAATTCTCAAGCTGAGTTGTCCACGCAAGAGGACACACAACATTTGTATTTATTCCGTCCTTTGCCCATTCGGTTGCTGCAACACGGCTTAATCCACGTATGCCTTCCTTTGCCGCGGCATATGAAGATTGACCATAATTGCCAAAAAGTCCTGCTCCCGATGCAAAATTTATAACACTGCCTTTGGTTTCTTTAAGATATGGGTAACACGCCTTCATATAATAAAACGTTGCATACAAGCCCGAATAAAGTGCAAGATTAAACTGCTCGGTAGTATGCTCCTGAATGGGAACACCTGACGCAGATGCCTGAGCATTATTAATAAGCACATCTATTCTTCCAAAAGCTTCAATCGCTTTTTTCGCAACCTCGTTCGCTGTTGCCTCGTTATCATTTCCTTCTGATATATCCGCAGAAATTGCCAGTACCTTGATGCCATACAAATTTTCAAGCTCTTCCTTCGCTTTTTCAAGCTTTGCGGCATTTCTACCAGTGATAACAAGATTTGCCCCTTCTTTTGCATAAGCAGTTGCAATTCCATAGCCAATAGAACCGCACTTTCCATTCTCAAGAGCAGAGTATCCCGCACCTGTAATGATAGCTGTTTTACTTTTTAAAAAACTCATATCGACCTCTCCTTTTTTTATAATAAATATATTCCATTTTTTTAATTCTCAGTTTATCATTATGCAAAATTTTCTCGTCTTATAAAAGCTTTATATCAACACCGCTTCATAAATCAAGCAATTTATCCAAAGGCTGATAATCATTTCTTTTTTTCAATCTTTTTCTTGTTGCCGTTTTCATCCATTATATAAACGCCCGCAAGTGTGTTTTCCATGCCATTGCGAAAGCGTTTTATATACTCCTGCCTAAGCGTATTTTGCTCGGCTTTTTCTTCATCGCTGAGTCCCTGCTCTCTTGATTTTTTCGCAAGCTCGTTTATTCTTTTTATAAGCTTTTCCATCCTTTTTCCTCTCTTTATTTGTAAAATTATTATTAATCACAAAGCACTATCTGTCCCATTTGGACATTTTCATCGCACCTCAGGGTGATTTTTATACCATATTCACGCATAATAGCGTATACATTAGAGCGCCTGTTTCCCAATGCTTTGGACAAATCACGCGGATTAACGCAAAAAACAGCTTCTTTCTTTTTATATTCACTCAAAAGAGCACGCATTTTGCTAAGATAAATCCTCGAAAAAACAAGCTCTCCAAACGAAGGGTGAAACGGACCTGCTACTATGCCGCGCCCTTCGTGCATATCCTCCGACGCCATAAGCCCCATTCTTAAGACCTCGATGTCGTTTTCAGAAAACATCATATAAATCTCGGCGCAAAGCTCTACCGCATCATCAAGTGATAACGGCTCATACTCGCCCTTGTTATACATAACCTCAAGCGCACTGTCGCGTATTACAATGGTTGGGTAAATGCGTGTCGTCTTTGGTGAAAGCGAAATTATATCACCTGCCGTTTTGAGCGATTTTTCGCGCGTATCACCAACAAGTCCAAGCATCATCTGAAGTCCAAGCTCGAAGCCAAATTCGTTTATAAGCCTTGATGCATTAACAACGTCTTCATAGCTGTGACCACGTCTGCTCTTTTTAAGTACCTCTTCATCTGTTGACTGAACGCCAAGCTCTATGCTTGTAACATCGTATTTTTTGAGCATAATAAGCTCCTGCTCATTTATACAGTCAGGGCGTGTTGAAAGCCTTATCCCGTCCACATAGCCGCTTTTTATATATTTACGCGCCACCTTCAAAAGTGCTTCCTGCTCGCATATGTCAATCGCCGTAAAGCTTCCGCCAAAAAATGCGATTTCTATATATGAATTTTCACGCCCAATGGTAGAAAGTGCGCTTTGTATAATCTCATCAGCCTCGATTGGCGTAACAGAGCCGCTTTGTCCTGTAATCCTTTTTTGATTGCAAAATACGCAGTCGTGAGGGCACCCTCTGTGCGAGACAAAAATCGGAATATTTATTTTTCTGACATTATTTTTTCTCACCAAAAACCGCTCCGTAACAGATAAAATTCTTATGTATTAATTTTACGAAATATCTTACGTTTTGTCAATATTTAAACACCGCTTACACACAAAAAACCGCATCAGTATGATACGGTTTTGATAATCTTTTATTTATTTTTTGTCAAAAGCTTTAAAGCTTCACTTGCAGCCGCTTGCTCGGCATCCTTTTTGCTTGTACCGACACCGCTTGCGATACGTTTTTCGTCTACAAAAACATCTACACAAAAGGTTTTTGCGTGGTCTGGACCATTTTCTGAAATAATTTTATACGCAACTTTGCCACGTTCACCGTGCTGAACGTGCTCTTGCAAAAGCGTTTTATAATCTTTTTGCGTTCTGCCCTTTACCGCAAGCTTGATTTCGCCCTCAAGCTTTGAAATAATCCACTTTGACACCGTGTTTATATCACTGTCAAGATACATCGCCGCAATAACCGCCTCAAACGCATCGGCAAGCACTGATGAGCGTGTGCGTCCGCCCGTCGCCTCTTCTCCTCTGCCTAAAAGAAGATAATCTCCATAGCCAAGCTGCTTTGCCACGCGCGCAAACGAAGCCTCGCACACGACGCACGCACGCCATTTTGTAAGCACTCCCTCAGGCTCGGTTTTATAGTTTTTATATAAATAGTCGCTCACAACCATATCAACGATTGCATCACCAAGAAATTCAAGCCTTTCATTGCTTTCGTGCTTAGCTTTTTTATGCTCGTTTATATAAGAGGTGTGAGAAAGCGCATGAGAGAGTAGTTGTTTATTTTTAAAACTGTAACCTATCTTTTTTTCAAAATTTTCAAAATTCATACTGTTCACTCCGTTATATCTTTAGTATAAAGAACGGTCATTTATTTTCTTTCAAGCTTTATTGTAATTGTCTGGCTTACTTCTTCTCCAGCTTCCAAAAAGCGCAGTTTGCCTTCTTTTCTTATAACATCTCTGCCATCAGGTGTGCAGTTGCCCGGTTCAAGTCCCAAAACATATTCGCCCTTGCCCATCATTTTCCACTCTGTAAAATACGCAAGCTCATCTGTGTTATAATTTATTGAAAGCTCTGTTTTAATTTTTGGGCTATATATTTTCGCGAGTCCCTTTTCCATTTCGTGATAGTAGCACTGCTCCTCAAATCCAAGCTGCGGTTTTTCCATAATAAGTGCTTTATCAATGCCTTCCTGTGCTCTTTCATTACGGGCATTGATTTTCTTGCTCGCCACAGTTACAACCGAATCCTCGCAAAGAAGCGGATATCCCATATTCATATGATACAAAATCATATAAGGAGTTTTATCGTTGCCAATATTTTTTACGTTGTCTTTAATAATTATCTCATCTTTGTCAAGAGGACATACATATTCTCTTGTAAGAATCAATTTATGCCCAAAAAGCGACGCATCACGAACTGTAAGCTTTACATGAATACTATCGTCTATCCAGGTGTTTACATTTTCGGCAGGTGTGTTTGCAATTGTGCCGTGAAGAGGCAATTCCTCG
Organism: Oscillospiraceae bacterium; assembly: GCA_015068725.1. Classification (GTDB taxonomy): domain Bacteria; phylum Bacillota; class Clostridia; order UBA1381; family UMGS1253; genus Aphodoplasma. The sequence continues at coordinate 18,932 of SVKA01000021.1, read as the reverse complement.
CCATCATCTATGCACGGACTTCCAACCGCAGTAAGACCGCAGGTTGTAAGAAAGCCAGCCGTAAATGATTTTAAAAAGCCTGCGCCCTTATTATCATAATACTGGGGCGAAACGTAGCCGCACGGCGCAAAAAATCCAAGATTTTTTCCATCAAAATAAAGTCTTGAAATATCACCTGCACGGTCTGCAGATATGGTAAACATAAGGCCTCTTCCATTATTTACTTCAAAAAGTCTCATTCCGTCGCCCTTGCCACCGCAAAGACGTTTTGCTTCTACCCCATAAAGTTGTGATTCGTGTCCTATATATTCATTCATAATTAAAGTCATCCCTTCTGTAAATGTGCTTTTTGCAAAACAAAATGCACGCCAAATTTATTCTTTAATTAAAATTATAACACTTAATCAAATTTTTTTCAAGAGGATACTTGCATTGTGTCCACCAAAGCCAAGAGAATTCGAAAGCGCATAGTTAATAGCCTGATTTCTTCCGCCATCTGTAACATAGTCCAAATCACAATCCTCATCAGGCTTTTCAAATCCGATTGTCTGCGGAATATATCCTTCATCAAGTGAAAGTGCACAAATCACACCTTCTACACCGCCTGCGCCGCCCAAAAGATGTCCTGTCATCGATTTTGTCGAGCTTACGGCGAGCTTTTTTGCATGCTCACCAAAAACGCTCTTGATCGCTGCTGTTTCAAACTTGTCATTATATGGTGTAGATGTTCCGTGTGCATTTATGTAGTCAACCTCTGATACATCAATATTTGCTTCATCAATTGCAAGCTTCATAGCGCGTGCGCCTCCTTCACCGTCGGGAGAAGGTGCTGTCATATGATATGCATCATCAGTCGCGCCATAGCCTACCATTTCGCAGTATATGTGCGCGCCTCTCGCCTTTGCATGTTCAAGCTCTTCAAGTATCAAAATGCCTGCGCCCTCGCCCATAACAAAGCCATCACGCTCTGCGTCAAACGGGATACTCGCTCTTTTTGGATTATCGTTTCTTGTGCTCATAGCCTTCATATTACAAAAGCCTGCAAACGACATCGGTGTAACTGCAGCCTCGGCGCCGCCCGCAAATACAACATCACTTTCGCCGTATTTTATCGAGCGAAAAGCCTCGCCGATTGCATTTGTGCCCGAAGCACACGCGCTTGTTACGTTAAAGTTCACGCCCTTTGCGCCTGTTGCGATGGCAATCTGTGCCGCTGAAATGTTTGAAATCATCATTGGAATAAAAAACGGGCTGACTCTTCCGGGACCTTTTTCAAAAAGAACCTTTAACTGCGTTTCAAAGGTTTCCATACCGCCTATGCCTGAGCCTGTTATAACACCAACTCTGTCAAGGTTGGTCTTTTCAAGGTCAAGGCCACTGTCAGAAAGTGCCATCTTTGCCGCTGCAACGGCAAAATGGGTGTATCTGTCCATTCTTTTCGCTTCTTTTTTATCAATATAATCGGTCGGGTCAAAATCCTTTACCTCGCCTGCAATCTGGCATGGAAATTCACTCGCATCAAAACGTGTAACCTTGTCAATTCCGCATACACCGGCCTTTATATTTTTCCAGAATGTATCTTTATCGTTTCCAACAGGACTTACAACTCCAAGTCCCGTAACCACAACTCTTTTCATTGTTTTACCTTCCCTTCGTAAAATAAACAAAAATCCTATATATAAAATCTGTTTTATACAGATAGAAACAATCTTTACCTAATTAAAAAAAGAGTACTTATCTGCGGCGAAGAATTTTTGTTTTCCCCGCCGCACACAGTATCTTTTTTACGCATTTGCAGTAATGTAATTAACCGCATCGCCTACAGTTGAAATCTTTTCAGCATCTTCATCAGGAATTTCAACATCAAATTCCTCCTCAAGAGCCATGATAAGCTCAACTATATCCAATGAATCAGCGCCCAAATCTTCGAGGAATGATGCCTCCATTGTAACTGCATCCTCTTCAACGCCAAGCTGATCAACAATAATTGCCTTAACCTTTTCAAACATTGACATACACCTCCTTTCGATTATCAATATATTTAAAACATTAAAGTTTTATTAAAATAATCATACTACATTAACAGTCCGCCGTCAACATTTATTATCTGACCCGTTATGTACGATGCCATATCACTTGCTAAAAATGCAACCGCATTTGCAACATCCTCTGCTTTTCCAAAACGCGCAAGCGGAATACTTTTAAAATATTGCTCCTTTATTTCATCTGAAAGCTTATCCGTCATGGCAGACTCGATAAAGCCCGGTGCAATAGCATTTGCGCGTATACCACGGCTCGAAAGCTCTCTTGCAGTAGATTTTGTAAGTCCTATAAGTCCCGCCTTTGACGCGCAGTAATTTGCCTGTCCTGCGTTGCCCATTACACCTACAACAGATGATATATTCACAATCACGCCGCTACGCTGCTTCATCATTGGGCGCGTAACAGCCTTAATGCAGTTAAAAGCTCCCTTTAAATTTATCGCTATTACATCGTCAAAATCCTTTTCATCCATACGCATAATAAGATTATCGCGTGTGATGCCCGCATTATTTACAAGAATATCAACGCTTCCAAATTTTTCGATAGTCGTTTTTACCATTTCGTTTACATCTTCAGGGTTTCTTACGTCGCATCTGTAAACGAGCGCCTCTACTCCAAAGCCTTCTATCTGCTTTGCCGTTTCATCGGCATCTGTCGATGATGCTATATTTACAACGACATTTGCACCAAATGATGCAAGCTTTAACGCAATCGCTTTTCCTATACCCTTGCCCGCTCCCGTTACTATTGCGGTTTTTCCCTTTAAATCAATCATGAGCGCGCCTCCAATCCTTCAAGCGCAGCATTAAGCGATGCCACATCTTCTACGTTATACGTTTTAAGCTCTTTATCTATCTTTTTAACAAAGCCGCAAAGCGTTTTTCCCGGTCCTACCTCTACAAAGGTATCAACGCCGTCTGCTATCATGCGGCGGATTGTATCCTCCCAGCGTACAGATGTACTTACCTGTTTTACGAGCGTAGGCTTAATCTCTTCTTTATCTGTAAGATAGTCTGCGCTTACATTTGTTATAAGCGGAATCTGCATATCGCTTACGCTTACATTTTCAAGCTCTTTTTCAAGCTTTTCGCCTGCCGGCTTTAGCATAGAACAATGAAACGGTGCGCTTACGGGCAGAAGCATTGCACGCTTTGCTCCCTTCGCCTTTGCGATTTCACAGCACTTTTCGACTGCCGCTACCTCTCCTGCAACAACAATCTGTCCCGGGCAGTTAAAATTTGCCGGCTCTACAACGCCAACCCCTGATGCCTCACTGCAACTTGCTACAACCTCGTCTGCGCCAAGTGCGATAATCGCCGCCATCGCGCCAACGCCCTGCGGTACTGTTTCCTGCATATATTTACCTCTTTTTTTCACAAGGCAAACAGCTTCTTTGAAATTTAATGATTTTGATGCCACATGCGCTGCATATTCGCCAAGGCTTAATCCTGCAACGACATCGGGTTTTATACCCTTTTCTTCAAGCACACGAAGCGCCGCGGTGCTCATCGTAAGTATTGCCGGCTGTGTGTTTTCTGTTATTTTTAAAGTTTCTTCGTCGCTCTCCCACACAAGCTTTTCTACATCCATACCGAGTGCGTCGCTCGCATCTTCAAAAACCTCTTTTGCACACGCAAAATTTTCGGCAAGCTCTTTTCCCATACCGACGCTTTGTGCGCCTTGTCCGCTGAATACAAACGCTAACTTACCCATGTTTCTATCCTCCATTTCGCTTTATATATCATATAATGCTGTCAATTCTTTTTAAAACCTCTCCGAGTCCGCCAACGAGGTCGTTTATGATTTCCTCGCACGGTTTTATATCGCACACAAGTCCTGCTGACTGTCCTGCCATAAGCGCTCCCATTTCCACGTCGCCATCGACAACTGCATTTCTGAGTGCGCCTGCGCCGAATTTTTCAATTTCTTCAACGCTTGCACCCTCTTTTTCAAGCTTGTCAAAGCCGCGTGTAAGCTTGTTTTTTATGCCACGAACAGGGTGTCCCGTACTTCTGCCCGTAACAACTGCATCTCTGTCTTTTGCCTCTACAACTGCGTTTTTATAGTTTTCATGCGCTGTGCACTCTTCAGAGCACAAAAATCTTGTACCAAGCTGCACGCCCACCGCGCCAAGTGCCAATGCCGCGACTACGCCTCTGCTGTCGGCAATTCCGCCCGCCGCAATTACAGGTATATTCACTGCATCAACTACCTGCGGCACAAGTGCCATAGTTGTAAGCTCGCCTATATGACCGCCCGACTCCGTACCTTCGGCTATAACTGCATCTGCGCCGTCGCGCTCCATCTTTTTTGCAATAGTTACAGATGGTACTACAGGAATAACCTTTATGCCCGCCTCTTTTAATGAAGCTATGTACTTGCCCGGATTGCCCGCACCCGTTGTAACAACTGCAACCTTTTCTTCGCAAAGCATCTTCATAACCTCGCCCGCAAACGGTGATAAAAGCATTACATTTACACCAAAAGGCTTGTTGGTAAGTGTTTTTGCCTTTCTAACCTGCTCTAATACATAATCTGCAGGTGCATTTCCTGCGGCTATTATTCCAAGTCCGCCCGCATTTGAAACTGTGGCTGCAAGAGGCGCCGTAGCAACCCATGCCATACCGCCTTGTATAATCGGATATTCTATATTCAAAAGCTTGCACAAATCTGTTTTCATAATCTGCATTTCCTTCTTTCATTCATAGTAAGTGTTATACTACATCTTTATGACAGCCGAACCCCACGTAAGACCGCCGCCAAAGCCGACCAAAACGACTGTGTCGCCTTTTTTGATTTTGCCCTGCTCAATGGCTTCGCAAAGCGCTATCGGAATACATGCAGAGGACATATTGCCGTATTTTTCTATATTTACAAATACCTTTTCAGAATCTATGCCGAGTCTTTTTACAGCACCATCAATAATTCTTATATTCGCCTGATGCGGAACTATCATATCTACATCATCAATACTAAGTCCCGCTTTTTCAAGCACATCAAAAGTAGCCTGAACCATTGTTCTTACGGCAAATTTCAAAACCTCGCTGCCATCCATCCAAAGCGTCTGCTTATTTTTTGAAACACGCTTTGCCATTTCCGCTTCATCGTCACGAAACGCAAGGCTTGTAAGATTTTTTCCACCAACACCGTCAGCACCAATTTCTGTTGCCAGAACTCCTTCATCCTCACTCGCTTCAAATATAAATGCGCCTGCACCATCGCCAAAAAGCACGCACGTATTTCTGTCCTTGTAATCTGTCATGCGCGAAAGGTTTTCAGCACCTACTACAAGCACCTTTTTATAATATCCCGTCGCGATAAACTGGTTTGCAACCGTAAGCGCAGATATAAAGCCTGTGCACGCAGAGCTTATATCAAATGCTGCCGCATTTACTGCTCCGAGTCTTGCCTGAACCATACACGACACGTTAGGCGTATACATATCGGGCGTACAAGTTGCTATAATTATAAGGTCAAGGTCTTCGGGATTTATATTCGTATTGTCTATCGCCTTTCTGGCCGCATAAAACGCCATATCCGACGTATATACATCGTTGTCTGCAATTCTTCTCTCCTTTATGCCCGTACGGCGCACAATCCATTCGTCTGATGTATCAACCATCTGCTCCAAATCCGCATTTGTAAGCACTCTGTCAGGAAGATAATATCCGCCGCCCACAATTTTAGCCTTCAATGCCATCATTATTTTCCTCCATTTTCTTTAGGTCCTCTTTTATTTTGTCTACAACGCCCGATGAAACAAATTTTACCGCCTGCTTTATAGCTGAGTACACAGCCTTGGCATTTGATGAGCCGTGTCCCTTTACCACAGGATGCTTTAATCCCAAAAGAAGCGCTCCGCCATACTCTGTATAATCCATCTTCTTTTTAAATTCTTTAAATGAGCCTTTCATAGCAAGCGCGCTAAGCTTGGTGAGTATATTTTTCATAAACATACCCTTAATATTTCTTAAAAGCGTCGAGGCAAGTCCCTCTGTAAGCTTTAAAATAACGTTTCCAACAAAGCCATCGCACACAATAACGTCTGCCGCTCCGTCCATAATTTCGCGTCCTTCGATATTACCTGTAAAGTTTATGGGCGCTTTTTTCAAAAGAGTGTACGCCTCGCGCGTCATTTCGTTGCCCTTGTGCTCTTCTGCGCCGATATTGACAATAGCTACGCGTGCATTTTGTTTGTCAAGCACGTTGTTTGCATACACGCTTCCCATAATGCCAAACTGCGCAAGGTTTGCAGCCTTGCAATCTGCATTTGCACCCGAATCAAGCAAAACCGCCGGTCCTTTGTCGGTAGGAAGCACCGGTGCAAGCGCCGGTCGTAGCACACCATCAATTCTTCCAACAATTAAAAGTCCTGCAGCAAGCACGCCACCCGTTGCGCCCGTGGAAACAAGTCCATCTCCTTCGCCGTTTTTGAGCATATTTGCCGCTACTACGATAGATGAATCTTTTTTGCGGCGTATCGCACGTGCAGGCTCATCATCATTTGTGATAACCTCGCTCGCACTGCGCACAGTTATATCCGTACCTTTGTATCCTATTTCGTCAAGCTTTTTTTGTATAAGTTCACTATCTCCCACCAAAACAATTTCAATTCCAAGCTCCTCGGCCGCTTTTACACTACCTTCAACCTGAGGATTTGGCGAAAAATCGCCGCCCATTGCATCAACTATAATTTTCATAAATACCCACGCCCCTTATCTCTTATAGTAAAATTAATCAATAACAGATAAAATAAACTTACTGCGAAAAACCTCGGTCATATTAGCCTTAATCTTGACCCATACGATATACTCGTTGTTGCGCCTTCTTACAACCTCGGATTTTGCCACCAGCTTGCTGCCCGCTATAACGGGTTGTTTATACTTTATATTTGCAACATCTACAAGCGCAACATCTGCATCAATAACAGTTGTCGCAAGCATTTCTGCAAACGAATATATAAAGCATCCGCGAACCACGTTACTGTCATCAAAGGTCATAGACTCATCGGGCACAAACACCGAAAGGCCATCCTTGAACAAATTAAGGTCCAAAAGCTCACCCATAGGATTGTTTGCGGGCCACTCGCTTGTTTGATTGCTTGCCGCAATCGCAACATTTTTTATTCGTTCCCTATATTCTTTTACCCCAAGCTGTGCTCTGTCAAACCGAATCGTAGGAACGCTTACACAAAAAATATTCGCAAGGTCCTCATCTGTTAAAAACGGGTTCTCTTCAAGCTTTTCCATAAGCTTTTGTTGTCTTTGTTTTTTAAGACTTTGCTTTGCCATATGCTCAGCTCCCTTTTGTTTGCTTTTTAAAAATTATTACCTGGTAATATGTTTTAGTCATATTCTAATTACATTATACATTAGCATATATAGTTTTGCAATATTTTTTTCAATTTTTTCCTTATATGTTTAACGTTTTTGTATTTTTATCCAAAATACCTTGCTTTATTTGAAAATCAGGAGTATAATATAGTTTCAAAGATATATTAAATTGTAAAGTATTGGGAGGGTTATTATGTCTATTTTAGTTACAGGCGGAGCAGGCTATATAGGCTCACACACCTGCGTTCTTCTTTTGGAGGCAGGTTATGACGTTGTTGTTTTGGACAATCTTTCAAACAGCAGTCCAAAATCAATTGGACGCGTCGAAAAAATCACGGGAAAGAAAATAAAATTTTATGAATGTGATATACTCGATAAAAACGGTATGCGCAAAATATTTAAGGAAAACGACATTGACGCCGTAATTCATTTTGCAGGACTTAAAGCCGTCGGCGAATCTGTTGCCCAGCCGCTAAAATACTACGAAAACAATATCTCGGGCACAGTTTGTCTTTTAGAGGTCATGAATGAGTTTAACGTAAAGAAAATGGTGTTTAGCTCATCTGCAACCGTTTATGGTATGACAGACAAGGTGCCGCTTACAGAGGATTTGCCGACATCGGCAAATAGTCCATATGGTCAGACAAAACTTATGATTGAGCAGATTTTGACCGATTTGGCGGTTTCCGATAAAGAATGGTCAATCTCGCTACTGCGCTACTTTAACCCCGTCGGCGCTCACGAAAGCGGCAGCATCGGTGAAAATCCGAAGGGAATTCCAAACAACCTTATGCCCTATATCACACAGGTCGCTTCGGGAAAATTGGAGCAGCTGAGCATTTTTGGAAACGATTATCCCACAAAGGACGGCACAGGCGTGCGTGATTACATCCACGTTGTCGACCTTGCAGACGGTCATTTAAAAGCGCTCGATAAACTAAATACTACAAAAGGCGTTATGATTCATAATCTCGGCACAGGCGTTGGTTACAGTGTGCTTGACCTTGTAAATGCCTTCCAGGAGGCAAACAACCTTAAAATAAATTACAAGTTTGCACCGCGCCGTCCGGGCGATGTTGTTACATGCTATGCCGACCCGTCGAAAGCAAAAAAAGAGCTTGGGTGGGAGGCTAAAAAATCAGTTGTTGATATGTGCCGCGATTCGTGGAACTGGCAAAAAAATAACCCTAACGGGTATGATGACTAATTTTAAGCTATACAAAAAAGGTATTGCAAAGGCAATACCTTTTTTATTATTATTTCTTCCATGTATATGGACTAAATAACATCAACATCGGGAAAATCTCAAGTCTGCCGACAAGCATACAGATGCTCATCACTATTTTCGACAGCGGCGAAAACGCAGAAAAATTACCCATCGGACCAACCATATTAAGACCAGGTCCAATGTTATTTATAGTTGCCGCAATAGCGGTAAAGTTAGTTGTAAAATCAAAATTATCAAAGCTGATAATCAAGAGTGCTCCCACAAAAATACACGCATACGCCGACATATATACATTTACACCGCGCACCGTTTCGTGTTCGATTGTTCTTTTATTCATTTTTAGCTTAAGCGTTGTTCTTGGATGTGCATACAGGCGAATTTCCTTTACAATGCTCTTGCACAAAATAATAATTCTCGATACCTTTATACCTCCGCCCGTACTTCCGGCGCATGCGCCTATAAACATCAAACACACTAATATAGTCTTTGAAAATTGTGGCCACAGGTTAAAGTCATAGGTTGTATAGCCGGTAGTGGTAATAATCGAGCCAACTGTAAATGCACTGTGGCGAAATGTTTCTTCCGCCGTCGGATATAAATATCTAACATTGCAAAAAATAAGCAAAATAGATACGGCAATAATGATGATGTACGATCTAAACTCAGTCGATTTGAATATATCTGTTGACTTTCTGAAAAAGAGCACATAATACAAAGAAAAATCCACACCAAATAAAATCATAAATATCGTAATAATATATTGTGTATAGCGGCTGTAACCTGCTATTCCCGAATTCAATATACTAAAACCACCTGTACCGGCAGTGCCAAACGAAAGCGTCAGCGAGGTAAACAAATCCTCGCCGCCAAGAAGCATCAGCACAATCTGCATGGCAGTAAATGCAATGTATATAATATACAACAGCTTAGCCGTAGACTTTACCCTCGGCACAAGCTTGCTTACCGACGGACCCGGGCTTTCGGCTCTGAGCAAAAAAAGATTTCCGCTGCCGGACAATGGCAAAATGGCTACCAAAAATACCAAGACTCCCATACCGCCAAGCCAATGGCTAAAGCTTCTCCACATAAGAATCGATTTTGGAAGTGCTTCAACATCAGCAAGAATAGATGCGCCCGTTGTGGTAAATCCAGAAACAATCTCAAAAAACGCATCAATAAAATTCGGAATACTTTTTGAAAACACGAACGGAAGTGCACCAAAAATACTGAGTAGTACCCAGCTTAGCGCCACCGCCACAAAGCCTTCCCTTGCATACATCACTCTGTTTTCGGGGCGGCGTGGCGAAATAACTGTGCCAAAAATAAGGCACAAAAACGCACACACCAAAAATACATACATCTCGGCAGTTTCGCCGTAGCAAACAGCACATACAAGCGGCAAAAGCATACAAAATGCTTCAATCTTTAATACCCAGCCGAGAATATTTAAAATCATTTTATAATTCATAACAAACTCCCCTACCTAAGTATATCACCAATGTCGGAAACTCTGTTTTTGAGCGCAACAACCACTACCGAATCACCCGTAAGAATCATATCCTGACCATGTGGAACGATATATCTTCCATTTCGCATAATACTTGCAATCAGGATGTTTTCTTTAAGCTGCAAATGCCCAAGCTTGACATTAGATATAGGCGAATTTTCTTTGATAATAAATTCGAGTGCCTCCGCCTTTCCATCAAGAATATAGTGAAGCGTTTCGATGTCGCTGCCCATAGAGTTTTTCAGCGCACGCACAAATCTTACGATATATTCTGCAGTAATGTTTTTGGGATAAATCGTCGTTCCAAGCTGCAAGTCACCGATTACCTTGCCATATTCAATTCTGTTAATTTTTGTAATAACCTTTCCGTCAGTTTTGCTTTTCGCATACAAAGACAAAAGCACGTTTTCCTCGTCAATATTAGTAAGCGAAACAAAGGAGTCAAATCTCTCAAGTCCTTCTTCGAGAAGTATTTTATTGTCCGTTCCGTCGCCATGCGTGATTATCGCCTCGGGAAGCAGTTCAAACAACTGCTCGCAGCGCTGCTGATTTTGCTCTATAATTTTGACTGCAATTTTACGCCTGAGAAGCTGCTTCGCAAGATAATACGACATGTCGCCGCCGCCTACAATCAAAGTATCTTTTACGCGGTCAGTTTTGATTCCGATTTTTTTAAAAAACAAGCCGGCTTGTCCAATAGGCGCAACAATGCTCAGCAAATCACCCGAGTGTATATCAAAATTACCTGATGGGATAAATGCCTCGTCGCCTCTTTCAACACCGCATACCAAAATATCTGTTTTGAGCTTTGCGGCAATATCCATCACCTTCATATTGCTCAAAATGCAATCATCAGGCACTAAAAATTTGAGTATTTCCACGCGTCCCTTTGCAAAAGTATCTATTTTGATAGCGCTTGGAAAACGCAGTATTCTCGCAATTTCGTTTGCCGAAATTAGCTCGGGATTTATTACCATCGCAAGTCCAAGGTCTTTTTTAATAAGGTTTATGGCTTTAAAGTATTCAGGCTTTCTCACACGAGCAATAGTCTGGCAGTTACCGAGCTTTTTTGCCATAAGACAAAGCATAAGATTAAGCTCGTCAGAACCCGCAACCGCAATAAGTACATCTGCTTCGCTGATGCCTGCTTCGTTTAAAACATCTACATCTATTCCGCTTCCGACAACACCCATAACATCATATTCATTTACAAGCTCCTGCACAACGCCTGCGTCTGTATCAATAAGCGTGATATCGTGTTCTTCCTCTCTTGAAAGCTGCTCAATCAGCTTTGCGCCAACCTTTCCACAACCAACAACAATAATATTCATATAAAAACCTCTTTTTTAATTGATATATCTCATTTTATATTTGCGCCAAACCAAAAGAAAATCAACTATATAAATTTCCTTTGATTATCACCTTGCTAACGTTAATATCATCATCAAATATTACTATGTCTGCATCACAATTTACACAAATTCTTCCCTTATTGGAAAGGTTAAACAATTCTGCCGGTGTAGCGGTCATCATCCTTACTGCAGATTCAAGCGGTATTCCCGCTTTTTTCACGCAAGTGCGAATCAACCGGTCCGCTGTTGCTATACTTCCGACAAAAGCACTTCTGTCAGGAAGCTTTGCAACTCCATCTTCTATAATAAAATCAACCTCAGCTCCGCGCTTGCTCGTGCCAGTATCTCCTTCTACCCCACCATATCTGGTTGCGTCTGTAACCAGACACATACGTTTATCGCCTTTGATTTTATATATCATTTTCAAAAGCTCCGGTGGCATATGGCATCCGTCAGCAATAGCTTCAACATAAAAATCATCATAAAGATACGCCGTTTCTATAATACCCAGTCGTCTGAAACCGTTTTCTCTTGTAACAGTAGACGTGCAGGAATACAGATGCGTTACCGTCCTGAGCCCATATGGATAAACCTTCATAATATCATCATAAGTCGCATCAGAATGAGCTATTGCACCAAGTATATTATTCTTTTGAAGATACTTTTGAAATTCCACGCTTCCCTCATTTTCCGGAGCATAGCTCCAACGCTTAATAAGAGCGCCATATTTTTCTATGATGCTCTTGTATTCACTTTCCACAGGATCACGATAATTATTTACACTTTGAGCTCCCGACTGCTTTTTTGAACAGTACGGTCCTTCCATATGTACGCCAGCTATATTAAGGGGAACCTCGCTATCATTTTTGTATTTGTCAATATTATCAAGTATTTTTACCATAGTATCATAATCAAATGATGATAGCGTTGGAAACATTGTTGTAGTACCATGCTTGGCATGGATTTGCGCTATGGATGTAACAGCCTCTTTTGTGGCATCAACAAACCGAAACCCCGCTCCGCCATGAACATGCAAATCTATAAATCCCGGAGAAACATATTTTCCCTGCGCATCAATTATGTTGCCATCGAATTCTTTTGTAAAATTATTTGTACCTACATCTGTTATTATACCATCTTCAAACACAACATGCCCATTTTTTAAAATTCCTTCGGGAGTAATTATTTTTCCGTTAATTATTACAGCTTTCATAAGTTTGTTCCTCCTTAATCGAAAAAACTGTACACACTAATTCATGAATTAGTGAACATTTTAGCTGCCGCAAAATCATTTTACCAGGAGTAAAAATGCTTGCTTGCAAGGGCATTTTTGCGACGCCGTCAATTGACACAGCGCTCGAAAGAGCACAAAAGAGCGAACGCTCTTAAGAATTTTATGCATTAAAATTCTATATGTGTCAATTATAACACATCCTTATCAAAAACACAACTATAACTTTAAACCTCAAAGTAACACAAAACAGTACATTTTCATATACTTATCATGAGGCAAACCATCATTTAAACTAAATAAAAAAGAAAGGTTGTGAAACAATTTTATGAATAGAGCAATTATTTCACTCGACCACCTGTGCATCGGGCAAAGCTGCTGCGTTTGTGGTCTTGACAGTATAGGAACTCAGCGGCGGCGTATGCTTGACCTTGGGCTTGTAAACGGAACAAATATTGAAGCTCTTCACAAAAGTCCGTCAGGCGACCCTGTTGCATATTATATCCGCGGAAGCGTAATAGCGCTTCGAAGTGAAGACGCACAAAAAATTTTTGTCCGGCTATGTGATTGACAAAGCAAAAATATTTTCAAGGAGGCACCAAATGGAAGAAAACAAAGCTAAAAATCATACATATTACAAAAGATTTGATACATCAAAAGATGCTTCTTCTCATAAAATTGTTGGGCTTGCCGGCAACCCGAATGTAGGAAAAAGTACTGTTTTTAATGCTCTTACAGGGTTAAATCAGCATACGGGAAACTGGCCCGGCAAAACCGTATCCAACGCACAGGGACAGTATATGTTTGATGGCGACACCTACACTCTTGTTGATATGCCAGGTACATACTCACTGCTTGCAAGCTCACAGGAAGAAGAAGTTGCACGCGATTATATATGCTTTGGCAACTACGATATGATTTGTATCGTTGCCGATGCCACGTGTCTTGAAAGAAACTTAAACCTCGTTTTGCAGATACTTGAAATCACATCTGATGTGGTACTTTGTGTAAATCTTATGGATGAAGCAAAGAAGAAAAATATCCGGGTTGATTTAAAAAAGCTCTCCGATATGCTTGGTATAAAGGTTATAGCAACAAGCGCACGAAGCGGCAAAGGTCTTGATGAATTAAAACATGCCATTAAAAATGCGTGCTATAACAAAAAACACAGCTACCTTGACATCAGCTATGACGAAAACACAGAAAACGCCGTAAAGCTTATAGAAAATGACGTGCGCCGCCTTGCAGGAGAGCATATAAACACAAAATGGCTTTCTTTGAGAATTCTTGAAGATGATAACGCCTTTACGCTTTCTTTAAATAATTTTCTTGGTTTTGATATATATAAAGATGATGCGCTTTGCGAAAATATTTTTCTTGCAAAAAAGCTCTTAAATCGAAAGGGCATCAATAAAGAAAGAGTGCGAGATTTAATCGTTTCAAAAATAATTGAGGAAAGCGAAAAAATATATAAAGAGTGCGTCATTTGCCATAAAGATTCCACCCTTCGCGACAGACGAATTGACAATATACTCACCTCGAAAAAAACGGGCATTCCAATAATGATTTTAATGATGTTTGTCATTTTCTGGCTTACCATATCGGGCGCAAACTATCCGTCTCAGCTTATATATGACTTTCTTTTCAAAATAGAAGGTCGGCTTTATGTCATATTTTCGGGCGCGCCACCACTTATAAGCGGTATGCTGATTGGCGGTGTATATCGCACAGTAGCATGGGTGGTGTCCGTTATGCTGCCGCCAATGGCAATATTTTTTCCGCTCTTTACGCTTCTTGAAGATTTGGGCTATCTTCCAAGAATTGCGTTTAATATGGATAAATATTTTAAAAAGGCACACGCTCACGGAAAGCAGGCACTCACGATGTGTATGGGCTTTGGTTGTAATGCCTGCGGCGTAACCGGTTGTCGCATTATTGATTCACCACGCGAACGGCTGATTGCAATAATAACGAATAGCTTTGTCCCCTGCAATGGCAAATTTCCGACTCTTATATCACTGATAACTATGTTTTTTACACTTACCATAGCAAATAGCTTTTTATCCTCTGTTGTATCGACGCTTATGCTTACAGGCGTTGTGGTACTGGGAATTTTTATGACGTTTTTAGTTTCATATCTACTCTCAGTAACGTTTTTAAAAGGAGAGCCTTCCTCATTTGCATTAGAGCTTCCTCCATACCGAGCGCCGCAGGTCGGCAAAGTAATTGTACGCTCTGTTTTTGACAGAACCTTGTTTGTGCTTGGGCGTGCAATTTCAACCGCCGCTCCCGCAGGACTTATTATATGGCTGATGGCAAATGTAAATTTTCAAGGCACAAGCATACTTGCACATTTTAATGCGTTTTTAGACCCATTCGCACGCCTGATAGGTCTTGATGGCGTAATATTGACGGCTTTTATACTCGGCATCCCCGCAAACGAAATCGTTATGCCGATTATAATTATGAGTTATACGTTAGCGGGCACAATAACCGAAGCGGGCAGCTCTCTCGAGCTTTTCAATCTGCTTAGCGCAAATGGGTGGTCCTGGCTCACAGCACTATGCTGTATGCTTTTTTCTCTTATGCATTGGCCGTGTGCCACAACGTGTATTACGATATACAAAGAAACCCACTCATTAAAATGGAGTGCACTGTCGTTTATTATTCCCACGCTTTGCGGTATTATAATATGCTTTATTGTGGCAAATGCAGCACGGATTTTATCGTTAGTATAAATTAATCCCCTTCGACAATTTATCGAAGGGGATTTGTTTTTCTATATACTACGCAGAGTTGCAATCTCATCATCGCTTAAAGGTCGCATTTGCCCTTCAATAAGATTATCATCAAGCAAAACGCCGCCCATGGCAATACGCTTTAAAGTGAGCACTTTTTTGCCCGCTGCCTCAAACATTCTTTTAACCTGATGAAACTTGCCCTCACGTATTGTAAGTTCGATTTCACTTACCAAATCTGATTTTATAATTACAAGGTCAGCGCTTTTGCAAACGTATCCATCATCTATTTGTATACCTTTATAAAACGCGTCAATGTCTTTTTCGGTTACAATGCCGTCAATCGTTGCAAAATACGTTTTGTCCGCATGATGCTTTGGCGATGTAAGCCGGTGTGCGAGCGCACCATCGTTTGTCAAAAGCAAAAGCCCCGTTGTGTCAATATCGAGCCTTCCCACAGGAAAGAGATTGTAATGAGAATATTCATTCGGCACAAGGTCAAGTACGGTGGGCAGTTTATTATCCTCTGTCGCACTTATTACGCCTTCTGGCTTATTAAGCATAAGATATACAAAGCGGCTGTATATTATTCTTTCACCGTCAACGCAGATTATGTCATTTTCCTCGTCTACATGTGCACCAATGCTTTTTATCACGTTAGCATTAAGTGTAACACGCCCACTTTTTATAAGATCATGCACTTGTTTTCGACTGCCAAGCGCACAAGATGCCAAATACTTATCAATTCTCATCGCCATTCTCCTCTGCCATACTCGTTTTAATTTAAAAAGGACGGAAAAACGTTTCCGCCCTTTTTGCTTTTATAAATTACTCAGAGTATGTTGCACCAAACTCATCGATTTTGCCGCTTTCCTTAAGCTCTTTCAAAACTGTATTGATTTTGTCTGCAAGCTCTGTATCGCCCTTAGGAATTGCGATTGCATACTCTTCGTTTTCAAATGCCTCGGCATCCTCAACGATTGCAAGGCCGGGGTTCTTGTCTACAAATGCTTTTGCAGGAGCAGAGTCAATTACAACTACATCAAGCTTATCGTTTACAAGGTCCATAACCGCGTCTGCGCCCTTCTTGAATCTTTCAGGCTCATAACCGAGTGTTTCTGTAACTGTTGTGTCGCCTGTGTAGCCGAGAACAACACCGATTTTCTTGCCTTCCAAATCAGCTGCTGACTTAATATCGCTGCCCTCTTTTACAATCATAACCTGCTTTGCAAGATAGTATGTATCCGAGAAATCAACGCTCTCAAGTCTGTCGGGTTTAACTGTCATACCTGCAGCAACAAAGTCAACCTTGCCTGTTGCAAGAGCCATGATAAGTGACTCAAATTCCATGTTCTCAATTACCAATTCTTTGCCCATGCTGTCTGCGATTTCCTTTGCGATTGCAACGTCAATACCGCTGAACTGTCCAACAATGCCGTTTTCTGTAACGTACTCAAACGGTGGGAACTCCGCGTTTGTACCCATTACGATAACGTCTTTCTTGTCATCGCCCGCACAGCCAACAAATGCACAAACGAGCATGCATACACATACTACAAGTGCTGCTACCTTTAATACCTTTTTCATTTTTTATTCCTCCTTAAAATATAAACCGAAGTAATCTAAATATTTATAATATGCTTCGGTAATTCAACAAAATTAAAGTACCTTACTTAAAAACGCCTGTGTTCTCTCATGCTGCGGATTTGTGAAAAGCTGCACCGGGTCAGCTTGCTCAAGTATCTGACCCTGATCCATAAACAACACTCTTGATCCAACCTCTCTTGCAAATCCCATCTCATGCGTTACAACAACCATCGTCATACCGTCGCGCGCAAGACTCTTCATTACGTCTAAAACCTCGCCGACCATTTCAGGATCAAGCGCCGATGTAGGCTCGTCAAAAAGCATTATTTCAGGCTCCATAGCAAGCGCACGTGCAATTGCAACACGCTGCTTTTGTCCACCCGAAAGCTGCGCCGGATATGCATCGGCCTTGTCAAGAAGACCTACTCTGTCCAAAAGCTTTGTACCAAGCGCAACAGCATCCTGCTTGCTCATTTTTTTTATCTGCATGGGAGCAAGTGTAATATTATTCATAATTGTCAGATGCGGAAACAGATTAAACTGCTGAAATACCATACCCATCTTCTGACGGATGCGGTTTACATTAACTTTTGGTGCATTTATAAGCTCATCGTCAATATAAATCTCACCATCTGTTGGTGTTTCAAGCAGGTTAAGGCATCTTAGAAACGTCGATTTTCCCGAGCCTGACGGTCCGATTACTACGACAACCTCGCCCTGTTTTATATGCTCGTCTATTCCACTAAGCACCTCAAGCTTGCCAAAGCTTTTGTGCAAGTTTTTAACCTTAATCATAACAATCTCCATTCTACCGAAATATTTTTAAGCGATATTTATATAATCGTAATTATCTTATTTCCGACTTGCGAAGTCTTTTTTCCAAAAGTGTAAACACCTTTGTCAAAACCTTTATGAGAAGGAAATATATAAGCGCTGTACCAACAAGCGGCATAAATGCCGAATACGTACGGCTTCGTATAAAATCGCCACCTTTTGCAAGGTCTTCAAGTCCTATAAATCCTACAATAGCCGTTTCCTTGATAAGTACAATAAACTCATTTACAAGTGCAGGGAATATGTTTTTTACAGCCTGAGGAATTACAATCTTAATCATTGTCTGCGCACCGCTCAGTCCAAGCGAGCGTCCCGCCTCGACTTGTCCGTGGTCCACGCTTTGTATACCTGCGCGGATTATTTCGGAAACGTATGCACCCGAATTTATACCAAAGGCAATACTTGCAATTATCCATTTATCAAGCCTTGATGAACCAAAAATTACAAAATATACGATAAGCAGCTGTGTAACGGCAGGCGTACCACGGATTATGTCCGTATACCAACGCGAAACAGTCTTTAATATCTTGTTTTTAGAAAGCGCTGCAAGCGCTATAAACACGCCTATCAATATGCCAATAAGTACCGACAAAAGCGAAACCTTTATAGTAACACCAAAGCCTCTTACGATATACATATATCTGTTTTCTGTTATGAAATTCAAAATAAAATCACTTTTTATTCCATCAAACCAATTATAAAACCAATGCATTAAAAAATTTCACCCCTTCTTTGTATTATAATAGCACATAAAATTATTTTTGGCAATACAATTTTCAAGCTTTTTTGTATTTTTATACATTTTAGTGTTTATATTTTAGCATAAAAACAAGCCGCCTTATAACAAGACGGCTTGTCTGTTATTTTTATAATTATAAATCGTTTATACTTACCGATGCAAATCTCTGAAGCATTGTGGCAACCTGTGCGCGTGTGGCATTACCCTTCGGATCAAGCATATTATCGCCAATTCCTCCGATTATGCCTTTTTCCACTGCCCACGAAATTGCATCAACAGCATAATCGCTTATTTTATCAACATCTGTAAAGATGCCCATGCCTGCACCAACATATGATGG
>SVKA01000020.1 GCA_015068725.1 Oscillospiraceae bacterium | reverse complement strand
CAAGAATATACACCTCTGAAGATAAGGTTTCGCTTGAAAATGTGTATTATCTCACAAGCTTTGAAGATTTTGAAAAAGAAGAACAAGAACTATTTGATTCTTTTGGATTTTACACCAAAGAGTCAAGGCAGTTGGGCATTTTTTTAATTATAGCTTGCTTACTCATTGTTGTACTTGTGGCAATACTTATTATTTTAGTTATAAAATGCATGCTAAAAAAATAATCAACAACGTTCGTTTTGCTTGAAGCTATCGCCTGCAGTTTTTTTACTGCAGACGATATTATCCCTTGGTATTGATATGGCCAAGCAAGGAAGGTGATAAGATGGTAAAAAAAATCAGATTCATACTTTTTTCTGCTCTTATATTATTGCTATGCACTTCCTGCGCACAGACCGAGTACGAACCAACACATCCAAACAAAGTTTCTTTTGGAAATATTGCTAGCGGAGGTTACTTTGTGGAATGTGAAAATGGTTATATCTATTTTGATGACGAAAAATGTACTTTCTACAAGAAAGATTTGCAGACAGATACCGTTGAGCCTATTGCAGAAAGTCTTATGTGTTCGAGCTTAAACTTGTATAACGATTGTTTATATTATACCTATGGCGAGCCAGGTCCCATATGGAAAATGTCCACGAACGGCAAGAAAAAAAAGCCGTTGACGATTTTTACCCAGGCAAATCACCCTGTTATATATAACGGTCACGTATATTTTCACCAATATTCCGCATACATCGATGCTCCGTTAGTTCGGATGGATTTGAACGGTGGAAATAAAAAGGTGTTAGGGCAGAGAATATCTGACTATTGCATAATTAACGACCGTATTTATTATACGGATATTGATATTGAAACGGAGCCAAAACTTTGCAGTATGAATATAGATGGAACGGATGCGAAGCTCATTAGGTATGCATATGCGACTGATTTGATGCCTATAGGGAATAAGCTATTTTATTCGGATCACTACAGAGAAGACAAGTTGTTTATATATGATTTGGACACTAATACCGAAACTTGTATTTGTCAGGATCGTTGCGGTAGAGCAAATTCAAACGAAGAATGGATTTTTTACACTAATAAAAGTGATAATGGAAATTTGTATAAAATCCGCCCCGATGGAAGCGATCGCCAAAAAATTCTTGATGTGGAGGTATCTTATATCCACGTGATAGGAAACAGACTTTTTTACAGAGATTCCTATTGGAATAGACCGTCGGATGGCCCGTGGGATTTTAAATACATTGACATTGAGTAACCACAACAAACAACGTTCGTTTTGCTTGAATTTACCGCCCACGGTTTTTATACCGTGGGCGGTATTATTTTTTACTCCATATTCATTTTTCGAAGCTTTTGTAGCACATCTTCAAAATAATCAGGTAGCTCACACGAAAACTCCATTTTCTCTTTCGAGCGCGGATGTATAAACTCAATCCTTTTTGCATGCAAAAGCTGACCTTCAAGCTTGAATGCCTCTTTTTTTATGCCATACGTTTTATCGCCCACAACGCTGTGAGCAATATGTGCCATGTGGACTCTTATCTGGTGCGTTCTTCCCGTTTGAAGCTTACATTTTACCAATGTATAACGCCCAAAACGCTCAAGCACGGTTACAAACGTTTTGGCATCGCGCGCATTTTTTGTTGTAACGCACATTTTTTTGCGGTCATTAGGGTTTCTTCCAATCGGAAAATCGAGTGTAAGCTCATCTTCTTTAATGTTGCCGTTCACAAGAGCATAGTATTCTCTCGAAAGGCTTCTGTCAGCAAGCTGCTCTGACAAAAATGTGTGCGCCTCATCATTTTTTGCAACAATTAAAAGTCCCGATGTGTCTTTGTCAATTCTGTGCACAATTCCCGGGCGCATTACGCCGTTTATGCCCGACAAACTCCCCTTGCAGTGCTTCATAAGCGCGTTTACAAGCGTGCCGTCATAATTTCCCGGTGCGGGATGTACTACCATACCCTGCTTTTTGTTTATAACGAGCAAATCCTTATCTTCATAAACAACGTCAAGCTCTATATCCTGTGCTTCTATATTGTACTCTTGCGGCTGTGGGACTATAATCTGTATAACGTCATCCTCGCACACTTTATATTTTTTATTTAATATGGTTGCGTCCTTTGTAACAAGCCCTTCTTCAATAAGTTTTGCGGCATGTGAGCGCGAAAGATTATCAAGCGACTCGGCTATGTAAACATCGAGTCGTTTGCCTTCATCCTCTTTTGTTACTGTAAGCACTGTTTTATCGCTCATCTGTTTCTCCCTTGATATTTTCTGAAAATAAAATATAGATAATCATTAACACCGCACCAATGCATACGCATATATCTGCAATATTAAAGCACGGAAAATCCATAAACAAAAAATGAAGAAAATCCGTTACATATCCAAAAGCTATTCTGTCAATCAGATTGCCGATTCCACCTGCAAAGATAAGCGATGCTGCGCTCAAAAAAAGCGGTGTTTTGCTTTTGTTTTTTATAACATATATCAATAAAGCGACAAGCACAACAAATGTAATGGCCATCAAAAACCAACGCGTATTCTGCATCATTCCAAATGCCGCGCCCCTGTTTTCTACATACACAAAATCCATTATGTTTTTTATAAAATCAACTGCTCCCGCTCCTGCAAGAAGCTTTCTTGCCACAAACTTTGCCGCCTGGTCAAGTGCTATAAGCACGAGCGTAATTATTATATATATCATCATTTCACCGCCAAATTATCTAATTATGCACTCTATTGCACGCTCTGTTTCATCAGCTGTAATATCGTCTAAAATAACAGTTTCTCCCTTGCCTTTTATGAGCACAAAACGAAGCCTATCCGAAATTTTCTTTTTGTCATTTTGCATATATTCTATAACAGTTTTTTTGTCTGCGCCGCAAAAGGTTGTTTCAAGAGCATAAGAAAAAATTATATTTTTTACACGCTCATAATACTCTTTTGTAACGTATCCGCGTGCAAGCGAAATATCAAGCGCACCAATCATACCAAGCGCTACACACTCGCCGTGCAAAAGCTCAAAATCCTTCGCGCTTTCAACCCCGTGCCCTATTGTATGTCCAAAATTTAATATAGCACGCATTCCCATTTCTGTTTCGTCGTGCATTACAACGTCTGCCTTGATAGCACAGCATTTATAAATTACCTTTTCAATTGCTTTATCGTCAAGACTTGATATAGCATCAGCATTTTGTTCAAGATAACTTAAAAATTCGTCATCCCTTATAACACCATACTTTATAACCTCTGCCATACCGGCGCTAAACTCGCGTTTTGGAAGTGTTTTTAATGTAGATGTATTTATATATACAAGCGAAGGTTGTTTAAATGCGCCGATAATATTTTTCACGCCCGAAAAATCAATACCAACCTTGCCGCCGACGCTGCTGTCTGTTTGCGCAAGAAGTGTAGTCGGTATCTGCACAAAATCAATGCCACGCATATATGTCGCTGCCGCAAGTCCTGCCATATCCCCGACAACGCCGCCGCCAAGCGCTATGATAGCAGACTTTCTGTCAAGCTTGTGCTCTATCGCGCTATTATATATCTTTTGAAGCGTATCTATATTTTTGCTTTTTTCCCCCGCTTCAAATATAACGCATCCGGGCTTTAAAAATCCTGCTTTGCATATACACTCTTCAAGCTTTGAAAGATAAATCGGTGCTACATTTGTGTCGCTGACAATCAAAAGCTTTCCCTTGCATACGCGCGAAAGCTCATCAGAGAGCATATCAAAACTCGTATCTATAACAATATCATAACTGCGTTTTTCAAAATCAAGATTTAGTCTTTGCATTTTTTTGCCCCACTTTTTTAATATGAATAAGGGAAGGCAAACTATTGCCTTCCCAAATAATTCACCTTACTGCATATTAGTCCTTAAGAACGCTCGCACAACGTGCACAAAGCGTCGGATGCTCACTGTCGGATCCAATAGAATCAGAATAAATCCAGCAACGCTCGCACTTTTCGCCTTCTGCAGCGCTAACCTTTGTTTTTATAATTTCACCTGCGAAAGCATCTGCGCCCGCACTCTCTGCACCTTCAAGTGCTACTCTTGAAACGATAAATATTGTTGCAAGCTCATCTTTGATGCTGTCAAGGAAATCGTACTCATCCTTGTTTGCATATACAACAATATCCGCCGCAAGCGACTGTCCTATCACCTTATTTGCGCGCGCCTGTTCAAGTGCTTTTAAAACATCGTCGCGAATAGCGATAACCTTTTCCCACTTATTAGCAAGAGCCTCGTTTTCATATTTTGCATCATAGCTTGGCATAGAGTTAAACAATACGCTCTGCGCAGCATGCTCTTTTGTATGCGGCATAAACGACCATATTTCCTCTGTTGTATATACCAAAATCGGCGCAAGAAGCAATGTAAGCTTTTCAAGTATCATATACATTGCACTTTGTGCACTGCGACGAAGCTTTCCGTCAACCTTTTCAGTATAGAGTCTGTCCTTTATAATATCAAGGTAGAAGCTACTCATATCAACTACACAGAAATTGTGAATTCCGTGATAAAGTGTATGATACTCATACGCCTCGTACGCATCAATCGACTTTTTAACAAGCTCATTGATTTTCATAAGTGCCCACTTATCGAGTTCTTCCATATCCTCGTAAGCTACCATATCCTTATTCGGATCAAAATCGGATATATTTCCAAGGATATAACGTGCAGTATTTCTTATCTTACGATATCCTTCCGAAAGCTGTTTAAGCATTTCTTTGGACATTCTCATATCTGTACGATAGTCCGCAGAAACAACCCACAATCTTAGAACATCTGCACCATACTGGTCGATGATTTCCTGCGGCGAAATTGAATTGCCCTTTGATTTTGACATTTTTCTGCCTTCGCCATCCTGAATCATACCATGAGTAATAACTGTGTTATACGGCGCAGCTTTGTTAATAGCTATGCTTGTAAGAAGCGACGACTGGAACCAACCTCTGTACTGGTCGTTACCCTCAAGATACATATCAGGCGGATATACCAAATCATCACGTGTACCACAAACAGCCTTGTGTGATGAACCCGAGTCAAACCATACGTCCATTATATCGTGCTCTTTTGTAAACTTATCGCATCCGCATTCGCACTTTGTGCCTACCGGCAATATTTCCGAGGCATCAAGTTCCCACCACATATCAGGGCCTTTTGTCTTGAACAAATCACTTACAGCCTTGATTGTATCGTCGTTTATAAGCTCTTTTCCGCACTTTTCACAATAGAACATCGGAATCGGTACACCCCATGTTCTCTGACGCGAGATACACCAGTCGCTTCTGTCAACAACCATTGATGTGATTCTTTCCTCGCCCCATTGCGGAAGCCATTTCACACCTCTAATCGCCTTTACTGCATCCTCTTTGAGCGCATCCACAGATGCAAACCACTGGTCAGCAGCACGGAAGATTATCGGATGGTCGCATCTCCAACAATGCGGATACTGATGGGCAATCTCAATAGCTGCCAAAAGTGCGCCCGATTTTTCTAAATTCTCGAGAATTTTCTCGTTTGATTCTTCATAATAAAGACCTGCAAACTCGCCCGCCTCTTCTGTCTGATAACCCTTACTGTCAACGGGCACAACTATCTCAAGCTGGGGATAGTTTTTACATACGATATAGTCCTCTGCACCAAAACCGGGAGCGGTATGAACGCAGCCTGTACCTGCTTCAAGTGTTACGTGATCACCCACAATAACAAGCGATTTTCTGTCAAGGAAAGGATGATTACACTCTATAAGCTCAAGCTCGCTGCCCTTAAATGTCTTGACAACCTCATAATCAGCGCCAAGATTTGCCGCCGAAACAACACCCTCAACAAGCTCTGATGCAAGAATATATGTTTCACCATTAGCAAACTTAACAGCAGAATATTCAAAATCAGGATTTAAACATACTGCAACATTACCAGGAAGTGTCCATGTTGTCGTTGTCCAGATAACAAAATACACTTTTCCAAGTCCGTCAAATAGTCCCTTATCATCAGCTACTTCAAACTTTACAAAAATTGACTTTGTCTTATCTTCAGCGTACTCAATTTCTGCCTCTGCAAGCGCAGTTTCACAATGCGGGCACCAATAAACAGGCTTCAAGCCCTTGTATATAAGTCCGTTTTTAGCCATTTCGCCAAAAACCTCAACCTGAGTTGCAACAAACTCATTTTTGAGTGTCAGATACGGATTATCCCAATCACCTATTACACCAAGACGCTTGAACTGCTCTTTTTGATTTTCAACATTCTGAAGTGCAAATTCACGACACGCCTGTCTGAATTTTACAGGGCCTGCCTCGTGGCGATTGATACCAAGCTTTTTTATAGCCTGCTGCTCAATCGGAAGACCGTGTGTATCCCAACCCGGAACATACGGCGCATAAAAGCCTGCAAGATTCTTATATCTTACGATAATATCCTTCAAAATTTTGTTGAGCGCGTGTCCCATATGGATATCGCCGTTTGCATACGGAGGGCCGTCGTGCAAAACAAAAGGCTTTTTGCCCTTGTTACGCTCCATAAGAGTCTTGTAAAGTTCTTCTTCTTCCCATCGCGCAAGAATTTCCGGCTCACGCGCAGGTAAGTTGCCGCGCATAGGAAAATCTGTTTTGGGTAAGTGAATAGTTTCGTTATAGTTTTTTTCGTTTTCAGCCATTGATTTTTCGTCCTTTCTGCTTTAATGCAAGCCCGGTCATTTTTTATGCATTTAAATCCTCTAATATATCAAGCTGTGATTTTATAATAGCGCCTACACGCATTTTATAGCTTTCTATCTGCTGCTTTATATCAGCATAACGAAGGTCAAGCTTTGCTATTTCGTCATTCGCCTCACGAATTATATCGCCCGCTTTTACCTGCGCTTCCTTTATTATCAAATCAGCCTTTTCACTCGCAGCCTGCGAAAGTGCATCAGCTGCTTTTTGCGCCGCAAGGATTGCGTTTTGCATAGTCGCTTCTTGATTTTTATAATTTTCGAGTGCACTGTTTAGCGCCTCAATCTTTTCACGCGATGCAACATTTTCTCTGTAAAGCTTTTCATAATCAACGAGTATAAGACTCATAAAATCCTCTACATCGTCACGATTGTAGCCACCTACGGTCTTTTTAAATTCTCTGTTTTCAATTTCGAGCGGAGTAAGCATTTTATTTCCCCCTTAAATTATATTTAATCATTTCTTCTGTTTGTATCTTATAAATATCTTTTTACAAAAACGACGATTCTTCCTTTTCTCGTTTCGCCGCCAACCTCACTGACTTTTAGTCTACCAAATCCGCGCACAGAAATCAAGTCCCCACACGACAAAATCTTAGATAAATTTACACATTCATCAAAATTAACCTTTACTTTGCACGATTTTATCAAATCGGCGCTCGCCGTGCGTGAAAGATTGAGCGCTCCTGATAAAACAGAATCAAGCCTTAGCGACGCAACGCTCATCTTGATAAGCTTTTCCTCTCTTTTTGCGCAAAGCACGTCCGCATCTTTTATAATGCTCATCTTTACGCCGCCGCGCCCCACCTTATCAAGATTGTGCATAATATAATCTGCCATCTCTTTTTTACAAAAGATATATGCATTCGTACCATCAATGACAATGTCGCCCGTCTGCTCACGCTCTATCCCGAGTCCCATAAGAGCGCCAAGATAGTCGCGGTGCGTAAGGCTTACAAAATCCGACGATGTCGCCTTTATGCACGTTAGCGGAAAATCCTCATTTGAAATGGTTTCCCATTCGGGCGATACACACATAATCTGCCGCTCTGCCCCTTCATATCCGCCCCAGAAAGAAACGTTAACATCTGCATCAAACACAAGCTTTTGTTCGGCAAAGTAAAGCGTTGCAGGGTCTAAAAAATGAGTAAATTTAGCCTCACAATGCTTGGAAGCTAAATTTACACAGTCTATTATTTTTGATATTACAAGTCGTTTTTGTTCGTCTTCTATAATCGAAAGTATCTTTTTATCCATTTATCATGTCCGTTCAGCTATCGCTCTAAAAAAGCATAACTATATGAATTATAAGAGGCTTTATAATATAGCGAATTATAAAAAATACAACAATAGGCGATAGGTCAACCATCATTGACCTGCCGCCCATAAGCTTGCTGATTAATTTTTGTGCAGGCAACAGGACAGGGTCTGTAAGCTTATAGATAATTTCCACGAACTTGTTATAAAAATCGGGTATCCACGAAAGAATACAACGAATAAAAACAAGCCATATAATTATATCTAAAAGATAATTTAAAGCAATCGCAACTATTAACAGTTTAATCCCATCCTTTATATTATGTATGCCCTTTGTATGTTAGTTTGTCCAGTTAAACAAGCCCTTACTCTTAAGCTCGTCCTTAAAATCTCCCATAATGCTTACATTATACGGAGCAATAAGGAATATTCCCGCTGCAATTTTCTGAATATTTCCGTCAAGACCGTAAACTGCGCCGCTTAAGAAATCGACAACACGTCTTGCCGCATCAGAATCAAGCTCCTCAAGATTAATTATTACAGGCTTTTTTGTTTTAAGATGGTCAGCGATACCGCGCGCATCCTCGAAGCATTCAGGCTGCATTACAACAACCTTTAACTGTGTTGTAGCATGAATGTTTACAACCTTGTTTTTTCTTCCAAAACCGCTCGGACGCACCTCTTCTTCAGGTTCATCATAGTAGTCATTTGTCAATATGTCGTCCTCGTCATAATATTCCTCTTCGCCAAGACCAATTGCAGATTTCATCTTATCCATAAAGCTCATAATTATATCCCCCATTCATTTTTTTATATTAACATTTTTTAATATCTTTTCCCAAATATTGCACTTCCTATTCTTACCATGTTTGAGCCACACATAATCGCCTCTTCAAAGTCGCCGCTCATACCCATAGAAAGATAGTCCATACTTATATTATCATATTTCTTCTTCATAATGTCAAGACAGAGCTTGCGCGTGTTATCAAAATGTAATGTATTTGAAACATTGTTGACGTATAGTGGCGCAATCGTCATAAAGCCGCGCACTTTTATGTGCTTCATAGACGATACACACTCACAAAGCTCATACATTTCATCCGTTGACGCTCCAAATTTCGTTTCCTCTCCCGAGGTGTTGATTTGGAGCAAAATTTCGGATATAACATCCTTTTTTGCCGCCTGATTTTCAATCTCCTTTAAAAGCTTTACAGAATCAACAGATTGTATCAAATCAGCCTTGTCCACAATATACTTTACCTTATTTGTCTGCAAATGCCCTATAAGGTGCCATTTTTTCGGAAAAACCTTGTCATATTTATCGCACATTTCCTGCACACGATTTTCCCCTATATCACTTATCCCGCACGAAAGTGCCGCATTTATATCATCGGGCGAAAAGTTTTTCGTAACGCAAACAAGTGTTATATCCTTTTCACTGCGTCCCGATTTTAGCGCTGCATTTGCAATCTTTTCTTTTATACGTTTAATATTTTCAGATATTTCATATTCACGCTCGTTCATACTATCGTGTCCTTATCTTTTTTAGTTTACCAGTTTTCCGACCTCAATGCCGCTCCCATTTGTAATTACGGGATCATAAAGCCGCAAATATCCTTCCTTTGCGCTTTTTTCCACCACCGCATATTCATCGTTTTTATAAAGTATATCAATTTTTCTAAACCTTGCCACACCATCTGTATTTACAAAAACCCCCGTCTGCTCGTCCTCGACACGAATGGCACTTACAGGTATTTTAAGACCATAGTAGGTATTTTTTATTATGTCAAGATTTACACATCTTTCACTGTACACATTTTTTATGTAATGCTTTGATGAAATCAGCACAAGGGCGTATTCTCCCTCCTGCTCGGAAACAAACTCAACACGCGCATCAACTTTGTCCGTATCAAGCTCGGGTATTCTTACGCTGACATAATCGCCCTTTTCCATATCGCCAAGCTCATCTTTCTTTATACAGGCGGCAACGTACCATATGCCATTGTCCACCGTTTTGCAGACCTCCTCGCCCGCCTCGTACTTATCCTTCGGCTCAGCCCTTTTTGGAAGCGAAAGCGAATTAAACTCCTCTATACTCATATTCATAACTGCATCAGGTGTTAAAAAATTCTCGCACCCGTCAACACCCGAGATATACACCCCCGCTCCCGTTGAATATATATCTTTCTTTGAAGAGTCAATCCTTCCCTCGACTTCTCTTTTCTTTGCATAAAGCTCTTTTAGTGCCGTTTGACGCGGACTTTTTGCACCCGATATCTCCTTTTGTGTACCAACAAGAGCATTAAGCTCCTGCGAGATTACCGAAAGATTTGACAAATCAGACGATATCGAAGCCTCAATCACCTCGCTGACTCCCGATTTAATACGGGTTTCAATCGCCATAATATCACTGCCAAAAATCTGGTTTTGCGACGTTGTTGCCTCAAGCTTTGCAATCTTTTCGCTCACGCTATCAAGCTCGGCTTTGAGTGCTGAATCAATGCCCTGTGTATACATAGTGGCAATTTTTTTGCCCTTTGCCACTCTCGCCTCATCAAACACCTGTGGTTGAAGACTGCCGCCCGACTGCGTTTTGTATGTAATCTCATTTCTTACAAGAACAGCTGATGCACTTATAGTATTTTCGTGCTCAATCATACGTGCCACCTCTGTCTGCACAGGCTTATTCATAAAATAACGCACACCCCAGATAGCCACAATGATTGACACAATTATATATATCCACGCATATTTTCTCATTCGTATTGCCCCCAAAAATGCTTATATCAATACCTATATTTATTTTATCAAACTTTTTTTACAAAAGCAATATATCTTTAAAGGTATTTTCGTTTTTTATTTGCGCTTAAAAAACAAGAAAGCAAGCAGACAAGATTTTAACATTCTTGTGTGCTTGCTCTTTTATTTTGCAATTTTTATTTGGACGCGGCATTGTGTTTATCTATATGCAGCTCTCTGTATTCAGAAGGCGATGCCCCGGTCAGTTTTTTGAACAGTCTTGAAAAATAATGTATAGAATTGAAGCCAAGCGACTCTGCTATTTCCGTAAATGTCATATCCGTCATAATGATAAGCTCTTTAGCTCGCTCGATTTTCATTTCTATAAAATAATTTACAACGCCTCCCCCGCTTTTTTCTCTAAAAAGAAATTTAAGCTTAGATACACCTATCATCGTTGCAGCGGCAATTTCGGCAACTGTTAAAGCTTCATCAATATGTTCAGACAAAAAAGCAAC
This sequence comes from Oscillospiraceae bacterium, assembly GCA_015068725.1. GTDB lineage: Bacteria > Bacillota > Clostridia > UBA1381 > UMGS1253 > Aphodoplasma. Next base: position 22,953 of record SVKA01000020.1, on the reverse strand, counting down.
TACTCTGTTAAACTCCAAATCATAACGCTTTACTGCTGCACTTTCATTCTTATTTTCACTCACAAAGCATCTGTAAAGGTCTACGAGAAAAAGCTCAAGCTCCTTCTTCATTTTATAAAGAAGACTCTCATCCGCATCATTTTTAAGTATCATTCCTTGCACATCAGAGCCCGGTGCTCTGCGACAAAAAATTCCAAGCCCATCCTCGACTATACTGCGAAGATTTTTTTCCTGGCTTGGAGAGAGATTGAGAGTGCGGTTATATAAGCTTTGGAGCGCAGATGAGCCCGAGGCAAAGCTTATAATAAGCAGCTCACTGTCCGACGGTCTTGTCGCTTTGTGAAACGAGCCGGGAGCAATAATAACAAGCTGCCCTGCAACTCTTTCTCCCGTCACGCCATCAATCATGCCATAGTGCTTGCCTCGACTGACAAAGGATATCTCAGGAAAATCGTGCGCTTCTCCAATACCAACGCCCGCCTTTGAAAATTCAACTCTTAGAACGGAATATATTCCATCCACAGACATTGCATCGGGCAAAGCTACGCTTTCGTATTGCATAATATTTTCCGTCCTTTCTGAAAAATCAACCCAATAATGCAAAATAAAAGTCTTATATGCTAAATACATTTTGCACTATCCGAAATATAATTAGCTTGTGGCAAGTATAACACATAGAGTTTTGCCTTGTCAACATTATGAAAAATTTATTAAAAAGGAGAAATTACAAATGAAAAAAATAAGACTTGGACTCATAGGCTGCGGAAAAATGATGGCATCTCACGTTTCGGGGGTACAATATGTTGATACAGTTGAAATAGTATCGGTATGCGACGTATTTTGCGAAAGAGCCGAGGAGGTTGCAAACGCTCTCGGAAATAACCCAAAGATATATACAAATTACAGAGATATGGTTGATGATGTGGATGCTGTTATGATAGCGCTCCCGCACGACCTTCACTTTGAATGTGGTATGTTCTTTGTACACCACAACAAGCATATTCTGATGGAAAAACCGCTTTGCAACTCCGAGGAAGAATGTCTTATACTTATTGAAGAATGTGAAAAGAGAAATCTCAAGCTCATGTGCGCATATCCCGTGCCATTCTTTCCTGCAATAATCAAGCTTAAAGAGCTTGTGGATTCAGGCGAGTATGGCGAAATAATGCAAATGTCAATATGGACAGAGCAGCTTACTGTTACCGATATAACAAGCAACAATCCATGGGGCGCAACTGCAAGACTCGGCGGAGGCCAGCTTTTCAGCCATGGCTGCCATTACATAGACCTTTTGCTGCGTTTTCTCGGCGAGCCGATTGAAGGCGCTCATGTAGGAACAAAAAATGGTACACCATGGATGTTGCGCGAGGGCACAAGCGCACTCGTTATCAAATTCAAAAATGGTGCAATAGGATATCATGGTGCAACCTGGGGTGCAAGAGGCTCAAGAATGTCGTACGACTATCAGGTTATGATGGAAAAGGGCTTGCTCGATCTCGAATGGGCATCGGGCGAAATAAGGCTCTACAACGGCAACGGAGAGCACAAGCCGTTGGGAGGTGCTGAAAGACAACAGTATGACGTAATATGGAAGCGCGACGAAGGCCGCGGCAAAGCAACTCAATATGAGATAAGACATTTTGCCGACTGTATCATTAACGACAAAAAGCCTTTGACCGACGGAAGGAGCGCACTTCAAAGCTTAAGAGTTATCTGGGCACTTTACGACGCAGAGAAAAATCACAGATTAGCCGACCTTCGCGGACTCGGACTTGAAAATTGCTGATAATTTGTATATAATTTGGTTATTGAAGCAATTAAAATTTTAGTGAACATACATTAGGAGTTTTTTATGCAGGATTATTTTCTTTCTTCCACCGCCTGTGGCGCGGACGCAACCCACGAAATAGAAAAAAAGTTAAAAAAATATGGCGTATGCATTCTTGGCAGCGGCACTTACACCGTCAGCGGCGTGAAAATGCCTGATGGCTCAACGCTTATGGGTATGGGCAAAGCAACACGCATTGTTCTTTCGCCAAAGGTCGAGGTCGGAGCAGCAATAGAGCTTGGTTCGTTTTGTACCGTAAGAGGGCTCTCTATAAGCGGAGAAGAAAAGGATACAAAAGCTCCCGACACACTCGGGAACAGACACGGAATACGCTTTGCGGGAGATGCGACCGATTTTAACCGCGACAAAGTCCAACCAAAAAATTCTATGATAGACGGGTGCTTTATAACCTCATTTTCAGGCGGCGGCATAACATTGTGCGACACCGGATTTGCAATAGATTCCTCGGTTACGGTTACTAATTGTCAAATAATGAGATGCGGCGCAGGACTGAATATTTTTCGTTTCAGTGAATATCATTCGTTTACGAATATATTATGCACCGAAAATCTCTACGGATGTATAAACAACGGCGGCAACAATCTGTTTTCTGCATGTCATTTCAGTGCTAACAAAACCGGTTTTCTGATAGATAACCGCCATGGTCAATCAAATAATAATTCACACGGCTCCGTTGTCGGATGCACCTTTAACCATTCCGACAAAAATACAGGCACAGGTATCGAAATACTTGGTGCAAGACACGGCTTTATTTTTAGCGGATGTCAGCTTTTCTATTCAAAAATCGTGGTTGAAAACTCTTACGGAATTGTCTTTTCAGACTTCAACTGCGGAATACGCGAGGAATTGATTGTAAAAGGAGGCGGCAGCGTCATTTTTAAAGACTTTATGTTTAAAGAGCTGCCCAAAACTCTGGTTTCAGACAACGAAAACGTTAAGTTTGTAAACTTTTGCTTGCGAGATTAATGCACTCATTCTCATATCGCACTTTTGTATATCAGGATATAACAAAAAGACGAAGAACAAAACAATTACCATTGCGGTATTTGAACTAATTCTCCGTCTTTTTTTATTATCTTTAAGCCATTCTTTTCGTTACATATTTAAACTATCAATACCGATGTTTGTACAAAGAAATAATACACACAGTCGCCATCATATCCATCTGCGTTATTCCATCTGGCAAACACCTCATATACATAGTTGCCCTCTTTTGTTTCAAAAGAAAAATCATTTACCGAAACTGTTTCAAACTCATCAGGATTGTTGTTATAGTTATCAACCGTCAGACGCCTTACTTCAACTTCGTCAAACATTGGTGAGCATTTTAAATTTATAAAATGCTCAGGCACAGATGAATACGGCAAAACAGAATGAGGCAAAATCTCTGTATACAGCTTTGGCATATCATCTATGCGCGCCTTTGCATAATCAGAGCAAAGTCCTTGTCTTGTACCATTTTCTGCATCGAAGCTCCAACAGTTACTCCCCATTTTTGCCTCGATGGTATTTTCACCGTTTGTAACAAAAAGTGAAGGTGGCTGTTTTAAAACTGTTTTTTCGTTTGCGCAGCCGCCAACAAACACAAAACATATCAAAAACGCAAGCAATATAAAAGCATTCTTTGTTTTCATAAAACGCCTCCCATGTTTTTAGTCTACAAAGGCATACTCACCCATAAATAATATCTCATCGCTTATATTATCACGAATTATAAAGCTAAATGGTCTGTCAAGTATAAATTCTATCGGCTTTGGTGGAAGCGCTGAGCCTGCCATTCCCATTCCCGTTACAGCCGCCGCCTCGGTGCCGTGCTCGTCCACGCTTATATATGTTTTGTGCACGGTATCCGTAATCCACATATTTCCCGCCTTAAACATAGGCTCAAATTCTGATTCATTAAACGCGCGCTTTATGCCAAGACTTTTTAGCATATCATTAAGCGACGTCGAAAACTCAATCTTAAATTTAGGCACGCTAAGCTTTACATATGTTCTTTCAAGCTTTGCATCGCGCACAGACCGCGCCACTGCCGCATTTTTATTCTCAGAGAGCACAAAATACATACTCACATCTATATCGTCATACCTTTTGACGCCTGCCCACTCCCCGTTTTCGTCAAAAGCTTCGACAAAATTTTTATAATCAAGCTTGGCAATACGCACGCTTTTGTCGTCGCTTTCGTAATAATCAAGCCATTTTGTATCATTCATAAAATCAATTTCACTCACTTGACCATTTCTGTCCGTAAACTCAGATTTTTTTGTTGCACCAATCATAAAATCATCTTTCCACGAAGCCTTAAAATAAACCGCATTTACAAGATAAGCCCAAAAATCACTATTATTGATTATTGATGGTATTTTGCCATTGGTTTTTTCTTTCACCCAGCCATTTATTTTTTGCTGCGCATCATCATCTGTTACAACGTCCGCCTTTGCACCATAAAACTGCGCAATCTTCTCTTTGTATGTGTTTGAAAATTCCATCTGCGAACGGCTTTGGTTAATCCATACAGAATTTGCAATATCAAGGCGCAAAGCATCTGTTTTTGAGTACTTTTCAATCATTTTTTGCGCAGCAAGATTAAACTCGTCAAGGCTTTGTATTCCGCACGCATCAATAATTTGTTGCTTTGTTTCTCCCTGTGCGCCATTTGCTGCAAGTGCAAGCGCCATCTTTATCGAAAGCGGTGAAAACATATAGTTTTTGTCGCCCGGCATCAACTCATTCATTTTATCGTCAAAGCTCATCTCAATGCTGCCCTCGCCGCACGCCGAGTACAATATACCGTCAAACGCATCCTTTTCATATAAACCTCTGCTTATAAGCGTTTTATACAGCATTTCTCCGCCCGACGTTTTTGCACAAAGCGCTGCAAAGCACAAACGCGCCGCATCGCCTCGCGTAAGCTGCCAATCGTTATAGATGATTGTTGCGGTAAAATTATTAAGCAAAAGCTCGCTTTTCAGTCCTATGTCGTACGCATTTTCAATAGTAACGTCCGTATATCCGAGCACACTTAAAAGTATTTTTGCAAATTCGCGTCCCGTAATTGTCCTGTCGGGCGCAAAATGCGTCTGTGATATGCCGTTTATATAACCCGCACGATAAAAAGTTTCAATCGTGTCATATGCCCAGTGGTCTTTTATATCTTCAAATATTGGTCCATTATCCTCATACGGCAAGCACGGCAAATAAAAAATGGGCTGCGTGGTACGCCCTATAAGCGTAAGAGCCTCTGCACGCGTAACGCTGCGTTCCAGTTCAAAACCGTTTTCTGTGCCGAGCATAATGCCAAGTCTGTTTAGTGCCAAAGCCGTATTGTTTGCAATGGGAATTTGCTCGCGCGCCAAATCCGTTCTTGCCATCACAGATGCACCGCTCCCCGCTAAAATACACACCACTAAAAAATAACAAAAAAACTTTTTCACTTTTCACTCCCCCTTAAAAAGTATTATCTACTCTCTTAGACGAATTAAAAAGGAAAAAGTTCCCTGATTTCTTTATTTATTCCATGGCAAGATTAAAATATGCACCATTTATCATAATATTTTCATCTTTAAGGTTGCATATCATGGCATACTCTGTGCCCGCTTTATCATTTTGCAGCGTACGCACGATATACTTGTCCGCTCCGAATTTGTCATGCAATACTGATACGACATCTTCTATACTCATATTATCGCACGCAAGCTCGCGCACATATACCGCACCAGCATCACGAGAGGCATAAATGGCCGCCTGTGCTTTACCTGTTGATATTTTATAAAATTCGCCGCCGCAAAAGCGCGCATACGCCATTACCTTTACAAGCTCATCTTCTCCCCACGCCATAAACGGCTCGCAGTTTTTAAAGGCTTTTTTGCGTATTTCGTAATACTCCTTTGTATCGCACACATCACATGTATACAAAAACTCGGGCGCATTAATGTTTTCTTTTAAAAATGTTTTTTCGCTAAGATAAACTGCACGCACATAATGTCGTTTTTCATAAAAATCAAACAATTCTTTTGTCGCAGGAACCAAAAGCGATATTTTTACATTTTGCTCGCGCATATATCCGTGGGCATACTCTAAAAGCCTTGTGCTGATGCCTTGCAAGCGAAAATCCTTATGAGTTGCTACGCCGTAAATATATCTTGCAGGTGTACATTTCCCATTTTGCCAAAGCTCGATTGGATGCATGGTAAGCATACCCCTGACAATGCCGTTTTCAACGTCAATGAGCATATTTTCGTTTTTATGAATATTTGAAAAGTAAAAGTTTGTCGACTCACCCGTATCGCCAAAAGCTTTCTTCCACAATTCTTTGATTTGCTCTATATAATTGTCAGACGCAAATAAAATCATAACTATCACCCAATTCAATCGCCAATATAGCGCGCTCTGTATTTTTTTACGACCGCATACGGTCTGTACGAAAGCTTTGCCCGTCTGAGTCCCTCGACTCCCGCATCATCTTCGCGGTCTACATATTTATAATTTGATGCGTTATTTATCACAAATTGCTTGTTTATCATAGGGTATGCACCATTTATGTCGGCAAAAGCTTTTTCAATATGCACAAGGTATATATCATCATTTAGCTTGTCCCCCATTGAAAAAGCAACAACACGTCCGCCTGCGCGGATCAGTCCGCCGTCAAGCTTTAACTCAAAAAAATGTTTGAACGCCTGTCTTACGGCGCACGCCTCATCACGAAGTCCCTTATCATTTTGACAGTCCGATTCTTCGCACCACTTTAAATTCATTTGATACACTTCATCTATATTTTCTTTTGTAATCGGCTCATATTTCCAGTCGGGATAATTTTCTTCAAACCGGTTTATGTGGTTGCGCTTTGCCGAAAGCTTTTTACCGCTAAGCGTCATAAGCGACTGCGTTTCGTATATATAATCGCCCGCATCTCTGTCTTCTGTAAATTCGAACTTGCCTGGATACATATTCTCAAGCTCTTCTCTTGCTTTTTCACTGAGGCTGTGAAACACTACCGCTATTTCTTTGTCAGCGCAGTATGAAATAATTTTATCAATAACGATTTTTTTATCACCATCTCCGCAAGGATAAAGAAAAGAAGGTTTCTTTGTGTCCGACATACATACAAGGCAGCCATCCACCTGACACACCTTTGTATTAAATATTTTTCGCCATATAAACGCTGTCGTAAAATTATATTCAAGCGTTCCGTATCCATATTGAACTGCAAGGCTGTCAAACCACTCTTTATCTTCAATTTTTATTTCTCTTAACTGTAGCATATACAAACTTCTCCCATATTTATTGTTTATCTATCCACAGTATAGCATAATTTTCCCAAAAAAGATATATTTTATTAAAATTTTTATATTTTTTATTCAAATATCATATTCACCCGTTTTTCAGGGTATATATCATAATGTTAGTTTTTTTAGCAATTTGTTGTTCTTTGCTATTTTTTTCTTGCACAAACTGACAAAATGGTTTAGAATGAGAAATAAACAAAGAATACCAAAAGGAGAGATTTTATAAATGAGTACATTAAAATTTGATTATTCCAAAGCAAATGATTTTATCTCATCACGCGAGATTGATTTTCTGGGCGAAATGACAAAAACATGTCATGATATGCTCCACGCAAAAACAGGAGCAGGAAATGACTTTCTTGGATGGGTAGACCTTCCCGTTTCATACGACAAGGATGAGTTTTCACGCATAAAAGCAGCGGCCGAGAAGATAAAGTCAGACTCTGACGTTCTTGTTGTAATAGGAATTGGCGGTTCATATCTTGGTGCAAGAGCGGTTATTGAGGCGCTTCGCCACAGCTTTTATAATGCAGTAGATAAAAGCGTGCGCAAAACTCCCGAAATTTATTTTGCCGGCAACTCCATAAGTCCGACTTATCTTGCAGACCTTATAGATGTAATCGGCGAGCGTGATTTTTCGCTTAATATCATATCAAAATCAGGCACAACAACCGAGCCTGCGGTTGCTTTTCGCGTTTTAAAAGAGCTTTGCGAAAAGAAATATGGCAAAGACGGCGCAAAAAGCAGAATTTACGCAACCACTGACAAGGCTCGCGGTGCGCTCAAAGCACTTTGCGACAGTGAAGGCTATGAAACCTTTGTAATTCCCGACGATGTAGGTGGTCGTTTCTCCGTTTTGACCGCAGTAGGTCTTTTGCCTATTGCCGTAAGTGGTGCAGATATTGACAGGCTTATGGAGGGCGCGCAGTCGGGATATGAAGAGTATAAAAATCCGTCTGTAACAGAAAATGCGTGCTACGCTTATGCAGCTGCAAGAAATGCGCTGTACCGCAAAGGTAAAAGCATTGAAATGCTTATCAACTACGAGCCATCCCTTCACTATTTTTCGGAATGGTTTAAACAGCTTTTTGGCGAAAGCGAAGGAAAAGACGGCAAGGGAATATTCCCCGCATGTGCCGATTTTTCAACCGACCTTCATTCGATGGGACAATATATCCAGGACGGTCAGCGAATTTTGTTTGAAACTGTTTTAAACGTTGAAAAACCAAGACGCGACATAGAGATAAAAGAAGATGCCCAAAATATTGACGGCCTGAATTTTCTATCAGGAAAGACAATGGATTTTGTAAATAAAAAAGCCTATGAAGGAACCGTGCTTGCACATACTGACGGCGGTGTACCAAATCTTATTGTATCAATAGAAAGGCTTGATGAATACTGCATCGGCAAGCTTATATATTTCTTTGAAAAGGCGTGCGCAATAAGCGGATACCTTCTTGGAGTAAATCCGTTTAATCAGCCGGGTGTCGAGGCATATAAGAAAAATATGTTTGCACTTTTGGGAAAACCGGGCTATGAAAACGAAAAGGCAGAGCTTGAAAATAGACTTGGAAAATAATTTTTATATGATTTTTGGTGCTTATTTCACTTAAAAAAAGGTAAAAAATACCACCCCTTGAAATAAATTTGCAATATTTACTTGCATATTTTGATTAAATATAGTATGCTTATTATATAAATAATATTTTAGAGGAGGTAAATTAAAATGATAAAAATACTTATAGGTGAAAAAGGCAGCGGTAAAACAAAGGCTTTGATTGAGAGTGTGAACAACGCCGTATCAACAGCTAAGGGTGATATAGTGTTTATCAGCTGTGATACAAAAAGACATATGCACGATATCGCTCACGAAGTTCGTATGGTCGATACTTCGGGCTTTGCATTAAAGTCATATGATGAATTTTACGGATTTTTGTGCGGACTTATTTCAAATAACTACGATATGTCAAACGTTTATATTGACAGCATATTTAAAATCGTAGGCGCACAGACCGACGGACTCGAAAAGTTTTTTGACGATATCGAAGGACTCGTTAAACACTACAACATATCGTTTTTGTTTACCATAAGCATGGACGCCGCAAAGGCACCGGAATATATCAAAAAGTACGTATAAAACGTAAAAAAAACAAAACTGTATTATATTCATGTGCAGGCGGAGGGCAAATGTGCTTTCCGCCCGCAGTATGTTTTTTGGTTTTACACATACATCAGTTTTACGCAATCACTTGGAGGTTAATATATGCTATACAGCAGTACAAGAGACAATTCTTTAAAAATCAAATCCGCACAGGCAATAAAAACAGGTCTTTCAAAAGACGGCGGACTTTTCGTTCCCGAAATGCTTCCCAAAATTACACAAGGTGATCTTGAAAGTCTTGCGCCCATGTCCTATAATGACAGAGCTGTGTTTATTTTGTCAAAGTTTTTGACTGATTTTGACCTGTTTGAAGTAAAAGAATGTGTCGATTTGGCATACAGCAAAGAAAAATTTGAAACAGCAGGCATCGCTCCCGTATACAAGCTTAATGAGCGCGTGTATTTTCTTGAGCTTTGGCATGGTCCTACCTGTGCTTTTAAGGATATGGCACTTCAAATTCTTCCCCACCTTCTTACAAAGTCAATTCAAAAGTGTGGAAGCGACAAGGAGTGTGTAATTCTTGTTGCCACCTCGGGTGATACAGGTAAAGCTGCACTCGAAGGCTTTAAGGACGTTGACAAAACACGCATTTTCGTATTTTATCCTGAACGCGGCGTAAGCGAAATTCAAAAGCTGCAAATGATTACGCAGGAGGGCAACAACGTTGGTGTTGCCGCAGTCATCGGCAATTTCGATGATGCGCAGACGGGCGTTAAGAAGATTTTTACAGACGAAGACTATAATGAGCGTTTAGCTCTTAATGGATTTGAGCTTTCGAGCGCAAATTCAATAAACTGGGGACGTCTTGTTCCGCAGATTGTATATTATTTCTCTGCTTATGCAGACCTTATAAAAAGTGATGAAATAAAGCTTGGCGACAAGATTAATTTTGCCGTTCCGACAGGTAATTTCGGAAACATTTTAGCAGGCTATTATGCAAAGAAAATGGGACTTCCCGTTAACAAATTCATCTGTGCGTCAAACGAGAACAACGTTCTTACTGAGTTTATAAATACAGGTGTGTATGATAAAAACAGAAAGTTTCATACCACAATCTCGCCGTCAATGGATATACTCGTTTCAAGCAATCTTGAGCGTCTTTTGTATGATATGACAGACGGAAATGATGAAAAGATAAGAGAATATATGGGCGCACTTGCAGAAGATGGAAAATACTCTGTAAGCGCTGATGTACTCGCTAAAATTCAGGAAAGCTTTTATGCAGGCTGCTGTAATGATGAAGAAACAATGCAGACAATCAGCAGTGTAAACGAAGAATACTCATACGTTATGGACACACACACCGCTGTTGGTAAGTATGTATACGATAAATATGCACAACAGACCGGTGATACTACAAAAACAGTTATTGCCTCAACAGCAAGTCCATTTAAGTTTAATCAAAGTGTACTTATTGCTCTTGAAGGACTTTCAAGCGTTGCGGGCAAAAATGAGTTTGAGCTTTTGGACATTCTTGCCGAAAAGAGCAACATGCGTATTCCAAAGTCGCTTTCCGAGCTTAAATCAAAGGCTCGTCTGTTTGATATGAGTTGTGAGAAAAAACAGATGAAACAGGTTGTAAGCGAATTTTTGAAAGTAGAATAAAACATTTTCCCGAGTCTGAAATGAATAATTGACGACGAGGCAAAATACTAAAATATAATATTTTCTGATACCGAGGTTTTTCCGAGTTAGAAGAAATTATAATATGTCATATAAAAATGACAGTGGAGCATAATAAAACCATGTGTATCTGGAAAGATAGGCATGGTTTTTTTGTCTTTTAAAATAGCAAAATATATGGAGGCAGTTATGGAAAAAAGAGTTGCCCTTATTGGTATTATAGTCGAAAATCTCGATTCGACACCGCAGATTAATGACATACTTCACGAATACGCAAAAGATATTATAGCAAGACTTGGCGTTCCGTATCGCGAACGCGATGTGTGTATTATAAGCATCGTTATAGATGCACCTCAGGACAAAATAAGCGCTCTTTCAGGAAGACTCGGTCGCATTGACGGAGTAAGTGTTAAAGCGATGTATACAAAAGAAAAATAATTTTATATAAAATAACAGCGAAAGGTGTTGATACTATGTATAACAGCAAATCAAAAAATGCAACAGAATTTATAGATGACAAAGAAATACTCGATACCATCGAATTTGCCGCAGCGCATAAAAACGATGAAGAAATGATTGAAAAAATTCTAAAAAAAGCAGCCGAGTATCACGGTCTTACACATAGAGAGGCGGCAGTTCTGCTCGAGTGCGACTCCCCCGCCCTTTTGGATAAGATTTACACTCTTGCACAAGAGGTAAAGGAAAAAATCTATGGCAAGCGTATTGTTATGTTTGCGCCGTTGTATCTTTCAAACTACTGCGTAAATGAGTGCCGCTACTGTCCATATCATTACTCAAACAAGCATATCTGCCGCAAACAGCTTACGCAGGAGGAAATCAAAGCCGAGGTCGTTGCTCTTCAGGATATGGGACACAAACGTCTTGCCCTTGAAACAGGCGAAGACCCCGTAAATTGTCCGATTGAATATGTGCTCGAAAGCATCAAGACTATCTATGGCGTAAAGCACAAAAACGGTGAAATCCGCCGCGTAAATATAAACATCGCCGCAACTACGGTTGAAAATTACAAAAAGCTCAAGGATGCAGGAATAGGCACATATATTCTTTTCCAGGAAACGTATCATAAGCCGACATACGAATATCTTCATCCAAAGGGGCCAAAGCATAACTATGCATATCATACAGAGGCGATGGACAGAGCTATGGAAGGCGGAATTGATGATGTTGGCATAGGCGTTTTGTTTGGCCTTTATCAGTATCGCTATGACTTTGTCGGACTTTTACTTCATGCACAGCACCTTGAAGATACTCACGGCGTAGGCCCTCATACAATCAGCGTTCCGCGTATACGTCCCGCCGATGATATCGATGTAAAAGAGTTCCCTAATGCAATTACAGACGAACTTTTCAAAAAAATCGTCGCAATTTTAAGGCTTACTGTCCCCTATACAGGTATTATTATTTCCACTCGTGAAAGCAAGCAGAGCAGAGCCGAAGTTTTAAAGGTTGGCGTATCGCAAATCAGTGGTGCTTCGCGCACAAGCGTAGGCGGATATATTAAAGACGAGCCCGAAGAGGACACTTCCCAATTCGAAGTAAATGACACACGTCCCTTAGACGAGGTTGTGCGCTGGCTTTGCACACTTGGATATGTGCCGAGCTTTTGTACTGCGTGCTACCGTTCGGGACGTACGGGCGACCGCTTTATGCGCCTTGCAAAATCGGGCCAAATCGCAAACGTATGTCAGGCAAATGCGCTTATGACCTTCAAAGAATATCTTGAGGATTACGCAAGCGAGGAAACGAAAAAAGTCGGCGAGCAGACCATTTTAAACGAGCTTGCACGCATACCAAACGAGGATGTAAAAGCGCAGGCACAAAAATATATCGAACAGTTAATTGACGGCGAGCGAGATTTTAGATTTTAAAGACATTTTTGAAAGGATAATGCCATGAATGAGAAAAACACATTAAACCAAACACCACGCTCGGACAGATTGCATATAGCAATATTTGGCAAGCGTAACGCCGGCAAATCGTCGCTTATTAATGCGATTACAAGTCAAAATACGGCGATTGTATCGGACAGCGGCGGCACAACAGCAGACCCAGTATACAAGGCTATGGAAATAAATCCGCTCGGCCCATGTGTGCTTATTGATACGGCAGGCTTTGACGACACAGGCGAGCTTGGTACTCTTCGCGTTCAAAAAACTGAAGCTGTAACAAAAAGTGCCGATATCGCAATAATGGTTTTTGCTGACGATAATTTTAAATACGAAAAAATCTGGGTAGAAAAACTTAAAAAACTCGGCACTCCCATACTTGCAGTTATAAACAAGGCAGATACATTAGATAATACAGAGAAAATAGATGCAAAAATACGCGATGAATTTTCACTTGTACCAATTTGCGTCAGTGCCCTCACTGGCGCAGGCATAGACAAAATCAAAGACGAGCTTGTACGTCTTATGCCCGAAAGCTTTTCGCAAAATTCAATCGCACGTCATCTCGCAGGTGAAAACGATGTTGTTTTGCTTGTGATGCCACAGGATATTCAGGCGCCAAAAGGACGTCTAATTCTTCCACAAGTACAAACCATACGCGATTTGCTCGACGGAAAATCGCTTGTAATATCGTGCACCACCGATTGTATGAGCGCAGCACTTGACGCGCTCAAAGAGCCGCCAAAACTTATAATTACGGACTCGCAGGTTTTTGATACGGTGTATAAATTAAAACCTGAGAAAAGCCTCTTGACGTCGTTTTCTGTGTTGTTTGCACGCCACAAGGGTGATATAGATGAATTTGTACGCGGAGCGGCGGCGATTGATTCGCTTTGCGAAACAGATACAATTTTGATTGCAGAAGCGTGCACGCACGCCCCGCTCGAAGAGGATATCGGACGCGTCAAAATTCCGAAAATGCTTAGAAAGCGCATTGGCGAAGGCTTATCGGTCGACATTGTGTCTGGAAGCGACTTTCCCGAGGATTTGTCAAAATACGCACTCATCATTCACTGCGGCGGATGTATGTTTAATCGCCGCTATGTTATGTCGCGAATAAAAAACGCAAAAAACGCCAATGTCCCAATTACAAATTACGGCGTAGCTATCGCAAAGCTTACGGGCATACTTGATAAAATCGAAACGTATTAAAAACAAAAAAAGCCGAAATGTTTTATACAAACGCTTCGGCTTTTATTTAAATCATATTTTTTATCTATTAAGGATAAGCTTTGTAAGCTCAACCGGCTCAACAATTTTTCCATCCTTGTAAACACGCATATTGCCCGATGCAATTTCGTCAATCAAGATAACCTCGTCATTGTTATAGCCGAACTCAAACTTGATATCCCACAAATCAAGACCGATTGTCTTAAGGTCATCAGCAACAATCTTTGTGATTTTAAGTGTCTGCTCTTTCATGCTGTCAAACATACTCTGGCTCATAATACCAAGTGCCTCAAGGCCTTCGCTTGTAACAAGCGGATCGCCCTTTTCATCATTTTTGAATGTGCACTCAACATATCCACCCTCAAGCGGCGTGCCATCCTTTATGTACTCGCCGTATCTGCGGACAAAGCTTCCAGTTGCAACAAGACGGCAAATTACTTCAAGGCCATTACCAAACACCTTGCCCGGCAAAACCTCCATCAAAGCCTCGTCGACATTTGCACTTACATAATGTGTCTTTATGCCGGCTTTTTTAAGCAAATCAAAATAATAAACAGACGTTCTAAGGTTTGCTTTACCAATACCTTCAATTTTAAGTCCAACAGAATTTTCGCCCGGGTCAAAAACGCCGTCTTTGCCTGTGCAATCATCCTTGAACTTAAGCATTACATTTCCATTATCAAGACTGAATACGTCTTTTGTCTTTCCTTCATAAATCTTTTTCATTGTCTTTATCCTCCCGTAAATTTATTATGTAAATAGTATACCCTATTTGCAAAGCAAAATCAACCTGTTTATTTGCAAAATTTTTCAATATAATTGTCAATCGCCGCATCAATAATTTTTAATGCCTGCTCTTTGTTGCTCACCTCGTTAACGGCGGTTTCCTTGTTTTCAAGGTTCTTATACACTGTAAAAAAGTGCCCCATTTCTTCAAACACATGTCCCGGCAGCTCGCTTATATCCTTATAAACGTTATAATACGGGTCATTATACGGAACAGCAACGATTTTTTCGTCATTTCTGCCGTTGTCTATCATCGAAATAACACCAATCGGATACGCTCTCACAAGCGTCATCGGTTCAATCGTTTCAGAGCATAACAAAAGTACATCAAGCGGGTCGTTATCATCGCCGTATGTTCTTGGAATAAAGCCATAATTAGCCGGATAATGCGTTGATGTGTATAATATTCTGTCAAGCATCAGATATCCCGTTTCTTTATCAAGCTCATACTTTTTCTTGCTGCCCTTTGAAATTTCTATAACACAGATAAAATCATCTGCATTTATGCGTTTTGGCGATATATCATGCCATATGTTAGACATATTGTTTTCTCCTTTTTTCGTCTGTTGCAAAAATGATGGTATTATTATAATACTTTAATGCGTTAAAATCAAGTGTTTTGCACAAATTTGCTCAAATAAAAAGGCTTGGCATATCTGAAGTAGTCAATACTTTGTAGACACAAAAAAGAATATTTTAAGCTGCCTGTTCAGGTCTGTATTGAACAGGCGGTTTTCTTTTTAGTTTTTGCATAGGTTTTATGTAATTAAAATAGTGTACGGTTTCATCAATGACTTTTTGTAGGTCATCACATTTCCAATAGTGGAAGTGTGAACACAAAACATCTTTAAATCTTCTAAAAAACAATTCAATCACTGCATTGTCTCTCGGCTTTCCTGCCTTTTGATAAAGGCTATAAGGATGGTGCAGGTAATCCCCAAAATCCAAACGGTATTATGGCTAACTACCTCTGGAAAGACAAAGTCATCCCCAAAAAAACCATACAAAAAAATGACAAAAATCAATACTCATAATATGTTGATTTTTTGTTCGAAATATTATATATTAATATTATAAGTAATATAACCAAAAATACATAAGGAGGAATCAATATGTTAAAGAGAACAAGGAAAGCAATTACGCTTATACTTGCATTTACAATGCTTGTAAGCGTGTTTAGTTCGCTTTCGATTGTAGGAGGCGCTGCCAGTGCAACGGATGATAAAACTGATTATCCTATGTTTTATACCGAGGCAGGCTCTGTTGCAATTGAGGTTGAAAAAATAATCATTGACAACCAGAATGTAACTACTGAAAGCGCAAAAGATGCTTCTGCGAGAAAAAGTGCAAAATTTTTACTTACAGATGTGAATCAGCCGGCGCCGGACACAACCGGACAGGCAGGATTCAAAGTAACCTTTGATCAAGATGGCAAATATGCTATCTGGATCAGATATGCAGGACCAAGTGCTGACTCAATATGGTTTGACTATGGTTCTATACAGGAAAAAGCCGCTACAAAGGGTTATGTTCAGATAGGCTTTGAACGTACAGAAAGCTTATCTGACTTCAAGTGGAGAAAAATCACTGTTGCAGGAAAAAAGGCAGGAGAAACCTCTACAATTCGTATGATTGCACGTGAGGATCCTTTTGTGGTTGATAAAATTGTCATAACGAAAGTTATGGGCTATACGCCCGAAGGAACGGGCGCTCTTCCCGATCCTTCCACCGTGGGCAAAGTGGTAAAACTTCCAGAGGACCGTTATGCTATTCCGACAGTAACACCTCCGCCGGAGCATCCAAGAGTATTTTTCAGAGCTTCTGATATCCCGCAGATAAAGAAAAATATGGAGCATCCCGAAATGGCAACTCTTGTTGCTGCGTTTAACGAGCTTAAGGCAAAAGAATACACGGGTGAGCTTGCAAATAAAGATCCAAACTATGATGCTATGGGACTTCAGTACATAGCGGCAAAAGCGCTTGACTATGCGCTTTATGGCAACGAAGAAAATGGCAAAAAGGCAATCTCGGCAATAAAAACATATGCGGAAAGTCTTAATATTGAATCTTTGGGCGATAACTGTCGTCACGAAGGACATGTAATAAGAACTATGGGCCAGGTATATGACTGGTGTTATCCTCTGTTGACCGCTGAGGACAAAGAAAAAATGATGTATCTTGCCCAAGGCATCTCATCACAGATGGAAGTAGGTTTCCCACCTGATGTGCAGGAAATAACATCCGGTCACGGTGCAGAGATGCAGCTTTATGGTGACTGGTTTACAATGGCGATTGCTTGTTATGATGAATATCCTGATGCGTACAACATGATAGGTGGCAAGATATTCTCGCCATCAAGTGTTGATTTAAGAAATTGGTGGTATCAGTCGGGCACACACTCACAGGGTACTGCTTACGGAATTGATATTCGTCACAAGTCGGAACTTTATGCGCATCTTCTTGTAAAGAAAATGTGCGGCGCAGAACTTTTCAACGAAGAAGACCTTGTAAGTGTGGTATATGACTGGATATATCGTCGTCGTCCTGATGGTATGCTTATGATTGACGGTGAGGATAACTATCCTAACCAGACTAAAAAGGGAACATATATGCGTTATATGAGAGGTGTTATGTTCCTGTCATCAGTTATAAGTGGTGATCCGATTATCAAAAAGGAATTTTTGCTCGAAGATGGTTTTGAGCCTACATATGCTGTAAACTATGTTCCACCGATTGAAATGCTTGTGTTGAACAATCCGAACATCGATACAGACGTATCTATTGGACAGCTTCCGCTTACAACATATCATGCGTCGCCGGTAGGTGAAATGATTGCACGTACTGGCTGGGACATGGGTACAAAATCAGATGATGTTGTGGCAACAATGACAATAACTGAATATAACGGTATGAATCATACTCACTATGACTGCGGTCACTTTATGATTTATTATAAAGGACCTTTGGCAAATGACTCCGGTTGGTACGAAAAACATTCATCTACTCAAAACCAAAACTATATGTCACAGTCTGTTGCTCACAATACGCTTGTAATCGAAACAGAAGCTAATAAGTGGGGAAATCAGAACCAGGGCCTTGAACGTGGAGATTTTGATAAAGGTACAGGCTCGAACCACTACACATTGGATGCAACATGGGAAGCATATCAGGCAAATCAGGAAAACCATTGGGCGGATGTTATAGGCCATGAGTTCGGACCTGATGTTCAGTATCCTGAATATTCATATCTTGCGGGCGATATTGCAAATGCATACACCTCTAAGTTTGATAACGGTGTAGAAGAAGTTCTTCGTCATATGATATTCCTTCCGACAGGTGATGTGAAAAATCCGGCTGCTTTTATAGTGTTTGATAAGATAACGACAAAAGAAGGTGGCAAGAAAAAAGCATTCCTTCTTCACTCGGAAGAAGAGCCTGAGGTTAACGGAAAGGTTACAACAATCAAAAGAACTGAAGGCGACTACAATGGTAAGCTTGTAAATCAGACACTTCTTCCAAAAGAGGCAAAAATAGAAAAAATCGGCGGAGCAGAGTTTGATGCAAATGGCAAAGTAGTTGCTGGCACAGATAAACGCTTCTGGAACAAAAACCAGAACTGGCCGCTTATGCAGGATTTGGGTCTTGCAACAGGCAACGCAGATGCAAAAAGAACTGTAGATCCCAATAACAGCCTCGAGGCAGGTTGGGGCAGAGTTGAAATTATGCCAAAATCAACAGGCAAAACCGACTATATGTTAAATGTAATGTATGTCGGCGATGCTGACGATAAGTCTGCGGTTAAAAATGCAACGCTTATTGAAACACAAAACTTTGCAGGCGCAAAGATTTTTGACAGAGTTGTAATGTTTAATAAAAACAAAGCTCGCACAAAGGATACAGTAACATTTACAGTGCCTGGTGGTGAGCAGGCTCTTAAAATCAACGTTGCAGGTCTTGAGGCAGGTACGTGGAGCATCAGCGCAGGCGAAGAAGAAATTCCTAATCAGATTGCATCGCAAGATGGCGGTATAATCTACTTTACTGCTCCTGCGGGAAATGTTACGCTTACATATGTGAGCGACAACGCAGATAAGAAATTTACAGATAGCGGTGCACCGGAACTTGAAGGCGTATCACTTTACTACAACGATAACTTTGTATATTCTGACGTACCTCCGACAATCATCAACGGAAGAACTCTTATCCCGATGCGTGCGATTTTGGAGGCTATGAATGCAGATGTAAAATGGGATGAGAAGACTGCAACTGCGGTAGCAAATGACGGATATACAGAAATAAAGATTACGGAAAATCAAACGACGGCTTATGTAGATGGTGAACCTGTAGAGCTTGATGTGCCTGCGATGATAATTGATGGCAGATTTGTGATTCCTGTACGTTTTGTTGCTGAAAGCTTTGAAGCGAGAGTTACATGGGATGAATTTGCAAAGATGGTAAGAATTAAATCGTCAAAGGGACAAAAAAGCTTGGGCGTTAAAAACGTTATAGGAATATCAGATGCAAAGATGAGCGGCTTTGAAGGAACTCCAGGACGCGATATTCCGGCAAGTTATGACGGTGATTATGACACATACTGGGGTGTATCAAGTGCAGACAATTTTGATGCGTGGGGAATATATGACCTTGGCAGGGTAAAGAAGCTTGACAAAGTTTACTTCTCGTTTATGCAGGGCGAAAAGAGAAAGTATAAGTTTGATATAGACGTTTCCGATGACGGAATAAACTTTACAAGTGTTATAAAAGGCGGTGAAACAAGCGGTACATATCCTGTAGGCAACCTTGAGGGATTCGATCTTGGTGGCGCAAGCGGAAGATATGTAAGATACCGTGGTCATGGCAACAGTGTAAATATGTGGAACTCGCTTGTTGAGATTGTATTCTCAGAAAAGAAATAAAGTTAACTTTAAACAGAAAAAGAATATTTTAAACTGCCTGTTCAAGTCTGTATTGAACAGGCAGTTTTCTTTTTAGTTTTCGCATAGCTTTTATATAATCAAAATAGTGTGCGTTTTCATCAATGACTTTTTGTAAGTCTAAGTATAGCATAAAAAATGATGGCAGACGCTTTTTTGTGTCTACCATCATTATATCGCTTCACATAATGACCGTTTTTTATATATTTTTAAACAAACAATCAAATTACAGATACGGACGTATATCAATAGTCAGCTGATGCTCAAGGTCTATAAGCTGCTTTGCAAGCTTTTTCGACTGCTCATCTGCCGCTTTATACTGATTAAGATATCTGTTTAGCGATTTTACTCCCATATTACAGCCATCAGTAATCAAATCTGCAACCATATTATCGGTATCATTTATTGAGAGCATCACATTTGTTTTTATCCATGACATACCCTTTGCCATAGGGTTCGGTTCTTTGCCCTCTTCTCCCATTTTCTCCAAAAGCTCGTGTGTGCGGCTTCCAAGATTTTGATGCTCTTCTTTGTTTTTAGAAAGAATATTTTTTAAGTCCTCACTTTTTATGTTGTCGAGCACATCATCAATCGAGCCAACTCCCATTTTTATGCCCGCGTTACATTGTTTTAATAGTTCCGCGCTGTCTTTGTTTGTCAAAAGCAACCTCTCCTTTCACCAATAATATGTGCACAAAAAATTTTTTTATACTACTTCTTGACTTTAAAGTTTGTATATGATAGGCTAATTTAAACATACTATATTTTGAGGAGGGCAAACAAATTGAATACCCAAGCATTACAAGCAATTTTTCTTCCATTTGTGGGCACAACACTTGGAAGCGCGTGCGTATTTTTTATAAAAAATGAAATGAATAAAGCTTTGCGCCGTTCGCTCGCAGGCTTTGCAGCAGGTGTTATGAGCGCGGCATCTGTGTGGAGCCTTTTAATTCCTGCAATGGAGCAGTCGCAGCATATGGACAAGCTTGCGTTCTTACCTGCAGCAATCGGTTTTCTTATCGGAATATTCTTTCTTTTACTGCTTGATAAGACAATACCACATATGCATGTTGGCAAAGATGAAGCAGAAGGTATAAAAGGCAATTTTAAAAAGACATCTATGATGGTATTTGCGGTAATACTGCATAACATTCCCGAAGGAATGGCAGTTGGCGTCGTTGTTGCCGGATGGCTTAGCGGAAATGCTGCAATATCCGCATCAGGCGCACTTGTTCTTGCGCTAGGTATTGCAATTCAAAACTTTCCCGAAGGTGCTATCGTTTCAATGCCGATGGTTTCTGGCGGTGCAAAAAAATCAAAAGCTTTTATGTACGGACTTATTTCAGGTATCGTAGAGCCGGTCGGCGCACTTTTAACAATATTTTTTGCAAACCTGTTCGTGCCCGTACTTCCCTATCTTTTAAGCTTTGCCGCAGGTGCAATGATGTATGTCGTTGTAGAAGAGCTAATCCCTGAAATGTCTGAAGGTAATCACTCAAATATTGGTACAATCATGTTTTCTGTTGGCTTTGTGCTTATGATGATACTTGATGTTGCACTTGGATAAATTTATATCAATTAAAAAGAGATGATATCACTAAAAATATCATCTCTTTTTTGTTAGATGTTTTTTGTTTTTTAAAGCTTGTTAATATCTGCCTCTGTTATAAGGTGAAAACCCGCATTTTCAAGTTTGATTTCTGCTTCTTTGTTGTTCTCAACTCTAAGCACTACATAAGCATGCTTTTCTGTGCGAGCCATAAATGCATAAAGATACTCTACATTTATATCGGCTTTATCCAAAACATCAAGAGCACCGGTAAGCTTTCCGGGCGCATCGCCAATTTTTACGCCAACTACATCAACTATCTTGATAAGATAACCCTGCTCTTCAAGCACTTTTTGGGCTGTTTTTTCATCATTTACAATAAGACGCAAAATGCCAAAATCCTGTGTTTCTGCAATAGAAAGCGCTCTTAGGTTGATATTATTTTTTGCTAAAATATCCGTAACCGATACGATTGTACCTTTTCTGTTTGGAACAAAAACTGTTAATTGTTTAATAGCCATTTCAAAGCTCCTCTCTTATATCAATTTACGCTTGTCAATAACGCGAACTGCTTTACCTTCACTTCGTACAATGCTCTTAGGCGGCACAAGATGAACCGACGGATTGATTCCAAGCATTATCTTCATCGCATTTGCAAGTGATTTCTCCATTTTGAGAACATCGCTCACTTTATCAGTAAAGTGCTCGGGTGACATTTCAACATTAACCTCAAAAATATCGGTATTGTTCGCTCTGTCAACAACAATCTGATAGTTTGGTTCATATCCCTCTTTAAGAAGAACTGTTTCAATCTGGCTTGGGAATACATTTACTCCCCTTATAATAAGCATATCGTCTGTTCTGCCCATAGGCTTTGCCATTTTTATAAGAGTTCTGCCACAAGAGCATTTTTTTCTCGAAAGAATGCATATATCTCTCGTTCTGTATCTAAGTAGTGGGAATGCTTCTTTATCAAGCGATGTAAATACAAGCTCACCCTTTTCACCTTCCGGAAGCACCTCACCTGTATCAGGGTCAATAATTTCCGCAATGAAATGGTCTTCATTTATGTGCATACCTGTCTGTTCCGAGCATTCAAACGCAACTCCGGGACCTGTTGTTTCTGTAAGACCATATATGTCATACGCCTTAATTCCAAGAGTCTGCTCGATACCCTTACGCATTTCCTCTGTCCACGGTTCTGCACCAAAAATACCTGCTTTTAACGGAATATCATCAGGCGTATAGCCCTGTTCTTTTAACGTTTCGCCGATGTATGCAGCATAAGACGGTGTACAACAAAGAATTGTTGCGCTTAAATCTGTCATGAACTGAATTTGACGTTCTGTGTTACCTGATGACATAGGAAGTGTAAGACATCCAACCTTACTTGCTCCACCGTGTAGTCCCATACCACCTGTAAAAAGGCCATAGCCATAAGCTACCTGACACACGTCTTTGTTTGAGCCACCTGCGGCAACAATAGCACGAGCACAGCAGTCCTCCCAAAGGTCAACGTCATTTTGTGTATAAAAAGCTACTACACGGCGTCCTGTTGTTCCCGATGTAGAATGAATTCGCACACACTCATCAAGCGGCTTTGCCAAAAGCCCATAGGGATATGCATCT
>SVKA01000019.1 GCA_015068725.1 Oscillospiraceae bacterium | reverse complement strand
CTACAAGCTCTATATCGTTTTTTATGGCGTTTTGTATAACCGCCTCGGGAGAATCCTGTCCGCAATATGAATAGTAAGTATGCGAATGTAAGTCCTGTATCATAAAAGTTTATCCTTTCAATGTGTTATATCAAGCTATACACCACAATGCCCGCAAGTCCCGATGCAAGTATTACATATATTGGGTTGAGCTTTTTTTTAAATATCCTAAACAGCGCAAGCGAAACCGCAAAAAGCGCTACCGCTACATAATCAAGTGATTTAAACGATATTACCGAATCCGTAAAAAGTGCCATTATAACTATGCCTACACCCGCCGACGCAATAAGCGACACTACTGCGGGACGTATGCCATACAAAAGTCCGTCGATAACCGAAAGCGAGCGGTATTTGTAGTACATATATGCAACAAAAAGCACGATTACAAATGATGGAAATATGCACCCTGCCGTTGCTATGGCTGCGCCGAGTATTCCCTGCACAGTGCCCATAGCTCCCGCCACTTGTATTCCAACAAATGACGCGGCATTTAGTGCAATTGGACCCGGCGTCATCTGTGAAATCGTAATGACATCCGAAAACTGCTCCATAGTTATCCAGCCCATTTTATCAACTATGACCTGCTGCATCAAAGGGAGCACCGCATAGCCTCCGCCGATGCTGAAAAGTCCTATTTTGCAAAAGTTATAGAAAAGCTGAAGATAAATCATTGTTTTGTCTTCCCCCTTCCAAACACAAGTCCAAGCGCAGCGCATATAACAAGTATAAGCATTACGCTTATATCAAAGAAATACGCCGCTACAAACGCAGCTATCATAACCAGAATTTGTATGACTTTTTTGTTTTTTACAATGTTTTTTGCCATACCATATACAACGTCTGCAATAACAGCTGCAACACCCGCCTGCATACCACGTAGCGCATATCCTACATATACGTTTGAGCGAAATGCATCATAAAAAAAAGATATAACCGAAAGTATAATTAGCGGCGGAAGCGCCGTTCCCAAAACGCATAAGAACGAGCCAAACACACCTGCAACTCTATATCCAACAAGCACAGATGCGTTTACTGCGATTGCACCGGGGCAAGACTGTGATATTGCAACCAAATCGAGCATTTCCTCTTCCTCAATCCAGCCGTATTTATCCACAAATTTTTTACGCATAAGAGGAACGATTACATATCCTCCGCCAAATGTAAACGCGCTTAATACAAATGTCGATATAAAAAGCTTAAAATAAAGCCCTAATTTTGTTTTCACAGTGCACCTCCGTCTGTTTCATCATCTGATGCTTTTATAATTGAAAAGCCCTGCATAACCTCTTTTCTTGCGCGGTTTGAATACTGAGCATAAAATTTATGTGTAACCTCGATATTTTTGTGTCCCATAAGCTCGGCAACCATTTTTATATCAACGCCATCTTCGAGCATACGGCACGCAAATGTTCGTCTAAGTGCGTGAGGTCTTGTCTTGTCGCTGCTTGTAATGCCAACCGTAAGACAATAGCGCTTCAAGTTTTTCTCAACCGCACCAATAGTCATACGAGTTCCGTTTCGGCTTATAAAAAGCGCATTTTTATCTGTGGCATCTATCTTCATCCGCTCATCAAGATATGCTAAAAGCTCCTGCTCCACCTGTGGCGGCATAAAGATTTCCTGCTGCTCGCCACCCTTTCTTGTTACTATAAACGACGACGTTTCAAAGCTTAAATCCTCAATATTTAAATTTACAAGCTCGCTTACACGCACGCCAGTACCAAGATATGTAGTAAAAATAGCGATATCACGCATTTTGCGCTTTGTGTATTCAGTAAGGTCGCGCCCCGTATAATACTTTTCGCCGTTAAATATCACGTCAAGGATTTTCACCGTTTCCTGTGTGGTGAGCGGTTTTTTCATACGATGCTTGATGTTTGTAAACGTAATTTTGTCTGTAATATTCTGCGATATTTTATCTGTTTTATACAAATACGAATACAGCCCGCGTATTGCAGACAGCTTTCGGTTTATTCCATAGTTTGAATTCGTAACCGTGCGTATCCTTTCACGCCCCTCGGCATCTACTGTGCGAAGCTCATACTCACGAAGATATGCCTTGAAATTTAATAAATCATCTGCCGTTACACTGTCGAGTATTTCGGGCGTAAAATCCTCATTTTTTTCAATTTTGGTAAAGCGGTATATGCGCAAAAAATCAAAAAATATCTTGATGTCTATGCTGTACGCAATCTGCGTATTAACGCTTTCACCGTCATAGTAGCTTTGAATATATGAAAATACAAAATCGGGCATCTGTGAAAGACGCCCTTTTAAATATGATTGTTTTGACATAGCTTATCCATCCTATCTATGCTTTTATTAATCATCTATTATCATGTCGCAAATTGAGTCAAGAATATAGGTCGCGCCGTGAGCCTCGAAATAAGGCTTTGCCGCTTTGCCCGAAATGCCCGTGAGTACCGCGAGAAAATCCATACCACCCGCCTGTGCAGACAACATATCCGCTCCCGCATCACCTACTACAAGCGTTTTTGATAAAATAGCTTTATCATAATCGCCGCTTACAATCTTCTGCGTTAGATAATCCTTTTTAAGCGCACCCTTTAAAAACATAAACGGATGCGGCTTTGTAAGGCCAAGCAAAACACCTTCCCTCGCCATTTGCTCCTCGGCATTTACAACCTCATCATATGTTATCAAACGCTCTTTATCAAAAAACTGTGTAAGCCCCCATCTTTCAAACGGACTTTTAAGCTCGCAAAGCGGACGTCC
Organism: Oscillospiraceae bacterium; assembly: GCA_015068725.1. Lineage (GTDB taxonomy): Bacteria > Bacillota > Clostridia > UBA1381 > UMGS1253 > Aphodoplasma. Next base: position 32,663 of record SVKA01000019.1, on the reverse strand, counting down.
CGTTCCGGTGCCGAGCGATTTTCCGTTTTCTTTGAGTGCGGACAACACTTTTTTTGTTTGCTCTACACTAAATATAGGCATCTATCGCCCATAAGCGGCGGTGCATCTGCCTCGCCGAGATATATCTTCTGAAATACAGCGCAAACCTCGTCCCAGAAAGGACCTAAGCGTGCATAATATTCCTTTGTTTTTCCAAATTTTTTACTAAGCTTCTGTGCAAGAATATCATAATGCAAAAAAACATCATTATCATATTTGCAAACACGCTCATACACAACGTCAAAATCATACTTTTCACACAAAAGCGCCTCTGCCAAAACCACATACGCCAAATCCCAATTACTGTTTACGCCTTTGTTTTTGAGCGTACTGATGGTTTTGTCGCCGCAAAACACCTCATCGCGAATTTGTTTGCGTTTGTTATACATATCGGTATCGTATGCTTTGCCATCGCCAAAAAACTCACGCGATGTAAGCATTTCATATACTACAAGCGCAGCACACGTCCAATATGCCTGCTCGCTTGTAATAACTCCGTCCATATCGAAAAGTATCGTGTCATATTTATTTAAAAAGTCCTTTATTTTTGCCATTGTGCACGCTCCGTAAAACTTACTCTATCACAAAATCAATTTTCCCTGCAACGCCACTTGTTCTGCCGCTTTTTTCAGGATTGAGCTTTAGCGCTTCTCCAAGCGCTATACCAAATGCGCGGTATACTGCCTCCCATATATGATGCGAATTTACGCCTTTATCAATATCGATATGAAGCGTTGCTCTTGCTCCCTGTGCAAAGCCATCTAAAAATACGCTAAGATCCTCTGCGTGCATATCCTCTGCCTCGGCAGGAAGTTCTACTTTGCTTGTAAAATCAAAATATGAACGTGATTCAAAGCTTATAACGCACTGCGCCTTTGCCTCATCAATAATGCCAACGCCAAATCCATAAGAATTTACGCCATCGTCAACGTGGCGCGAAACATACTCTGCCACAGCACGTCCAAATGCTATACCCAAATCCTCACAAACAAGGTGAGCAAGGCAGAATTTGTCAAGCTTTACCTCTGTTTCGATATTAAAGCCACTGCGCCATGCGATGTGCTCTATCATGTGATTTAAAAATATGATTGGTGTGTTGATTTTTGCTCTGTAATCGCTCGCAAGCGGCGGCGGTGTAAGCTTTAAAATCATTTCTGATTCTGTTGTTTTTCTTGTAACGCTGATTGTATTCATATCAAGCATCTCCTTTAATCTACCTTTCTTTCGCGTACGGCAAGAGCGTGTGTATCAAAGCCCTCGACCGTCGCAAGAGTGTCTGCATAGCCACGCACTCTCTTAAACCCTTCCTTTGTAACATAACCGATTGATGAACGCTTTAAAAAGTCAAATACAGACACGCTGCTGTATGTCTTTGCAAAGCCGCCTGTGGGCAAAATCGCATTTGGTCCCAAAACGAAGTTGCAAAGTGTAATCGGTGCATATTCTCCCAAAAGTATCTCGCCCGCATTTTTGATTTTTGGAAGTATGTCAAACGGATTTTCGCACATAACCTCCATATGCTCGGGTGCATAATCGTTTACAAAGTCAATTGACTGTTCAAGTGAATCTGTAATAATAATTCCGCCGTATGTCGAATAGTTTGTCTTTATAAACTCGCGGCGTTTTTCGCTTATCTTTTCAAGCTGTGCCTCCATAATCGGTACTACCTTATCGGCAAGCTCTTTGCTGTGTGTAACAAGAAGCGCCGCCGAATCAGGACCGTGCTCTGCCTCAATCATCCAGTCAAGCGCCACCTTATGCGGGTCTGCCTTTTCATCGGCAAGTATGATTGACTCGCTCGGGCCTGCAGGAAGTCCTGCATCTATGTAATTTGCCAAAACGCGCTTTGCCGCGGTTGCATAGCTGTTTCCGGGGCCGATTATCTTGTGGCATTTTGGAATTGTCTGTGTTCCATATGCTACAGATGCAACCGCCTGAATTCCGCCTACCTTGTAAATCTCTTTAATGCCTATAATTTTTGCCGCAGCCAAAATCGCATCATCAACGCCACCCTTTTCATTCGGCGGTGTAACAACTACGACTCTTGGCACACCTGCTACTATTGCGGGCACACCAAGCATCAAAAGTACCGACGGAAAGCTGCCTTTACCGCGCGGAACATAAAGGCACACGTCAACGATAGGTGTTGTTTTTTCACCCACCATAAGTCCTTCGTCAACATTTGTAAACCAAATTTCTTCAGGAAGCTGTTTTTCGTGAAAATCATGAATGTTTTTTGCAGCATATTCAATCGCCTCACGTGTTTTTTCATCACATGCGTTATAGCCGCGTTCAATCTCTTCTTCGCTCACCTTCATATTTTCTGCGCTAAGCTGCACACGGTCAAACTTTGCAGTATATTCAAGCACCGCCTCGTCGCCACGTACACGTATATCGTCAGACACCTCTTTTGCAATTTTCATCTGCTCTGAAATGTCAAGCTCTGCACGTTTCATTATAAATTGTCTTTTTTCCTCGCTCATTTCGGAAAGCTTATAAATATTCATATCTACCCATCCTTTTTTGTATGTATTTTCAATTTTGTCTGCTTTTTTATACAACAAAAATGTATTTTTTTGTAATAATCTTTAGTATAACATTTTTTTCACCTATTCGCAATACAAAAACATTATTTTTTATAAAATTTTTTTGCCAAATTCGTGCACAAAATGATTGAAAATCCTTGTAATAGTAAATAATTTGTAGTATAATAAAGGATATATGTATAATAAAGGAGTAGATTATCTTGAAATATATTGTTATTCTCGGCGACGGAATGGCAGACACTCCCGTCGATGCACTCGGTAATAAAACACCGCTTCAAGTCGCAAAAAAGCCCACGATGGATATGCTTGCCGCATATGGCAAAATGGGAATGGTTAAAACAGTCCCCGATGGTATGGCTCCCGGAAGCGATGTTGCAAACCTTTCCGTAATGGGCTATAACCCTAAAAAATATTATACGGGCCGCTCACCTCTCGAAGCCGTGTCAATTGGCGCGCCACTTGTAGACGGCGATGTTACATATCGTGTAAATACTGTAACGCTTTCTGATGATGAGGACTTTTCAAAAAAGACAATGCTTGATTACAGTGCTGACGAGATAAGTTCAAAAGAAGGTGCCGAGCTTATGGCTGCTATTCAAAATGAATTTGGCACTGACAAGCTTCGCTTTTATGCAGGTACAAGCTACAGAAACCTTCTTGTTATGCATGACGGAAGTCTAAACAGCACTCTTACCCCTCCGCACGATATATCAAAACGCGTGATTGGCGATTATCTTCCAAAGGGCGACTATGCTGACATTCTTTTGGATATGATGAAAAAAAGCTATGACATATTAAAGGAGCACCCCGTAAACAAGGCGCGCGCAGAAAAAGGCCTAAACCCTGCCAACACACTTTGGTTCTGGGGACAAGGAAGCAAGCCTTCCCTTCCCTCGTTTAAAGAAAAATACGGCTTGTCAGGCGCAGTAATTTCGGCAGTTGACCTTTTAAAAGGAATCGGTTACGGCGCAGATATGGACGTAATTGAGGTTGAGGGTGCAACGGGCAACGTACACACCAACTTTGAGGGAAAAGCCAAAGCAGCAATTGATGCACTCCTTGGCGGCAAGGATTTTGTATATCTGCACGTTGAGGCGGCTGATGAGTGCGGTCACAGAGGCGAAATCGAAAACAAAGTGCTTTCGATAGAAAAACTCGATGCGGCGGCAAAAATGATTATTGACGCACTCGAAAATGCCGGCGAGGATTACAGCATACTTTTGATGCCTGACCATCCGACACCGCTTGCAATAATGACACATTCCTCGGAAAGTGTTCCGTATGTGATTTTCAGAAGCAATAACAAAACAGAAAATCAAAAACGCACCTACTGCGAAGAGGACGCTGCAAAGACGGGCATTTTCAAAAGCGAAGGCTATACATTGATGGATGATTTTTTATCAGCAAAATAATAAGTGAATTTATATAAAGAAGGTGGCAACATTGAGTAAAGAAAAATATTATATAACAACAGCGATTGCCTATACATCGCGAAAGCCTCATATAGGCAACACATACGAGGTCATTTTGACAGACGCTATTGCGCGCTTTAAGCGCAAGCTTGGCTATGACGTATTCTTTTTGACAGGTACTGATGAGCATGGTCAGAAAATTCAGCAGGCGGCAGAGGAAACAGGCATCTCTCCAAAGGAGTATGTAGACTCTGTTGCAGGAGAAATCAAAAACATCTGGAATCTTATGAATACATCATATGACCATTTCATTCGTACAACTGACACATATCACGAAGAAACTGTAAAAAAGATTTTCAAAAAGCTCTATGACCAGGGCGATATATACAAAAGCGAGTACGAGGGACTTTATTGTGTTCCCTGTGAATCGTTCTTCACACCATCACAGCTTGTTGACGGATGCTGTCCCGACTGTGGACGCGAGGTTGTGCCCACAAAAGAGGAAGCGTATTTCTTCAAAATGAGCAAGTATCAGGACAAGCTTATGGAGCATATTGAGTCGCATCCTGATTTTATCGCTCCCGAATCACGCAAAAACGAAATGGTTAACAACTTTTTAAAGCCCGGACTTCAGGATTTGTGCGTGTCAAGAAGCACATTCACATGGGGTATACCGGTAGAATTTGACCCGGGGCACGTTGTATATGTATGGATAGATGCACTTTCAAACTATATTACAGCTCTTGGTTATGACACCGAAAATCCGGCAGATAACTATAAAAAATACTGGCCCGCAGATGTTCACATTATTGGAAAAGATATTTTGCGTTTTCACACAATATACTGGCCGATTATTTTAATGGCTCTTGGTGAGCCACTACCAAAGCAGATTTTTGGCCATCCGTGGCTTTTGTCAGGCGTTGACAAAATGAGCAAATCGCGCGGAAACGTAATGTATGCCGATGACCTTGCCAAGATGTTCGGTGTTGACGCCATCCGCTATTATGTACTCAGCGAGATGCCGTTTGCATCCGACGGTACAATAACGTACGAAACAATTATAAGCCGCTTTAATTCAGACCTTGCAAACACACTTGGCAACCTCGTAAACCGTACAGTTGCGATGTGCACAAAATATTTTGATGGCGTTATTCCAAGTGCCTGCACCGAGGATGAATTTGACAAAGACTTAAAGAAGGTTTGTCTTGAAACGGTATCTGGCGTAAAAGAAAAAATGGATAAACTGCGCGTAGCAGATTCACTTGAGCTTATTATGAATCTTGCACGCCGCTCAAATAAATACATTGATGAAACTGCTCCGTGGGCACTTGCAAAGGATGAAAGCAGTAAAGACCGCCTCATGAGCGTAATATACAACCTTTTGGAGTCAATTCGCATAATTGCAGTGCTTCTCGAAGCATTTATGCCCGAAACTGCAAAGAAAATTTATGAACAAATCGGCGGATGTGATACAAGCATTGAAAGCCTTGACGCTTTCGGTTCACTTAAAGCAGGCGCATCGGTTGGAAAAGCAGAGCCTCTTTTTGTAAGACTTGATGAAGTCAAAAAGCTTGAAGAAATAAATGCGTTTATAGCTAAAAAATATCCTAAGGAAGAGAAAAAAGAGGATAAAAAGGCAGAAACACCAAAAGAAGAAAAAGCAGCCGAGCAAATCACAATAGACGATTTTGCAAAGCTTGATTTAAGAGTAGCAAAGGTTTTAAGCGTCGAAAAAATCGAAGGTGCTGACAAGCTTTACAAGCTTATGGTTGAGCTTGGCGATGAAAAGCGCCAGATTGTGTCGGGACTTGCAAAGCATTACACGCCCGATGAGCTTGTGGGCAAAAATGTTATTGTAATTGCAAATCTTAAACCAGTAAAGCTTCGCGGCGTAGATTCATACGGTATGATTTTGGCCGCATCTGATGCTGATACTCTTTCGATATGTACACTTGATAAAGACATAGCGTCCGGCTCACAAGTAAGATAATTTTTGTAAATAAAATTTAGTAAATATATAAGGGGTAATTAAAAATGGAAAAATTAGGATTGAATGAAATACGCGAAAAATATTTAAAATTCTTTGAAAGCAAGGGACATCTAAGAATGCCGTCATTTCCGCTTGTTCCGCAAAATGACAACAGTCTTCTTCTTATAAATGCGGGCATGGCACCGCTAAAGCCCTATTTCACCGGAAAGGAAATTCCTCCCCGTAAGAGAGTAACTACCTGTCAGAAATGTATTCGTACCCCCGACATTGAGCGTGTTGGTATAACAGCGCGCCACGGCACGTTTTTTGAAATGCTTGGAAACTTCTCTTTCGGCGATTACTTTAAACACGAGGCAACAGCATGGGCATGGGAATTTGTTACTAAAGAGCTTGGACTTCCGGAGGACCGTCTTTATATCACGGTGTATGAAGACGACGACGAAGCTATCGACATCTGGACAAAAGAAGTAGGCGTAGATCCTTCTCACATTTCCAAAATGGGTAAAGAAGACAACTTCTGGGAAATCGGCACAGGTCCTTGTGGTCCTTGCAGCGAGCTTTACTTTGACCGTGGAGAAAAATACGGTTGCGGCAGCCCTGACTGTAAGGTAGGCTGCGAATGCGACAGATTTGTAGAATTCTGGAATCTTGTGTTCACACAGTTTGACAAAGATGAAAACGGCGTATATAACCGTCTTGCAAATCCCAACATTGATACGGGTATGGGACTTGAGAGAATGGCTGTTATCATGCAGGATGTTAACAATCTTTTTGAGGTTGACACAATCCGCAACATTATGCTCGAAATCAGCAAGGTAGCAAAGGTTAACTACGGAGCAAATGAAAAGACAGATATTTCGCTTCGTGTTATCACTGACCATATTAGAAGCACAACCTTTATGGTTTGCGATGGTGTAATGCCTTCAAACGAAGGCAGAGGCTACGTTCTTAGAAGATTACTTCGCCGTGCGGCACGTCATGGCAGACTTTTAGGCGTAGAAGGAACATTCCTATATAATATTGTCGACACAGTTGTTCGCGAATCAAAGGGTGCATATCCGCAGCTTGAGGAAAAGCAGGATTATATAAAAAAGGTGATCAAGAGAGAAGAAGAAAGCTTTAGTCAGACGATTGACCGTGGTCTTTCAATTCTTGAAGAAAAGGTAGCAGACCTTGAAAAGAGCGGCAAAAAGATTCTCTCGGGCGAGGATGCTTTCACGCTTAACGACACTTACGGCTTCCCTATCGACCTTACAGAAGAAATTCTTCAGGAAAAGGGTCTTGGTGTTGACCGTGATACCTTTAACGCTCTTCTTTCAGAACAGAAAAACCGTTCAAGAGAAGGAAGAAAGGTTGGCGACGAGGCCGGCTGGAGCGAGGATATTTATCAAACCTTGGGAAAAGAAATCACAACAGAGTTTGTCGGCTATGCTAATGCTCAGTGTGATGCAGCTATAACAGCTATCGTAAAAGACGGCCAGGTTGCAGAGAGTATTTCAAGCGGAGAAAACGCAGTTGTTATCCTTGACAAAACCGTAATATACGGCGAAAGCGGCGGTCAGATGGGTGATAACGGTGAAATTGTTGGTGATGGCTTTAAGATGGTTGTTACCGATGCAAAGAAGCTTGGCGACGGAAAAATTCTTCACCATGTAACCGTTAGCAAAGGAACTGTTAACAAGGGCGATAAGGCTTGTGTAACAGTTGATGCTAAAACAAGGATTGCAACCGCGCGTAACCACTCGACCACTCACCTTCTTCACAAGGCACTTCGTGAAACGCTTGGCGTACACGTTGCACAGGCAGGCTCATCTGTTAACCCGCAGCGTTTGCGTTTTGACTTTTCACATTTCAGCGCATTGACGCAAGAGGAAATCGAAACAGTTGAGGCAAAGGTTAACGATGCAATTCTCGCTGCACTCCCGATTGATACGCGCGAAATGCCGATTGACGAGGCTAAAAAGCTTGGTGCGATGTCGCTGTTTGGCGAAAAATACGGCGATGTAGTGCGCGTTGTAAAAATGGGTGATTACTCGACAGAATTCTGCGGTGGTACCCACCTTACAAATACAAGTCAGGCAGGTCTTTTCACTATCCTTTCCGAAACAGGCGTTGCCGCAGGTGTACGTCGTATCGAGGCCGTAACGGGTTATGGTGCTCTCGAGGTTATGAAAAACAATCAGCAGAGTCTTCGTGATGCTGCAAAGATATTAAAGACAAATCCGTCAGAGCTTGTTGAAAAAGCAGAGGTTATTGTTGAAGATTTGAAAAACGCACAAAAAGAAGCAGACCAGATGCGCGAAAAGCTTGCAGCAAGTCAGGCAAGCTCGCTTATGGACAACTATACAGAGCTTAAAGGCGTTAAAATATTTACAAACCGCTTAAAAGGCGTAGACGCAGGTGCACTTCGTACGCTCGGCGACCAGATGCGCGACAAGATGGATTGTGGTATAGCAATCTTTGCAAGCGAGTCAGGCGATAAGATTACATTCTCTGCCGCTGCATCAAAATCAGCCGTTGCGAAGGGCGTACACGCAGGAAAAATCATCGGCGAAATCGCAAAGGTTTGCGGTGGCGGCGGTGGCGGCAAGCCCGACTCTGCACAGGCAGGCGGTAAGGACGCTTCAAAAATTGATGAGGCACTTGCACTTGCTGAAAGTCTTGTTGACGCACTCGTTAAATAATATTGGAGGTAAATGATATGAGCGATTGTATTTTCTGTAAAATTATAAACGGTGATATCCCCTCTTCAAAGGTTTATGAGGATGATAAAATTTATGCCTTCAATGACATAAGTCCACAAGCTCCGGTACACATTCTGATTGTACCAAAAGAGCACATCTGCTGCGCAAATATGATTACACCGGACAACGCAGACGTTGTGGCACACATCTTCTCAAAGGTTGGCGAAATCGCCGCACTTGCGGGAATAAAGGACGAAGGTTATCGAATTATCAACAACTGCGGTAAAAATGCAGGACAGACAGTATTTCACCTTCATTTTCACCTTATGGGTGGCAAGGATTTGGGCGAAAAGCTTGTATAACTAAAAATTTAAGCCATACATCAATGCGATGTATGGCTTTTGTATTTGGCTACATATATTTTCTCATATGCGCAATCGCACTTTTTTCAAGGCGCGACACCTGCGCCTGACTTATGCCGATTTCATTGGCAACCTCCATTTGTGTTCTTCCCTGAAAAAAGCGAAGACTCAATATGTGCTTTTCGCGATTACTCAGGCGCTTCATTGCCTCTTTTAATCCGATTTGTTCAAGCCATAACTCATCGCAGCTTTTTTCATCCTTGACCTGATCCATTACAAAGATTGCATCGCCACCATCGTGATATACCGGTTCATAAAGCGAAACAGGGTCGGCAATCGCATCAAGCGCAAATACAATTTCCTCTTTTTCCATATCAAGCTCCTTTGCAATTTCTGCAATCGTAGGCTCTTTTTGGTTTTTTGATATAAGTCTTTCCTTTGCCTGCAAGGCTTTGTATGCAGTATCGCGCAGCGAACGCGAAACGCGTATACTGTTATAATCACGAAGATAACGTCTAACCTCGCCTATTATCATAGGAACGGCATAGGTGGAAAACTTTACCCCAACCTCTAAATTAAAGTTATCAATCGCCTTGATAAGACCAATACATCCCACCTGAAACAAATCGTCAGCCGTTTCACCGCGTGAATTAAACCGTTGTATCACACTTAGCACAAGACGGAGATTTCCCTGTATAAACTCCTCGCGTGCGACATTGTCGCCTTCCTTTATTCTTTTTAAAAGCTCTATTTTTTTATCGTTTGAAAGATTTGGTAATTTGGCTGTGTTTACACCACAAATTTCAACCTTATTTATCATACTCGCTGCCTCCTTTATGTTATGTACAGCGATGCAAACACAAATTTATTATTGGTGTCAAAATACTCTTTTATACCCCCATCAGTTCATTTTCATAATTTCTTTTCTAAGTCGCAGGATAATTCGTTTTTCGAGCCTTGATATATATGACTGCGATATCCCAAGCATATCCGCAACCTCTTTTTGCGTGCGTTCCTCACACCCATAAAGACCAAAGCGAAGCTTCATTATTTTTTGTTCACGCTCCGAAAGCTTTTTTATCGCCATATCCAAAAGCGTTCTGTCAACCTCATCTTCAAGTCCCTGATTGATAACATCGCCCTCCGCCGAGAGTATATCCGAAAGCAGAAGCTCGTTTCCGTCCCAATCAACGTTTAGCGGCTCATCAATTGATATTTCCGTTTTTATATTCTGATTTTTGCGAAGATACATAAGTATCTCGTTTTCAATGCACCTTGACGCATATGTTGCAAGCTTAATGTTTTTATCCGTTTTAAACGTATTTATTGCCTTTATAAGACCAATGCTGCCTATCGAAATCAAATCTTCTATTCCCACATTTGTATTTTCAAATTTTCTGGCTATATACACAACAAGGCGCAGATTATGCTCAATCAAGGTGGACTTTACCGTTTCATCGTTATCAAAGCGCAAAAGAAGCTCTGCCTCCTCCTCGCTTGTGAGTGGCGCAGGCAGAGTTTCACTCCCCCCTATATAATAAATCTCCTCGCTGATTATATTTTTAAGCTTTGTTACAAGCTCGGCATATCCAAGCTTCATCGTTGTACGTATTTTTTGAGCAAGTTTCATTTTTTTACCCCCACATATATTTTTATAATGTAGCCATTACCCTTGGATGAAGCAAAGCATTATAAGCATCTGCCCCTGATAATTTTTGAGCACAAAGACCTATAAGTACGCTGCCTGTATACACCTTTTCATCAATTAAAAGCTTGGTCGGCGAAAACGCAAGCATTATATCACTCACATTTCCCAATCCCCTGTATGGCACAAGCCGAAACGGCGTATCACACACAAGCTCTATTTTCAGCTTGTCGGAGTTGTTTTGAGCCAGCACACACAGTCTTTCATAGTAGCTTTCATCTTTAAAGAACGGTTTTAACACATTAATATCACAAACAATTACAGGCGTATTTGTAACAGGGTCAAGCATTGCATTTGCACTGTCCAAAAGCGCCTTTACCCGTATGGACTTTCCTTTATAAAAAATCTCCAAATTATGCATATTTGCATTTGTGTTAATGCGATTTGTATACACTCTTTCAAACACAAACATAACTATATAGCAGAGCGCTGCCGATAAAACAAGGTAAAGCGGACTTATATTTACATAAAAAACTCCGTTAGACATTGCCGCTCCAATCAAAAAGCCAACATCGGTAAAATAAAAAAGTGCAAATGTTATTCCCGAAAGTGCAAAGCTTGATAGATAAAAAAGCGAGCACAAGGAAAAGAGACTTTTTACACTGTTAAAACCAAATGAAATAAGCACTATAACTGCGCTTATGCCAAGCTTGAAAATGCCGCTGTAAATAAAAGACAAATCAGGATAAAACATAAGCACTGCATATACGCTGCCCGCACATGCACCGCATATAAGACGCCATATTGGAGAAGCATTCTTACTTACCGATTTAGTCATATACAAAAGAAAAAAATTCGTTAAAAAATTGGTTAAAAAAAGTATATCCACATATACAGTCGGTTTCATTTTTATCCCCTTCTTTTGCTCGTGTAAGACAAGTATAACAGTAATATGGAAAAAATTTTGTAGATTTAACTGTATATAAAAAGTTTTGCGTTGATAAAAAATTTATAAACCTTACATTTAGCGACGTGCTTTGATATAATTTATTAAAATTTTTGTTTTTACACATAAAAAAAGAGTCTTGCGAAAGCAAGACCCGTATATTTTTTATTCTTTTTTTAATTTCTCAATAAACTCTATATCACTTTTTGAAAGCTCGGCATGCTCAAGCATATCCGGACGCTTATTATACGTCGCCATAAGAGATTGTTCATGTTTCCACTTTTCAATATTTGCGTGGTGTCCACTAAGCAGCACCTCGGGCACACTACGGCCAAGAATTTCGGGCGGACGTGTGTACTGCGGATATTCCAAAAGTGAATTAAAATGCGACTCGCCCGTATAAGAGCTTACGCTTGCAAGCACCCCGGGAACAAGCCTTGCTACTGTATCAATTACTGCCATAGCAGGAATTTCGCCGCCGGTCAGTACAAAGTCGCCGATTGATAACTCCATATCAACGATTTCGTCGAGCACTCTCTGGTCTACGCCTTCATAATGACCGCACAAAATAACGATATGTTCATTTTTTGAAAGCTCTATTGCACATTTCTGGTCAAAAACCCTTCCCTGTGGCGACATATATATCGTAAGCGGCTTATAGGAAAGGTCTTTTATAACGCTCATGTATGCATCATATATAGGCTGCACACTCATAAGCATACCCGTTCCGCCACCGTACGGATAATCGTCTACACGTCTGTGCTTGTCTGTGCTGAAATCGCGTATTTGTATGAAATTTAGTTCTATAAGGCCATTTTCCCTTGCGCGCCCGATTATACTATCCCCAAGCACCGCTTCAAACATTTCGGGAAAAAGCGTCAACACATCAAAGCGCATCAATCAACCAATCCTTCCAATAAATGTGCACAAATTAAATCATTTTCAATATCGACAGAAAGTATAACCTCGTCAATAACGGGCAGAAGAATCTGTTTTCCCTCTTCGGTGCGCACAACATACACATCATTACTTCCCGTTTTGAATACGTCTATAACCTCGCCAAGAAATGCACCTTCGTCAGTCTGAACCTTGCACCCAATCAAATCGCAAATATAATATCCATCAGGCTCGCCAAGCTGTTCACGGTCTATATAAAGCGTATGATTTTTAAGCTTTTGTGCATCATCTATATGGTCAACACCCTTGAATTTTACAATTAAATTTCCTTTCTGGTATTTAATCGTAGTAATTTCAAGGGTGGATTTTTCACCCTTAATATCAGTATATACATACTCAAACTCCTCAAAAACCTCGGGATAGTCTGTCCATGACACAACCTTGACATCACCGCGAAGTCCGTGAGTGTTTACTATTTGTCCTACCTGCAATGTTTTATTTTTCATTATGCGTCATATCCTTTCGCATTTTGTGTTAAAATGGGGCGCCAAAAGCGCCCCACTCCACTTTAACCTATAATTTCAACAACCGCACGCTTGTTTTCACGATTCGCAGCCGCTTTAACAACCGTTCTGATTGCTTTGGCTATACGTCCCTGCTTGCCTATAACCTTACCCATATCGCCGTCTGCAACGCGAAGCTCGAGCACTGTTTCGTACTCGCCCTCAATTTCTGTTACAGAAACCTCGTCGGGATTGTCAACCAAAGACTTTGCCAATACCTCTAAAACCTCTTTCATTGCCTAATACCTCCGGTTAAATTAAAGAATGTTTGCTTTTTTAAGCAAGCTCTTTACTGTATCAGTAGGCTGGGCACCGTTAGCAATCCACTGCTTAGTCTTCTCAGCGTCGATTTTAACCTCTGCCGGCTCAACCATAGGATTGTATGTTCCGATTTCCTCGATAAATCTACCATCACGCGGATATCTTGAATCAGCTACAACAACTCTGTAAAAAGGAGCCTTCTTTGCACCCATTCTTCTCAATCTGATTTTTACTGCCATTATAATTCACCTCCAATAATTATTGCTGCGAAAAATTTTCGCTTTATCTTATTTAAATTAATAAGTATAAACTATTTAATATCACGCAAACGGAAAACGCATTTTGCCCATTTTCTTTTTCATTTTCGGCGACGAAAACTGCTTCATCATCGCTCTCATCTGGTCAAACTGCTTCAAAAGCGCATTTACATCCTGAACACGCACGCCCGCGCCGTTTGCAATTCTTACCTTGCGGCTTGCGTTTATGATTGACGGATTATGACGCTCTTTTGGTGTCATCGAACGAATTATCGCCTCAGGTCTTGCAAGCTGCTTATCGTCGATTTGCACGTCCTTCGGAAGCTTGCCTCCGATACCGGGCATCATAGAAATCACCTGTTCAAGCGGTCCCATCTTTTTAATCTGGGCAAGCTGCTCTAAAAAGTCCTCCAAATCGAAGGTGTTTGTCGCCATCTTTCTTTCAAGCTGCGCCGCCTGCTTTTCATCAAACGCCTCTTGTGCCTTGTCAATAAGTGTTAGTACATCACCCATACCAAGTATTCTCGACGCCATACGGTCGGGGTAAAACGGCTCTAAATCACCAAGCTTTTCACCCATACCGACATATTTAATTGGCTTGCCCGTAACCTGTCTTACTGAAAGAGCACTACCGCCTCTTGCATCGCCATCAAGCTTTGTTAAGATTATGCCATCAATTCCAAGCTGCTCATTAAAGCTCTCGGCTACATTGACAGCGTCTTGTCCTGTCATAGCATCAACAACAAGCAAAATCTCGTTAGGCTTTACCTCTTCCTTTATATTAGAAAGCTCACACATGAGCACCTCATCAATATGAAGTCGTCCCGCCGTGTCGATAATTACCGGGTCATTTCCGTGTTTTACCGCGTGCGCCACAGCCTCACGCGCTATATCCACAGGGTTTTTTTTGTCCCCCATCGAAAATACAGGGATTTCAAGTTGCGAGCCAACTACCTCAAGCTGCTTTATCGCCGCCGGACGATATACGTCGCACGCAACCAAAAGCGGTCTTTTATCAAACTGCTTTTTTATTGAGCCTGCAAGCTTTGCCGATGTCGTGGTTTTACCCGCACCCTGAAGTCCCACAAGCATAATCACCGTAGGCGGCTTTGACGCAAAGCTTATTCTCGCCTGCGCTCCGCCCATCAGCTGTGTCAATTCTTCATTTACTATTTTTATAATCTGCTGTCCGGGCGTAAGACTTTCAAGCACCTCGCTGCCGTTTGCCTTTTCGCTGACGCTCGCTATAAACTCTTTTACAACCTTAAAGTTTACGTCCGCTTCAAGAAGCGCAAGCTTTACCTCTCGCATTGCCTCTTTTACATCGGCAGGTGAAACCTTGCCCTTGCCTTTAAGTTTTTTAAAAACGCCCTGAAGCTTTTCACCCAAGCTTTCAAATGCCATATAATGCTCCGTTTCCGCCCATATGGGCAATACACAAACGATTATAATTAAACGATATCTTCAATCTGTTTTAAATTGTATGATATATCAGCAAGGTATTCATTTGCACCCTCGCCAAGCTCCATCTCGGAAAGCTTTTGCACATAGCTATTCACTATATCACATATAGCACTCACCTTTGCAAACTTTCCCGCAAGTCCAATCTCTTCTTCAAGCTTAAAAAGCTGATTTTCTCCACGCTTTATATTATCACGCACACCCTGACGGGTAATTCCCAAATGCGCAGCAATTTCTGAAAGCGATAAATCCTGGTTGTAGTACAAGTCGAGCGCATCGCCCTGCTTTTGCGTGAGAAGTTGTTTATAAAAATCCAAAAGCACGCTTATGCTCAAATCCTTGCCCATTTTTACACTTCCCAATTTATTCTCTGTAAAGTCTTTTTCCTTTACACTCTATGTATTTTACCCTATTAATACATATAAGTCAAGTGTTTTTGATAAAATTTTTTAAGAAATTTAAAAAACTCCCGATTTGGGAGTTTTTCTTTAATTTTATAAGCTTTCTAATTGAGCATCCAAACCATATAATTAAGGTACGATGCAAACGCAAGCCATGCAATGTATGGCAAAAATAACCAACCCGCAAGCCTGTTTATATCATAAAAAGCAAGTGCTGTAAGTATAACAAGCGCAAACAGTAAAAGTATCCACAAAAACGAAAAGCTCAACAGTTCAAATCTGAAAAACCATATACTCCAGAAGAAATTGAACACAAGCTGAAATGCATATAATACAAACGCTCTTTTTTTAAGACCGGCCTCTGCCTGTGTAGACGAAACAAGATACGCACTTATGCCCATAAGCACATACAAAATTGGCCACACAACCGCAAAAACCCATGACGGCGGTGAAAGCGGTGGCAAAACAAGCGCCGTATAAGAGCCCGACTGATTACCCGAAAGAAATGCCGACAAAACCCCTACCAAAAGCGGTATTGCAATACTTACCACAATTTTTTTGATATTTTTCAGATTAAATGTATGAAAACCTGTGCTCATATAATACACATCCCTTTGATAATATTTTATATCGCCATGTTGTATATTATATGTACGGGCACTGTCAATTATTACTTTTTAAGGCTTTTACGTGTTTCGCCAAGCTCTTTGCGGTTCTCGCGCACAATTTCAGCCATTTTCAAAATTCTTGATTCAAGGCTTGCCAAAACATCATCGGCATACTGCTTTGTTCCAAGTCTTAATTCGCGTGCGTTGTTCTGTGCAGAAGCAACTATCTCATTTGCCTGTGCATACGCCTTTTGAGTAACCTCATGGTCATCAATAAGACCTGCCATTTTTTCCTCGGCATTTTTTATAATTGACTCAGCCTCTTTATTAGCCTCATCCAAAATTCTCTGACGCTCGTCCTTTACCCATTTTGCCTGCTTCAAATCGCCGGGCAAATTGAGACGGATTTCCTGTATCAAATCCAAAAGCTCCTCGCGGTCAACAATCGCTCTTCCCATAAAAGGAATTGCCATTGATTTTTCAACAACATCCTCAAGCATGTCTATAATTTCAAGAACCTCCATTTATCTGTGTCCTCCGTTCTTTATTTTTTTATCTATTTCTTTTATTATATCACACGGTACAAATTCGTCAATACCTCCGCCCAATCTTGCAACCTCTTTTACCATACTTGAGCTGATGTAAGAATATTTCGAGTCGGTCATCATAAAAAATGTTTCAACATCGGGATTTAGCGACTTGTTTAACAGTGCCATCTGAAACTCATACTCAAAATCAGAAATCGTACGAAGTCCCTTTATAATCACCGCCGAATCAAACTGCTTCATAAAATCGACAAGCAATCCCGAAAAGGCATATACCTCTACATTTTCTATATCCGATGCAACTTTTTTTATCATATCCACGCGCTCGTCAGGCGTAAACAGTGGCTTTTTTGCCATATTATCAAGCACACCCACTATAACCTTATCAAATACCTTTGCGCTTCGCTTGATTACATCAAGATGTCCGTTTGTAACAGGGTCAAAGCTTCCCGGATATACTGCAATTTTCATAGCTATATCATAACCCTTCGTATTTTGTCAATTTTTAGGTTTATATATCAAAATATACGTTCTTCCATATCTTTTTTCTTTGACAAGCTCGAGCGCCTCTATGCTATCAGGTTTTTCCGTATTATCACACTCGACAATAACTATACCCTCATCTGCAAGCACGCCGCTTTTTGAAACTGCGCCAAGCGCCTTCATAAGAAGCCCCGTATTATACGGCGGGTCCAAAAAGATTATATCAAACTTTTTATCGGTTCCCAAAACATATTTTATACAATCGCCATATCTTATAGTGCAGCTATCGTTAAAATCAGCCTTGTCAATATTCTTTTTTGCAACAGAACCGCTGTTTTGAGAAAGCTCGCACAAAACGCTGCTTTTTGCCCCACGGCTTATTGCCTCGATGGAAAACGCACCCGTCCCTGCAAACATATCAAGCACGTCTGCATCGGGAACGTATGGCGATATTATGTTGAAAATATTTTCTCTTACTCTGTCAGTTGTCGGCCTTATATTCTCACCTTCAAAATCGGCAAGCTTTAAACCGCGTCTTATTCCGGCAATAACTCTCAACGCATACCACCTCTTATATTATTTTCACATATAATAAAGCAAAAGTCAAGTATAGTTTCCTTTTTTAATACAATTTTTTTATTTTTTCTTGTTATATCGACAGATTTTTTAAAAATTTAAAAAAACGGAGGATTTTCTCCCCCCGCTTTTTATTGCTATTTTTCTATTACGCATACTACCATTTTTACCAAGGCTTCCTTTAAAACAGGAAAGCGGCATATATGCTTAAATACGCCACGCAGCGGCTCTTGCGAGTAATACGCAGGCGTTATGGATAGCTTTTTTAATATCTTATCAAAACGCTTTATTGTCATATGATTTATATACGAAAAATACTCGCTTCCATCTTGTCTTGCGGAAATGCGAAACTCTATGCGCTCATCTCCGTCGGGCACAGTTTTCGCAAGCTCTTTGTATGCTTTTATAAGCGTTTTTTCACCAAAGAACAGATGTACCCACGGAATGTATATCAAATCACTCAGATGCGCTCCAAACGGATGGTGATACGGCGGAAAGTTTACATACAGTCTGCCGCCTTTTTTTAGCACCCGAAGGCACTCGCAAATCACTTTTTCAGGCTCGTCAACGTGCTCCATCGCATCATTCATTATCATTGTATCAATACTGTCATCATCAAACGGCAGCGTCGCTGCATCTGCACATACAAACTTGAATTTGTCCGCCAAACCAAGCTTGCTTGCAAGTGCATTTGCCTCTTTTTCATATTTGCCAAGGATTTCGACTCCATACACCTTTTTTGCACCATTTGCGGCGTAATAAAGCGTTTTGCCGCCCGCTCCGCAGCCAATATCGGCAATAACCTTATCCTTAAACATTTCGTCTTTTGTATAATTTTTAAGGTAAAACTTTATAGTGTCAGAACCCTTTTCATACTGCCACTCGGCGTATGACTTTACGCCTTCACGTTGTAAATTAAAAGGATGCACAGGTGCCTTAAAGCACTTATTTACCACCATTAATAGTTTATCAAAAGCCATTTTTTATCTCCTATCTTTTATATCGTTTATATTATTGCTTTGCCTGTTTTTTCTCTACTACAAAATGAATGAACACAACGCACAAAAGCAGAATAACCGTCGAAATCGCCGCAAGAATCTGTTGTCCGTATATGTAATGGCCAAAAACCATATTTGAATTCGCCTGTATCGAACTTAAAATTTTTCCTCCAACAAGTGCTGCACAAAAATTGCCAATTCCGCTTGTGCTGTTTTTTATTGCCATCGCCTGAACCACATATTTTTTATCAACGCAGCTATAAATAATGTTATTTGAATTTCCAACCGTTCCCGCATAACTAACGTTAATGAGGATAGTAAAAATAATTATAAGCCACCAGGTTTTCGGCGTAGCAAATACGAGGGCAAAATATCCTACACAGCAAAGGGCAAATCCAAGCTTTAGACCCGTCGCGTATGAATATTTATCCGAAAATTTGCCAAATGGTATGGATATGCACGCACGTATTATACATCCCGCATTGTTAATCAGCTGCACTGCGCTTATGCTGATAGCCAGGTCAATAGTCTTAAACGTTCCCAAAAATCCACCGGTTACACCCATACCAATCTGATATAAAATCCCGACTATCATTACACTTACAAAGCCTTTATTTCCAAATGTATTTTTTAACACCTCGCCAAAAGAATCCTGCTGCGTGCTTATCTTTTCGCTGTTTTTATCGTTTTTTATAAGCATAAGAGAAACGAAGCTTAATAATGATAATGACAGTATTGTAGCGGCAAGAAATGAAAATCCGCCATAAGCATTGCCGATACTCTCATAGTAATCTACAACCAATCCCATGATGTAGGCAAAAATCACGCCACCGCCAAGAGAAATCATCTCGTTTTTTGCACTGAAAACCCCTCTTGCCCTTGGGTCAACATACAAATACGCCCAGTTATAAATCATTCCCGCAACTAATTGGTTTGCGGCATAAGAAATTAAGATACAAAGCATCGTCAGCACTATTTTCATTTCCTGTCCAATTGCAGTCATCGGCAACATATATAACAGTGCAAACAATATCTGACTTATAGTTACCATAGTCATCGAAAATATTTTCGCACCACGAAGCTTTCTTACAATAAATATAGACAAAAGCTGAAATAAAAATGCAAACTGTGCAATCGAGCCGATAACGCCTATAAGCGAATCACTTACGCCCATATGATTTAAAAGGTTTGACAAAAACACATCTACAACAACCAGAGATACAAAATAGTTGAAAGCCGCATGTGCCATATACGCAATACGTGAAATTTTATACTGTTTAGAATTGTAAATATCCATAAACAAATCAGCCTCTCACTTATGTCAATAATTTTCATTTTTACCATCAATCCACTACTATTGTAAACGCAAAAGCAAGCCTTGTCAACAACAAAAATAAATCTTTATAAAAACACAAAAAGGACAATAGCAAATGCTACTGTCCTTCATCTTTTTAAAGATGCCCCGCCATGCCGTATTTTATGCCTTTATATTACCTGCCTGAGCAGGTGGGCAACCGCCTTTGTGTTTCGCGCTTCCTTCTTCCATATAGGGAGGCCTGCAATCCGCACAAAGAGCAAGAATCCCATTTTTTGAGTGTTGGTAAAATAAATGGCATCTGTACGCACACCGCAGGGTGTTTACTCTTTATGTTCTTATAATAACATATTATGAGAGAAATTTCAAGATATTATTCCGAATGTAATAAATATTTAATAATTATTCGTCAATATCTTCAAGACGGTTTTCAAACTCTTCAAACGCCGCCATAAGTTCTGCTTCATCTTCGATTACAGAAAGTAAATCTTCGCCATTTTCATCTTCCTCAAGTCTGAAAATGCAAACCTCATCATTTTCCTCGCCGTTTTCAAGCACCTCAAGCAAAACTATATATACCTTCGAATCAACCTCAAATGTATCAAGATGCTCATAATCTATAGGATTATTCTCCTCGTCATATAATGTTACGATATTGCTTTCTTCAATCATATCTGTTCTCCTTTTTTATATAATTAATATTAAAACTGATGCCCAAGACTTTCCATATATTTTCTTACTTCTTTACCATCCACTTTGGATGGTGCAATTTTATTTTTTACACACTTTGCAGCAGCATATCCTGCAGCCTCTCCTACAGTTGCCATATTACCCATCATTCGATACGATGCAAACGGATAAAAATCTCCCGATATAAGTCTTCCTGCAAGTAAAATATTGTCAGAACCTACAGGAATAAGACAACGATACGGAATCTCATACGATTTAACCTTGATACCTCTCGAACAGTCGTGAGTATCATTATTATGAAGCTTGTGAACATCAACGCCTTGCGTTACAGGGCAAATTCCGTCCTCAAACTTTTTACCCTCGATTATATCGTCAACAGTAAGTCGATAAAGTCCAAAAAACCTTCTTCCTTCTCTTACTCCAAGATATGTCGCCGAGCGTGTAATATGCATATTTTCAAAGCCTTTGATTTGTCTGTTTCCTTCGACTACTTCGTGGCCTTCTTTTCTGCCGTGAATAATCGACTCTGAAAATTTTTCAATATCATCAGGAAATACATTATATTCAAAGTTGAAACCAAAAGTCCACTCATCAAGATTCGGAAGCATTCTCAGACACGCTCTTCCACCTGTAGGAACTATGCCCACACTTTTAAGCATTCTTCCATATGCTTCTTTGCCCTCTGCACCGTCCGTTCCGTAATAATCACTTGCAAGACCGGATACAACCATTTGCATACTTGCAGGATTTGGCGGATTGCCACACTCCCATTTAAGATCAGCAAGCTCGGACAGATTACCATTTCCCGTTGCATCTATGTATATATCAGCACTAAGCTCATAGTTTCCGCAATAAGTCGTTATAATTATGCTGTTTATGTGCCCATTTGTATGGTCAACGCCACACACGCTGCTATTATATAAAATTTTTACACCTGCTTCTGTAAGCACTTTTTCGAAAAAGTATTTTGCACTCTCAATATCAAACATACGGCCCGGATTTTTCTTTCCGTTTTCATCAAAAAGTTCGCCATTGTGAGCCATAGTCATACCGCGCTCATTTAAAAAATCCTTTAATTCCTTAATAAGTCCACCTTTATTTTCTGCGTCCATAATTCCCGGGACAAGTCCTTCTGTTCCAATTCCACCCAAAGAACCAAAGCTTTCAATTATAACAGTTGATGCGCCGTTTCTTGCAGCGCTAAGTGCTGCGCCCACTCCTGCAAATCCGCCACCACAAACGATAACGTCATATTTACCAAGATTTCTTGTTTTAAAATTATACATTTCACACGCCCCTTATATAATTGTTATGATAAATTCTCTCCTCAAAGTATACCACAATTTATATTCATTGTCAAATGAGGCTAACACTCAAAAAAACATAAAAAAAATATTGATATTGAAAATTTTTTGCAGTATAATATGTTATGTAATATTTATACATTATTAAAAAGGAGAGGTTTTTATGAAAAAAATCGTATGCAAAAACTATGATGAAATGTCAAAAGAAGGCGCAAAAATTATCGCTGAGCAGATAGCCAAAAAGCCTGACAGCGTACTTGGACTTGCAACAGGTTCAACTCCTATCGGACTTTACAAATGTTTGAGAGATGATAATGTTGATTTTTCAAAGGTATCAACCTATAATCTTGATGAATATTATCCTATTTCAAAAACAAATGACCAAAGTTATCAGTATTTTATGGATGACAATCTCTTTAATCATGTAACTGTAAAAAGCATGGACATCCCGAATGGTGAAGCTAAAGACGCACAGGCAGAGTGCCGTCGCTATGACGAGGCTATCGAAAATGCAGGCGGAATTGATTTGCAGCTTTTGGGACTTGGCCCGAATGGACATATCGGCTTTAACGAGCCTGATGACCAGCTTTCAGTAGGTACACATCTTGTTGAGCTTACACAGTCAACAATCGATGCAAACGCAAGATTTTTTGCAAGCGCAGACGAGGTTCCGCGCCACGCACTCACACTTGGTATGGGTGGCATCATGAAGGCTAAAAAGATACTTGTTGTTGCAAACGGCAAGGGCAAAGCCGATGTCGTTAAAAAGATGTTCTCTGGCGTTATAGACACACACGTTCCGGCAACACTTTTGCAGCTTCATAACGATGTTACAGTAATCGTTGACGAAGAGGCAAACAGCGCTGAGTAAAATTTGTTTTAATATAAAACAATCCGCAGATAATCACAATTTGTTATCTGCGGATTTTTTATAAGCGGGAGGAGTTTTAGTCGATTGGCACTTCAATACTCTGCCCTGCTATGAGGTTGGAATTTTTTAAATTATTCATCTTTTTAATTTTGTATACAAGCTCCCTTACGTCTGTATCGGAATCACAGTATGTATTTGCAATCTCCCATAATGTATCTCCGGGCGCAACATACACAACCTCTGTTTTATGACTTATATCGGCATTTGTCTTTGAAGGATTTATAGTCGCAAATGCAAGCATATAGAAAACTACAATCGCCAATATCATAAAAACAGTAAATCTTGCTCTGTTTTTTACAACCAATCTCTTTTTTGTATTATACATAAAAATCACCTCTTAAATCTAATCAGAACCTATGTTCTATTTAGATTATAACAGAACATTTATTCGTTGTCAATAAAAAAAACGAAAATTTGTTCTATTATTTTTTTGAGAGATTTTTAAAAATATGCTCTAACCCTTGGTACGCCTGATATATTTTCTGATATATTTTTTATAAAAAGGATATGCATATAGTAAAAATTCAGCCCTCCAAAGACGAATATCGCGAAAAAACAACATCAAGATATTTCTTTTTTCACGCTCATACATCACCTTGCCATCACGCACAACCTTTGTAACAACTGCGACAATCTGCTCTCTTTTGACAGGATATTCAAGATAGCTTTGCGCGTCGCCCGCCATAGCATAGCCATCATCTAAAACTGCACAAACTCTGTGCAAAATCGCAGAACCATCTGTGCGTGTGTAAAGTGCAACATCATATTTTTTTATACCACTATCTGCCGATGATACCGTTACGGTATCCCCCGCCTTTATCGTTGGGAGCATACTTTCTCCATGCGGCATAATCTCCACGCTTTTTCCCTGCCCTACAAGCTCATCTATAATGGGCATCATATTTGCAATACTAAATATTTTATCCATCAATATAACACCCCCTTCAATTAACGCTTTATTCAAAAAGCCCCTTTTCACAAATGGCTTTTACAAACGCCTTCACATCTGCAAGTGCAACAGCTTCGTCAACATCATATTTTTCGCAAAGCGCAGCTGCAAGCTCCTGCTCTGTTGCGTCTTTTTGACACAAAATATTCCACAAATACGCTCCCGAACCGCTAAGCGTCATAACGCCCTTGAATTTTATGCTTTCCTCTCCAACCGGAATAACAATATTGTTGCCTGCAACGCTTCTTAATATATATCCGCTCTTTATTTTCATGTTTACACTCCCCCATTATTTTATAATAAAATTATACCTCTGCCACCCTATATTGTCAAGCTGTGTAAATTTGCCACTTTTCTCTTGACATACATAAAAAATTGGTATATACTATCTTTGTAATTACATATTGGGGTGCTTGCAAAAGCAGGCTGAGAGTAAACGTGTTTTCGTTTTGACCCATATAACCTGTACGGATAATGCCGGCGTAGGGAACATACAAAGCTTTTTTATCGTTTCCTTGCTTGGAAACGTTTTTTTTGTTTTCAAAGCAACAAGCTTTGTGCTCCTGCTAAACCGAAAGAAGTCGACACCTTTCGGTTTAAGACAAAAACAAAAAGGAGAAATTACTATGACAAAAAAACTTACCACAAGTGCGATTATGCTCGCACTATCAGTTGTACTTTCATTTATTTCAAAAATTATACCTGCCCCATGGCTTCAGGGCGGCAGTATAACGCTTGCAAGTATGGTTCCGATTATTGTTGTATCGCTTATGTACGATTTAAAATTCGGTCTTATTTGCTCGTTTGCATATTCGCTTATTCAGATAATGTCGGGCTTTTATCACCCGCCGACGCAGGATTTTTTAAGCTTTACTTTGGTTGTACTGCTTGACTATGTATTTGCTTTCGGTGTGCTTGGTCTATCTTCGCTTTTTTACAAGCTTCTCGGCAAAAAAATATACTCAATCCCCATAAGCGGCGCCATTGTAACAATTCTTCGCTACATATGCCACATATTTTCAGGCGTTTTAATCTGGGGGGTGTATGCCAAGGAAGGTCAGAGCGTGCTTTCATATTCGCTTATATACAACGGTACATATATGGTCCCCGAAATTATAATCACAACTGTCGTTTTGGCTCTTCTTGCGGGCTTCATTCAAAAAACTATAAAAAAACAAGCTTGATTTTAAACGCAAAAAAGGCGGTCGATGACCGCCTTTTCTTTTTTATTTAGTTTGGCACTACCTTACCCGTAATTTCCGTAACACTTGCATAACCGTTTTTGTCTGCGTATTCACAAAGACCTTTTGAAACCAGGGTGGGAAGCGTCGGATTTTTGAAAAGTCCCGTACCAACCATAACTGCATCAGCACCCGCAAGCATAAACTCCGCTGCATCATCTGCACTCATAATACCGCCCATACCGATTATCGGCAAATCAACTGCGTTTGCTACCTGCCATACCATTCTTACGGCAACGGGCATTACGCACGGACCCGACAAACCGCCCACGTTGTTGTTTAGAACAGGGCGTTTTGTGTTTATATCAATCTTCATTCCCAAAAGCGTATTTATAAGTGAGAGCGCATCCGCGCCGCCTCTTTGAGCAGCCTTTGCCATCTTGACAATATCCGTAACGTTGGGTGAAAGCTTTACAATAAGCGGTTTTTTCGCTTTTTTTCTTACCTCGCCCGTAATTTTTTCGACCATACCCTCGTCTGTTCCAAACGCAACGCCGCCCTCTTTCACATTCGGGCACGATATGTTCATTTCAAGCATATCCACATCGCTGTCAGAAAGGATTTCTGCCATCTGGCAGTAATCCTCAATCGTCGAGCCTGCTATATTTGCGATAATTTTTGCGCTGTATTTTTTAAGTTCCGGAAGCTCAAATTTGATAAAATTTTCCACGCCAGGATTTTGAAGTCCGACACTGTTTAAAATACCGCCGCTCGTCTGTGCGATACGCGGTGCTTTGTTTCCCTCGCGCTCTTTTAGGGTAAGTCCCTTTACGCTTATAGCACCAAGCTCGTTTAAATCAAAATACTCACCATATTCGCGGCCAAAGCCAAACGTTCCCGATGCGACGCACACGGGATTATTCCACTCCACGCCCGCAATATTAACCTTCATATCAGCCATTTAACGTCACCTCGCTACTCCAGAATACAGGGCCGTTTTTGCACACACGCTTGTGTTTGTGTGTACCGGTCGATGTTGTTTCGCAGGTGCATACAAGGCATGCACCTATTCCGCATCCCATTCTTTGTTCGAGCGAAAGCTGGCACTTTACTCCGTGGCTTTCAGCCATTGTTTTCACTGCACGAAGCATTGGCATCGGTCCACACGAATACACAATGTCGCACTCGCCATTCTTTAGCATCTTTTCTAAAATATTTACAGCATAGCCGTCATAGCCATAGCTACCGTCATCTGTTGCAACGGTTGTTTGTCCTATTTTTGAAAACTCCTCTTCCATACAGACACGGCTTTTATTTCTAAATCCGAGCAAAATAGTCGGATTATCAAGCTTTTTAGAAAGCATATAAAGAGGAAATACGCCTATGCCGCCACCGATTATAACGGGCTTTTTTGATTCGGGCAAAACAGAAAAACCATTTCCGAGAGGCCCTAATATATCAAGCGTATCGCCCACCTTTTTTTTCGAAAGATAGTCTGTACCGCTACCCTTTTTTTCGAATATAAAACGAACCTTGTCCTCATATGCGTCGCATATGCTTATTGGTCTTCTAAGAAGATTGTCCGCAGCATCTCCGCAGTCTATATGCAAAAACTGTCCCGGCTTTGCCTCTTTTGCCATAGCTTCGCATTTTACTGTAACATCAAAGATATCCTGTGCAATTTCATCAAATGACACAATCTCACAAATATGTGTAGTTTTCAAAATCTCGCCTCCACATCTAAAATTTTATTTAGTATACCACATTTTTTTATTTTTATCTGCCGATTGCGGCGTTAATTGCTTTTGTCATATTAACTGCTTCGTCCTTTGCCGCTTTTGCAAAGTCTTTTTCGTTTCCGCTCTTTTTGTATGCGCACATAATCGCACGTGATGAATTAACAATTGCGCCAAGACCTTCTTTGTCAAAGCTTACTGCAACATCATCTGCGCCCGCTCCCTGTGCACCATATCCGGGCACAAGAAAATATGTGTGCTTCATCTGTGCGCGAAGCTTTTTCGCCTGCTCAGGATAAGTAGCACCTACAACAGCACCTACTGCGCTGTAGCCATACGCACCTATGTTGTCAGCTCCCCATTTGTCAACGAGAGCAGCCATCATTTCATAAACAGTGTTCTTTCCTACCTTCAAGTCCTGAATTTCGCCCGAAGAAGGATTTGATGTTTTTACAAGAGCAAAAATGCCCTTATCATATTTTTTACAATCATTTACAAAAGGAATTATACCGTCACTTCCAAGGTAAGGATTAACTGTTAAGCAGTCAGCCTCGCTCATTGAATAGTCAGCGCCCGCTATTGTAGTTTTTCCAAGCCAGCCGCTCGAATATGCCTCAGCAGTAGAACCGATATCACCGCGTTTTCCATCAAGGATTACGTACATACCGCGCTCCTTTGCATATGAAACTGTCTTATAAAGCGCACTCATACCCTCGATGCCGTACATTTCATAATACGCCGCCTGAACCTTTACCGCAGGAACAACCTCGCAAAGCTCATCAATAAGTGCCATATTAAACTTCAAAAGTGCCTGTGATGCACCAAGAGCGTTTTTTCCAAACTCATCAAAGCACTCTTTTTGCAAAAATTCGGGTACATAGTCAAGCTTTGGATCAAGACCTGCTACAACAGGCGAATTCATATCAATTATCTTTTTTATCATCAAGTCCATAGACATAATATAATTCCTCTTTTCTTAAGTATAATATTTATTACATTAATACGCCATTATCTACAACAACGTTTCCGCCTACGATGGTGTATTTTACCTTGCCAAAAAGCTCAAAACCATCATAAGGCGAGTTTTTGCCCTTTGATTTAAAGCTTTCTACATCGACAACAAGCTTCTCATCGGGGTCAAAAATCACTATATCAGCACCTTTGCCCGCTTCAAGAGTTCCCTTATTTAAGCCAAGTATATTTGCAGGATTTACACACATTTTTTCCAAAAGCTCATTCATCGTAAGAACGCCCATTTTTACAAGGTAGGTAATGCTGAGCGGCAGTGATGTTTCAAGTCCTACAATACCGTTTAACGCCATTGCAAACTCACAGTTTTTCTCGTCGATGTGATGCGGTGCATGGTCAGTTGCAATTGCGTCTATTGTTCCATCACGAAGGCCCTCTATAATCGCCTCTACATCCTCATGGCTTCGAAGAGGCGGATTCATTTTTGCGTTTGTATTAAATTCATCAATCGCAGCGTCTGTAAGCGTAAAGTAATGAGGACCTGTTTCACACGTTACCTTTACGCCACGCTTTTTGGCGCTGCGTATAATCTCTACACTTCGTTTTGTGCTTATGTGCGCTATATGAACTTTAGTACCCTCATTTTCAGCAAGTAAAACATCGCGCGCCACCATAACCTCTTCAGCCGCAGGCGAAATCGGACGAAGTCCAAGGCTTGTTGCCATAAAACCTTCGTTTGCACTGCCATCATCTACAAGGTTCAAATCCTCGCAGTGTGATATTACCGGTATATCAAATGTATTTGCGTATTGCAGCGCTCTTTTCATCAAAAGTGCGTTTTCAACCGGGCGACCATCATCGGAAATTGCAACAGCACCTGCATATTTAAGCTCGCCTATCGGTGCAAGCTCCTCGCCCTTTTGTCCTTTTGAGATACAGCCAATAGGAAAGACGTTAACTTTGCCTACTTCTTTTGCGCGAGAGCGAACAAACTCAATCAAAGCCGCATTGTCAAGTGTTGGATTGGTATTCGGCATACACGCAACTGACGTAAAGCCACCCATTGCCGCTGCACTTGTGCCACTTTCAATATCCTCTTTATACTCAAATCCCGGCTCGCGAAGATGAACGTGCATATCAATAAGTCCCGGTGCAACTATAAATCCGGTTGCATCGATTACCCTATCAACGCCCGCTACATCAAGGTTTTCACCAATTTTTTCGATAATACCATCGTTTATATAAACATTCGAAACTTTATCAAAGCTATTTGCAGGGTCAATTACCCTTCCGCCTTTAACCAATATTTTCATTACCGTCACCCTTTCTTGCGAAGATATATAACACAGCCATACGAACTGCAACACCGTTTGTTACCTGCTCATCTATAACAGAGGTTTTTCCGTCAATTATGCTGGTCGTAAGCTCGATACCTCTGTTAACCGGACCCGGATGCATCAAAAGTGCATCAGGCTTTGCGAGTGCAAGTCTTTTATCATCTACGCCAAAAAATCTTGAATATTCGCGCATATTCGGCACAAGGCCACTCTTCTGACGCTCAAGCTGCATACGAAGTCCCATAACAACATCTGCGTCGGTAATCGCCGCATCAATATTGTCATAAACCTCGACGCCAAGATTTTCAATTCCCTTAGGAAGAAGCGTCGCAGGACCGCCAAGGGCAACACGTGCACCAAGCTTTGTAAGAAGGTATATGTTACTTCTTACAACTCTGCTGTGCATAACGTCGCCGACGATAGCTACCTTAAGACCTTCAAAACCGCCCTTGTGTTCAAGGATTGTAAGTGCATCCAAAAGGGCCTGTGTCGGATGCTCATTCATTCCATCGCCTGCATTTATAACAGATGCCTTCACATTTTTTGCAATAAGATGCGGTGCTCCGCTCATCGAATGGCGAAGTATGATTATATCCGTACCCATCGCATCAATCGTGCGCGCTGTATCAATTAGCGTTTCACCTTTTCGAACGCTTGAACTGCTCGCTGATACGTTGGCGGCACAGCCACCCATATATTTTGCCGCAAGCTCGAACGAAAGACGTGTACGAGTCGAATTTTCATAAAACAATGTTATTATTGATTTACCCTGCAAGTGCGGAGTCTTTTTATTATTCTGCATCAAAATATATTTCATAGTCTGTGCATTTTTCAAAATATACATTATCTCCTCGGCGCTAAGGGCTTTTATGCCGAGCAAATCCTTATGTTTTCCAAGCATTATACAATCTCCTTTATCGTTTGTTTATTTTGTCTTATCCGTAATATATACCCTGTCGTCGCCGTCAACCTCACCTACGCAGGCGTGAACAAGCTCATCTTTTGACGTAGGAACGTTTTTACCGACGTAATCTGCTCGTATCGGAAGTTCTCTGTGACCGCGGTCAATGAGAACGCCAAGCTGTATTGACGAAGGTCTTCCCATATCCATAAGCGCATCAATTGCCGCTCTCACCGTGCGCCCCGTATAAAGCACGTCATCGATTATTACAATCTTTTTGCCCGTAATTGAAAAGCCTATATCACTTCCATTTATCTGTGGATGCTCCGAGAGCATACTCAAATCATCACGATAGAGCGTTATGTCAAGAATACCGATGTCGCCACAACTGCCTTCAACCTCGCCTATTATCTTGGCAATCTTTTTTGCAAGCACAACACCGCGTCTTTGAATTCCGACAAGGTGCACGCCGTCCATACCCTGATTTTTTTCGATAATTTCGTGAGCAATTCGTACAAGCGCACGATTAATCGCCGCCTCGTCCATAATCTGTGCCTTTATAACCATATCAGCCATATAATCGCCTCCATTATAATTTTTTGTAAAACAAAAAAGCTTTCTGCCCAAAGAATCGGCAAAAAGCATATAAAAGCAAAATATATTCAAGCAAACAAATGCCCCTCGGCTTAAATATAAGTGCCTTATCAGTCTCTCTGTACCGATTTAAAGGCTGTTAATACGAAGGAAATCTTTCCATTTATTAAATTATATCAAATAAAATATCATTTGTCTACTGTTTTTACAAGTATTTATTTTGTGCGGCTGTAAAAATTTCAAAAAAATTTCATTTTAAGTATTGCTTTTTTTCGGAATTTATGTTAAACTTATCATCCAAGCAATTCGAACGTTTGTTTGTTTTTAGAAAGGAGGTGAGATTATGAGTAACGAAAACTATTGGTTAACTTCATTTGATACTACATTACCACTGGACAAAAATTCTAAAAAGAGATATAATGAAATAAACACCATGCAGAAAAATGTTTTTGATGATACGTTTGCAAATTCTGCTCTTGATTACCTTTACTCTAATGATAATCTTGGCAAGACGCAGAGTTTCTTGGAAAGCAACGGATTCCCATCTATCGAAGAGCGTCAGTATAACAAGCAATCTTACGGTGCAGCAGATGAGAATAGGCAAATGCTTGATTTATTCCAAAGCAAATCAAACAGCATATTAAATCCAAAGCTCTCTGATGATACTGACCGCGCATTTTTGAGCGGACTAATGGGCGAAGAAGAGGAAAAAGCTTACCATCAAAGTCAAATAGCAGACGCAAACAGCGCAATAAAACAGTGGCAAAGCGCTTTTATCGGTTCACCACTTGAAAGTCAATTAAACGGAGTTGCTGATTCAGCGTTGCAAAAGATAAATACTGTGCCAAATACAAAATCTGACTTTTTTAATGCAGAAAATAACATTGTGCCTGTTGACAACTTCAATTTGTTTCCAGAGAATGACAATAATAATGTATCATCTTTGCTTTTGCAAGATACCAACAATACGCTGAGCATGGTAAATACAAGGACCTTGGTAGATAATAGTCTTAAAAAACTACTTAATAAAGCTAAACAAGCCTTTCAATTTTTTGGGGAGCTTCCTTACGAAATGCAAAAAGATATACAAAGAAGCATGTGGAGAACTGGGGCTCGACATTATTTAGGGGAAGAAGGATTTGATACTTCTTTATGGATGCTTGAACATGCTCTGCAAGATAATCCAAGTGATATATGGCGCGGAAACGATTCCAGAATTGCATATTTAATCAACAATGACCCTGTTTATTTGAACAGCTTGGATGAAGCAATTAAATCCTCTAAAGACGGAACAATAGATACAGATTTGCAAAATATACAATTTAATGAAAAAGATTTATACTATTCAATTCATAAAGCAAATATTCATGTTACCGGACATAGACAAAGTAATGGAAAGTGGATTGTGCATGCAACACTGTCTGATAAATATGATTTTACAGAATTTATGACTTTTAAAGACGATAATGGAGGGTGGTCGACACAATTCAGCCCTGGAACAGTAGCAAATGATGTAGCCTTAGCTTCTCAAATACTTGGGGCAATTAATCCATACCACGTTACGGTGGATTTTTACACAACGAGGTGATATATTATGAAGAAGCATAAAATTGGTGTGATTATACTTCTTATAGCTATTCTTATTGGCTCTTTTATTGGCACTGTATACACAAACAGACATATATTTTATAATCTATTTTGGACCTGGTTGAGCAATGGATTTGATTATGAGTACGCATCAGATGTTGGATATGGAAGCGAAGTAGCTGAGTGGCCAGATATATATGATAAAACTTATATAATCGCTCAATACGAGTCTGACAAAAAATTGGAATATGTTAAAAACGGAGAAAAAATCATATTGTTAAATTCTGTGATTGCGCACGAGTTTAGAAATGATAAGTTTTATGCAGTTGCAAAAGACGGCTATGCTGTAGTTGATAGAAATAATACTTCAAGAATATACACCTCTGAAGATAAGGTTTCGCTTGAAAATGTGTATTATCTCACAAGCTTTGAAGATTTTGAAAAAGAAGAACAAGAACTATTTGATTCTTTTGGATTTTACACCAAAGAGTCAAG
>SVKA01000042.1 GCA_015068725.1 Oscillospiraceae bacterium | reverse complement strand
TGGATAATTATTTCCATAAGCTGCCTTATGGTACTCACTGTTCTTGGTTTTTGCAGTTCATCAAAGAGCATATACATATCTCCGGTATGTGAAGCACTTGGAATTTCAAGAAGTGCATTTTCCATAAACGACAGTTGCAGGTATATTGCAACAGCAGTTGTTAACATATTCTTTGGTGCGCTTATTTCAAAATTTGGCGCTAAAAAGCTGATACTTGCAGGCTTTGTAAGCCTGATTACATCAATGCTTATATACGCACAAAGTACAAACATTATAGGCTTTTACATAGGTGGAATCTTTCTTGGCGTGGGTTTATCTTGGACAACAACCACTATGGTTGGTTCGGTTGTAAACAAATGGTGTGCAAAAAACAAGGGAACAATAATGGGTGCCGTCCTTGCGTCAAACGGAATAGGTGCAGCGATTGCAATACAAATACTAACGCCAATTATTTATGATAACGGAAATGCGTTTGGGTATCGCACATCATACAAACTGGTTGCAGCAATATTACTTGCAGTTGCTGTAATTATGATAATATTTTTTAAAAACGAACCGGATAAAAGAGTGTCTTTTGTTGAAGAAAAGGCTGAATCAAAGCAGAATGACAAAGCCTATGACAACAATAAAAATCCAACGCTATTGAAGAAAGCATATTTTTATGCTGCGGCAATCTGTATATTCTTTACCGGAATGATTCTTCAGGGTGTAAGTGGAATTGCTGCTCCAATGTTAAGTGATGTGGGACTTCATAGTTCATATGTTGCTACTGTGCTAAGTGTACACGCACTTTTACTTACGTTAAGCAAATTCAGCACAGGTTTTTTGTGTGACCGCATAGGCGTAAAAAAAACATCGTTGATTTGTTTTTTTGCAGCTTTTTTATCGATGTTTCTGCTTCTTAATTCAAGTCCTACAGGTACAGGCAAAGCTGCAGCTATGGCATATGGAGTTCTTTCTCCGTTTGCTTTGCCACTCGAAACAATAATGCTCCCGATTTATGCGAGTGAGTTTTCCGAAGAAAAAACCTTTAACAAAATATTAGGAATTTTTGTATCGGTAAACACCGCTGGTTATGCTGTAGGCGCACCTGTTGCAA
This sequence comes from Oscillospiraceae bacterium, assembly GCA_015068725.1. Taxonomy (GTDB): domain Bacteria; phylum Bacillota; class Clostridia; order UBA1381; family UMGS1253; genus Aphodoplasma. The sequence goes on along the minus strand of SVKA01000042.1, from coordinate 3,685 downwards.
ATTTATGTTACGACATTACGGGCAGTTATGATATTTTACTTTATACAAGTTGCGCTTTGATTATATTTACAGCACTTACAATGCAGATTGCAATAAATAAAGCACACAAAGATAGAAGTTATTGCAAAATATAATAGTGATACTGTGTAGGAGTGAAAAAACAATAAAGAACACACAAAAAATTAACGAAAACATTTAAAGGCGTATGGATATAGCCATGTGGGTAAAGAGGCTGTTGCAAAAGCACTGGATGCATGCATTAGTCCGTTAACTGAAATTAATGATTTAATTTCTCAAAATCAAGATGCTGATGACGAGAAAATATGGACGCTCTACAATTTTTCTGATAAACCTACGCTTGGAGTGCATGTTGTGTCAGCAGTAAGGGAAATGCTTGAAAATAATTTAGCCTTTAACTAAAAAGCTGTGACATCTAAATCATTCGGCTCTTCCAAAACAAGAAAGACACCAAAGGGTGTCTTTTTGTTTTGCTTTTTAAATTATACACGAACCAACGAGCCAGCACACCGCTCGCGGACGCAGGGAACCGAGCAGCGGCCGCGTCCTGTGGACGAAACAGGGAGCGCGGAGGGTTGTGCCGCAACACAATGAAATCTTCTATAATGATTCCCCTTTAAGTATCGTCTTGGGGTAATCTTTTCAAAAATCTTATGGCAATCGGTGCGGAAATAAAGAATGCTAACACATCTGCTATCCCTTGAGCAGACTGAACTCCTAAAAGTCCGAAAATCTCCGTCATTATTAAAAGAATTGGTATAAACAGTATTCCGCTTCTTAACATAGATAAAAATGTAGCCGTTTTATTTTCTCCTATACTCTGGAAAAGCATATTTGCACATATAGACATTGGCTGAAATAAGAGGGCTAAAAACTGAAATTTAAGGCTTAAGGTTCCGATTGCAATAACATCAGGGTCATGGCGGAAAAGTCCTATAAGATGATTTGAAAAAAACAACCCAAAAACAGCCATTGCTCCAAGCAAAACCTCGCTTGCTGAAAATGTAAAATAAAACGCCTTTTTGACTCTTGAATATTTTTTTGCACCATAGTTAAATGACGCCACAGGCTGAAAACCCTGGCCAATTCCAAGTCCTACAGCAAATATAAAAAATGTCACTCTGTTTGCAATTGACATTGCCGCTACAGCCACATCTCCACCGACTCCGCCTGCCAGATTGTTAAGCGTCATAGTCGAAATACTGCTTAAGCCTTGACGGCACAGACTCGGGAAACCTGTTCCCATAATATCAAAAATCCCCTTTGGGCTTTCTTTCAAATAAGTTACTTTTAATTTGCAAAGAGTTTTCCCTCTTAAAAATACAGAAAGCAGTATAACAAATCCTACAGTTTGAGAAATAGCCGTAGAAAGCCCGGCACCCGCTATGCCCATATCAAATACAAATATAAACAGGGGATCTCCCAGCATATTTAAAATACCGCCAATAGTAAGGCCTATCATAGCAAAAAAAGCCTTGCCTTCATATCTTAAAATATTATTTAACGCAAAGCTTGCCATAGTAACAGGCGATGCAATAAGAATATATATACCGTAATTTTTTGCGTATGGCAAAATAGTTTCTGTGCTTCCAAGCAGCCTCATTAAAGGCTCTATAAATATAAGACCCAAAACGCCAATCAATGTCCCAACCAAAAAACATGCAGCAACACTGATTGAAGCAAAAACACTTGCACTATGAGCATCCTTTTGTCCAAGCTTGCGTGCAATTACACTCCCTGCCCCGTGTCCAAACATAAACCCAAACGCCTGAATAATTGCCATAAGGCCAAATACAACGCCAACAGCACCGCTTGCGCTGTTACCAAGCTCGCTTACAAAATAGACATCCGCCATGTTGTAGATGTTTGTAACAAGCATGCTGATAGTAGTAGGAACACCTAAAGTTATTACAAGTTTAGGTATCGGCCATGTTGTCATTTTTTTGTGTTGATTTACTTCATTAGCCATAATTATATTTTCATCTCTTCCATATATCCATAATGATTTTGTCAAATTAGGGACAAAAAATTTGTTTTCTATAAGGCTTACTTTTTCTGATAATAATCCCCTAAAACAACAATATCGTTAATTTGAAGGCTTTTTTTAACCCGCTGGGATTGTTTTTGAATATAAATCATATCAGCGGACTCCGGCAGTTCCTCTCCCGGAATATAATGCATGGTTTCATCCATCCAGGCACCTGTTTCAAAATAAATTAAATTATCTTTTGAATCATCCAGAATATCGTTACCTAAATATCGGGCATCTTCCGAAAGCCCAAAAAGATTTACAAGGGTTGGCGCCCAATCAATAGTCATCATAGGCTTGTCAATTTTTTTAGCCTTAAGCCCATTACTATAGATAAAAGCCGGTACACAATATTGAATAGTGTCCCCTTTCCACTCATTTAACATTTGACCGTCCGAAATACCATAGGCAAAGTGGTCAGTATAGGCTACTATAATTGTATCATCAAGCAAATCATCTGCTTCTAAACGCTCTAATAATATCCTGAAAAATTCATCCGTGTCTGCCGCAAGCAGCTGCCCATTGTTTTTTTCAAGCTGTTCATCCTCATTGATTAAATCAGGTCGCATTTCCCGTGCGAGAGTCAGTTTTTCGCTGCTGCCCTTGTAGGGCAAATGGGCAGAATATGTAATAAAGAAATTGAAAAACGGCTTTCTTTCAATCATTTTTTGGTATAAATCATCATTTTTAATCAGGTTACTGTCAAGCTCTGCCTCTACTCCGAGAATATTAAAGTCTTCTGCTGCGTTATATCTTTCATAGCCAAAAGTTTTGTGCATCAGCCCTCTGTTATAAAATTCCGGACTGTTATAATGAAAAGAATTGGTTGCATAACCCGCTTCTTTAAACAATCGTGCCAAAGAGTAAGGAAATGTGTTTGTGCTGAAATTAGAAGCACTGCTTGCCGACACGGGAGTAAAAAAGCCTGTATTAAAAGCAAATTCTGAACTCAATGTAAAACCGACCCCAAAAAATGGGGCGTTATAGTTTGTGAAATTTATGCTGTTTTGCATCATCTTATAAAGAGTTGGCGTATGCTCCTCGTCAATCATCCAGGTATCAATACTCTCCATCATAACAGCTATAACATTTTTACCTTTTAAAAGCCCTGAATAACGATTCTCTGCAAGCCCCCCCTTTAATGCAAAATATTCATCTGCTATGGCTCGCTCATCCTTTGAAAGATTATGACTTTGGGGAAAAAGCGCCGTATAAAGATTTAAGTAGCTAAATTGATAAACGCCTGAAATCTCAAAGCTCTTATTTACATCGTTGAAGTGCTTGTAGACAACCCGGGGCTTACGCCACGTATCCCATTCGTCCTCTGCATCTCCGTGAAGTTCAGGTTGCATGCAAATATGTGTTGTGATAAGCAGGATAACCGGCAGTAAGAGAATTAAAATGCGGTTCCTCTTTCGAATATTCAGCCGCTGCCATAACATAAGCGACAACAACATAAATAGCAAAGAGGCAAACAAAAAAACAATCATATTCGGCTCAATCAGCTTGATTGCATAACCAAAATAATCAGACCCCTCTTCCGCCAGGCTAATTCCTTTCAGCCAAAAAAATTGCTCAAATATTTTATAATATATACATTCACTCAAAGCCAGCAACAAAAAAAGGACATTTAAAACC
>SVKA01000018.1 GCA_015068725.1 Oscillospiraceae bacterium | reverse complement strand
ATTCTGTTGAAAGTGTCTGTATAATGTCCATTAAAGCTCTCCTTGTGTGTATTAATTTCTCATTTAAGGTCTTAACCCCATGCCACCTTCAAGTGTCAGTGTTTCTCCATTCATATATTTAAAATCAGGTGAAGCAAGCTGCACACACACTCTGCCAATCTCAAGCTCGGAGTCTCCAAAATGGCCTGCCGGTGGAATTTTTACATTTTCCTTAAATGCATCAGGATATGCCTTTTGAAAATTCTCAAGCTGCGCAGTCCATGCCAGCGGACAAACAACATTTGTATTGATCCCGTCCTTTGCCCATTCAGTTGCCGCAACACGACTCAGACCGCGAATAGCCTCTTTGGCAGCTGCATACGAACACTGACCATAGTTGCCAAACAGTCCCGCTCCTGATGCAAAGTTTATAACGCTTCCCTTTGTTTCTTTAAGGTATGGATAGCACGCCTTCATGTAATAAAATGTTGCATACAGTCCTGAATACATAGCAAGATTAAACTGCTCTGTCGTATGATTTTCAATAGTAACGCCCGATGCGGAAGCCTGGGCATTATTGATAAGAACATCTATTCTTCCAAAAGCTTCAATCGCTTTTTGAACAACATATTTTGCTGTCGCTTCATTGTCATTCCCCTCTGAAATATCCGCCGAAAGCGCTAACACTTTTATACCATATAATTTTTCAAGTTCTTCCTTTGCCTTTTCAAGCTTGGCAGTATTTCTGCCCGTAATAACAAGATTTGCCCCTTCCTTTGCATAGGCAGTTGCAATACCATAACCTATTGAGCCACATTCTCCATTCGAAAGAATCGCATAACCTGCACCGGTGATAATCGCTGTCTTCCCTTTTAAAAAACTCATATTAATCTCTCCTTTTTATTTTTATAATATATTTTTATAATATAAATATGAGCGATAAATAATTATGGTCATTTCAAGTGTAAGGCATTTGTCTTTTAATTTTTCGCTTTTGAGAATTTTATAAAATAAAATTCTGTATTTGTCAATTATAGCATAAAATACCATAAAAATCAAGGCAGAAATTGTTTAAAAATAACGTCAAAAAGGGTTGCTTTCGGGTATTGATTATAGTATAATTAAGTAAATTATTGGCGGCACGAATACAAATAAAATTATCCGCCAAAAAAGGAGATGCAGATTATGGCAAATCAAGACGCAATTTTGGACATGTTTAAGTCCGAGCAGAGTGGTTCGGACGCTATCGACACATCAAAAAAGCTTCGTGTGGGTATAATCGGCACAGGCTGGATTGCAAACGCTCACGTTCGCGAGTACAAAAAAATGCCCGATGTTGAAATCGTTGCAGGTGCTGACCTTATAGAAGGTAAGGCAGAAGCATTTTTCAAGGAGCAGGGCATCGAAGGCGCACGCTGTTACTCAAGTCATAAGGAAATGCTCGATGACGAAAGCCTCAAGCTTGATGCTGTAAGTGTATGTACATACAATATGACTCATGCTGAGTGTACAATTTATGCTCTTGATAAGGGTGTTAACGTGCTACTCGAAAAGCCGATGTGCGTAACAACTGAAGAAGCTGTTGAAATTATGAGAGCTGAAAAGCGCAGTGGAAAAATTCTTTCAATAGGTTTTCAGCCGCGTTTTGACCCCAATATGAAGATGCTCAAAGCAGTTGTTCAGTCCGGCGTACTCGGCCAGATTTATTATATTCAGACAGGTGGCGGCAGAAGACGTGGTATCCCCACACCTTTTGGCACTACATTTATTGAAAAGGAAACAGGCGGCATCGGTGCACTTGGCGATATTGGCTGCTATTCACTTGATATGGTACTAAATGCAATCGGATATCCAAAGCCTCTTACTGTTTCGGGCTATAAATCTGATTTCTTCGGAAAGGACCCCAATTACAGCGGTTATCCAAAGGGCAAGGGCGAAGAATATTCTAAAAAGTTTGGGGTTGATGACTTTGCAGCCGGCTTTGTGCGTCTTGAAGGCGGCATAATCCTCGACTTTAGAATTTCATGGGCTATGAACCTTGACACTACCGGTGATACAATCATTATGGGTACAAAGGCAAGCCTTAAAATTCCATCAACAGAATGCTGGAACGGTACAACAGGCGGCCCAATGATAATCTACAGCGAGGTTGGCGGCGAGCAGGTTCAGACAGAGCTTCCGATGAAGAACAGCGATGTAGGTTGCTTCGAAGTTAAGGTTCGTTCATTCCTTGATGCAATCAAAAATGGCGGCGTAGCTCCTATCAGCTCAAGCGAGATTATATACAATCAGGCTATTATTGACGGTATTGCTAAATCTGCAGAACTTGGTCATGAAATAGAGATTAATATTCCTGAAATTTAATTGGAGAAATTTTTAAATTATAAAAAATAATTTTAGAGCACCCATAATTATGGGTGCTTTTTTTGTGCCGGTGCACATATACTGATATTATAAAATGTGCAAACAATTTGTTGGAGATTGATTTTATGTATAGATTTATCATCATAAAAAAGCGTACCGCTATTTGCATTTTGATAACCACTGTTTTAATGCTTGCCACAACCATAATTATATCGGCTATGGGACTTGCAGCAGAAGATGAAAAAGAAGAACCAAAAGTGCGTCTTCCCATTTTGATGTATCACAGCATACTTCAAAATCCATCTTCTGCCGGAAAGTATGTTGTTTCGCCGGGCACCTTTGAAAATGATATAAAATATTTAAAGGATAACGGCTATACCTCGATTTTATCAGATGAGCTTATCGCCTATGTAAAAAACGGTGAACCGCTTCCTTCAAAACCCGTTATGATTACCCTTGATGATGGATATTTAAACAACCTTACATACGCACTGCCCATACTTGAAAAATACGATATGAAGGCGATTATATCAGTTGTAGGGAAATATACCGAGCGCTTTTCTGCCGAAGACGACCATAATCCAAGCTATTCGCATTTTTCGTGGGAGGATATAAACACATGCATCGCCTCGGGCAGAATTGAAATAGGCAATCACTCTTATGACATGCATAGTCAAGGTGCACGCAAGGGCACAACGAAAAAACGCGGCGAAAGCGAGACTGAATACGAAAAAGTGCTCAGCGAGGATGTTTTGAAGATGCAAGCTCTTCTTTTGGAGCATTGCAACGCTCAACCAAAGGTTTTTACCTATCCGTACGGGGCCGTCAGCAACGCAAGTGTTGATATAATAAAAAAACTCGGCTTTGAGGTGTCGTTTGGCTGCTGCGAGAAGGTAAATGAAATCAGCCGCAATGAAAATGCGTTATATTTACTTTGCCGATTTAATCGTCCAAGCGGTATAAGCACGGAAAAATTTATGAAAAAAATAACCGAATAAATAATACAAAAACTGCAAAATAAGTTATTAAAAATGCATTAAAAAAGCACCGATTTTTTGCCTTTTTTTATGCCCGGAATTCTGCTAAATAAAAAAGTATGAAAACAGAAGATTTTATGTAAACTATGCGTATTATTAGGGTTTTTGTCGCATCTTCAAACATGTGTTTTATTATGTGGGAATGTGGATAACTCTGTGTAAAACCGATAAAATAGGCTTTTTTATGTGGATAACTATATGAGTTTATGTGGATTTTCCGTGTCAGGTTTACATAATATATTTTGTGCATAAACTCAGCTCATAAGATATTTTTTAATGCTTTTTGTCGTTTAAAGTTGTATTTTTATACGCAAAAAACAGCCGCAAAATATAGGCATTTTTTGGCTGGACGAAAAATAGCGCAGATTGGACAAACTGAGCCAACAAAGCCCATAGGGTTTTGTTGGGTTACCCGAAGGCGTACAATGGTACGTCGAGAGGCGAGATTTGTTCAAAACACAAGGCATATAAAAAAGAAATTCGTCAAAACGGCGAATTTCTTCTTTATATTTTTATGTTATTTTTGTGCCTTGTGTGGTGTGCGCATTTTGCTACAGCCACTTTTAGCTAAATTTTCATTACGGCTGCTTGCCTATGTAAGCAAGGATACCACCATCAACATAAAGGACATGTCCGTTGACAAAATCTGATGCATCTGACGCCAAAAATACTGCCGGTCCCATCAAATCCTCGGGTGTTCCCCAACGAGCCGCAGGCGTTTTTGCAATAATAAACGAATCAAACGGATGTCTTGAACCATCAGGCTGCTTTTCACGAAGAGGAGCAGTCTGCGGTGTTGCGATATAGCCGGGTCCGATACCGTTACACTGAATATTAAATTCACCATACTCGGAGGCAATATTCTTTGTAAGCATTTTGAGTCCGCCCTTTGCAGCAGCATAAGCCGATACAGTTTCACGGCCAAGCTCACTCATCATAGAGCAGATGTTTATTATCTTACCATGACCTTTTTTAATCATGGACGGAATTACTGCCTTTGCCATAATAAAAGGTCCGTTAAGGTCGATATCAATAACCTTTCTAAATTCATCTGCACTCATTTCATGCATTGGTATACGCTTGATAATACCTGCATTATTAACAAGGATATCAACAACGCCAACCTCTTTTTCAACCTTTGCTATAAGCTCGTTTACCTGCTCTTCATTTGTAACATCACACACATATCCATGAGCGTTAATGCCATTTTCCTTGTATGCAGCCATTCCCTTGTCAACAAGCTCCTGATTAATATCGTTAAAAACGATTGTAGCTCCAGCGGCCGCGTACGCGCTTGCAATAGCAAAGCCTATTCCGTAGGATGCGCCTGTAACAAGAGCAACTTTTCCTTCAAGTGAAAACTTGTTTAATATTTCCATTTTATAAATCCTCCCAACAGATTTTATTTATATGTAAGTATATCATCTTATGCGGCTAAAATCAAGCATAATCTTCGTTATTTTTATAACATTTCCATTGCTGTTCTTGCGCTGTCTTTATCACCTGTCTCACTTATACATCTGTCTTTTTTTACAAACTTTTCGTATTCATCAAAGTATCTTAGACCAAACTCATAAAGTGCCTGTGCGTTAAAATGAAGATTGTCAGGATTTGGCAAAAGCCCCTGCGCCGACACAAAGCCGGTCATCTCGTTGTTTTGTGTAATGCTTTTTAGTGCTTCGTTTACATATGTATAATTCTTCAAATTATCATCAAGCGCGCAGTCTTTTAAAAAGTCGCCAAGACCACCAAGCAAAAACGGAACATCAGCTATGTCAAGCTCACGTCGCAGAGCATCCATCAAAACCACAAAGCGTTTTTCGTATGTTGTATATAATTCTTCACGACAATCCGCCTCGCCCTGATGCCACAAAACGCCAACCAATGCTGAGCTTCTCATAGCAAGCTTTGCCTGAAAAACGGCATTGTCAAACAAAACCTCACCCGGTTTCCATTGGTCAAGGCTTGTTCCCCCGTCTGCGCAGCAAATAAGACCTACATCAACATTATATTTTTTCGCATAACACTCGGCAAAGCTTTCGGCAAGGCTTGTTCCCGAGAAGCTTCTGTCCGGATTAATCGGGCGAAACATCTCCTGCCAGCGACCATTTCGCAAAATTTTGATATGGCTTGTATCAATTTCGGGCGCATCATTAAGATAGCCGCGTCCTGCCATATTTGATTGTCCTATAAGCAAAAATGAATGTATCATTTTCCATTTCCCCCATTAAATATGTGTTTTAAATATAATAAGCGATTATAACACTATTGCTTGCAGCATCAACCATAATGCCTACAACATCGTTGCCTTTTGAATATATTACATCAAGCTTTCTTCCGCCGCCGCTTTGCTGGCGATGAGCAAGCGCAAAACCGCAGCTTTGCAAAATTCTCATATAATACGTTACCCACGTTGTGTTGAGTCTGTATGCACGCAGCATCATAGAGGATTCCTCATCATAATAGCTTTCTGTTTCGTAGCTGCCGCTAAAATAGCCATAGTTTGGTATATTTGTATTGTCGCTGTAAAACACGCTGCTTGACGACGTCGCAGTGCCACCCGAAGCAATACCATTTTTTGAATTTTGAAATTCTGAGAGTGTAGAGTCCAGATTTCTTTCTACCTTTAAAATAAGGTTTGACGGCATGGCGAGATTCAGGTTTTGTCCCTCTTCAAAGCCCGCTGACGATACGCCTATCACCCTGCTTGATGTATCAAGAACTGCACCGCCGCTGCTTCCGGCAGAAATCGGTGCACTTATCTGTATATATGTGCATCCGTCAAGCGTTCTGAACGGATTTGAAACAATGCCTTCACTGATAGTATTATCAAGTCCAAGCGGACTTCCGATACAAAATATCTGCTGACCGCTTTTTACCTCATCCGAATCGGCAAGCTCAAGATACGGATACCCTTCTCCCTCTACATTTATAATTGCCAAATCATTTTTCTCGTCAACTCCCAAAACACTTTCCACTTCATGTATATTGCCCGATGAGGTAACAATTTTAGCCGAGTATGCATTCTCTATAACGTGATAATTCGTTACAGCCGTTCCGTCAGATGCTATAAAAAATCCGCTTCCCGACGATGTTGCTTTTCCACTTTTATCATAAAGCTCTATGTAAAACACGCACGGACTCGCCTGCTCCGAGACCTTTTGGGCATCGTATTTTTCAGACGATGAAACCTCTTTTTTCTCTGTTATAAAGCTTGTACTAAGACGCGCAGACGGATTTACAATTCTGTTTATAATCGCCGCAATCTCAGCACGTGTAATATTTTGCGTGGGCGAAAATGTACCGTATTCGTCCCTTCCCGAAAGGACACCCGCACGGTAGAGCATTATAATCTCATTATAATATTGACTCTCAACCGAAACATCCACAAGAGAGTTTATATGGGTATTAATGTTTGAAAACTCTGTAAACGGGAGCGAGTTTGCAAGTACATACGCCGTCTGCTGACGCGTTGCAGGCTTATTTGCAGTCGCATTAAAACCATCTGATTCTTTTATTATAGTATTATCGATAGCATATCTTATGTACGGCTCATACCATTTTTGTCCATCCAAAACGTCAAAGCTCTCAGAATTATCCGAATATATACTATGTATGCGCGCACCAAAGGCGATAATCTGTGCCACACTTACAAGCTCATAGGGCATAAACTTAAACTCTCCCGCTCCCTTTGTAAGTCCGTATTCGTATGCACTGATTACATCGTCATAAAACCAATCACTATTCGTTACATCTGTAAACTCTCCGTGTGTATACGAAAACTGCTTTTGAAAATTCGTCATACTTTCAGACGCAAATGCTATATTGATGTTTCCCGAAAGTATTGCGCATACAAGAGATATACACACAATTTGTCTGCAAAGTTTTCTCATTACTGTTGGCTCCTCCCTTCCGTGTAAAACAACATACAACTAAAAAAGGGGTACGAAAAAATGCCGTCCCCCCTCTTCCATTTCAGCTTAAATATTGTTTTCTATCATCTGCGCAAACTCTGATTTTGGCTTTGCGCCGACAGATTTTTGGACCATCTCGCCGTTTTTAAATATCATAACAGTAGGTATTGTCATAACCTTGAATTTTTCTGCAAGCTCCATCTGCTCATCAACATTAATCTTGCCAACCTTTGCACGACCTTCAAAATCATCTGCAAGCTCGTCGATAATTGGCGATACCATTTTGCATGGTCCGCACCACGACGCCCAAAAATCAACCAATACGGGAACGTCAGCTTTTAAAACCTCGTTTTCAAAATTCTGCGTTGTAATTTCTATAACATTGTTTGCCATAATACGTCTCCTTTTCAATATTTATGCTATGTATTATTTTTGCCCAGAGGCATCAGTTTTATTATGCTTTTATAATATTTTATTTTCCCTCGCTTGTCAAGGTATTTTAAAATCATTTTTCAGTTTATTCACATTCTTTACAAATCTATATATTCCTGTGCAACTTTTTTTGTCTGCACCTTCGCATTTGTAATGTCGCACATAAGCTTTATATATTCATCGGTTTTATCAATTTTTGTATAAACGTATACCCTTACATCACTCTCGTATACAATATCGCTTATGATATATCCCGCACCGAGCGTTTCATACTGCACCTTGCCAAAAAGTGTATAGTCGCACGAAACCTCAACCAAATCGCAAAGCGTACGCGTTACAATTTTTGCCTCGTCAAGTCCAAGCTTTGCACTTGCGCCGTACGCTCTTACAAGACCGCCCGCTCCAAGCAGTATCCCGCCAAAATATCTTGTTACAACTACCGCAGTATCAATAAGCCCTTCTTTTCTCATTACTTCAAGCACAGGTACGCCCGCCGTTCCCGACGGTTCACCATCGTCGCTGTAACGCATAATATTTCCTTCGCCTATAATGTATGCATACACGTTATGCGTCGCATCATAGTATTTTGATTTCATTTCGGCTATAAGCTCGAGCGCCTGAGACTCAGTCTTGACGGGGCGTACCGTCGCTATAAACTTGGATTTTCTTTCTATCATTGTCGCAGACGCACTTCGCGCCACGGTTTTATATGAAGGTTTCATTATCTCACCTGCCAATCGGTTTTTGTAGATTATTTTATAACATACTCTCTTAATCTGTCATAACAAATCGCATCAATGAGCGCCTTTATTAATATGCCGTCCGCCTCATATTCTTCGCTTATAACAACCTGATTTTCGTGAAGCTTGCTTATCTGCGAAGATTCGCTGTACGGAAGCTTTAATGTAACCTCGTGCTTTCTTCCGGGAACAACATCTTCTATAATTTCCAAAAGCTCATCAATGCCATTTCTCTCTTTTGCCGATATGCATACCGTTTTTGTGCAAGATTCAATGCTGTTTGGCACCACTTTGTCCTCTGCCAAATCAATTTTATTGAGCACCGCAACCATCGGCTTTCCATCGGCGCCAAGCTCACGCAGTATATTTTCTACAACATTTATATGTGTCTGATACTCGTCATTTGATACATCTATTACATGCAAAAGCACATCTGCAAGCGCCGCCTCTTCAAGTGTCGATTTAAACGCCTTTACAAGATGGTGTGGCAGCTTTCGTATAAAGCCGACAGTATCAACAAGCATTATCTCACGTCTGTCAGAAAGAATAAGGCTTCTTTGTGTGGGGTCAAGCGTTGCAAAAAGCTTATCCTCTGCCAAAACATCCGCCTCGGTCAAAAGATTTAAAAGCGTTGATTTGCCCGCGTTTGTATATCCTACAAGCGCTACTATCGTCTTATTATCCTTTGTGCGGCGGCTTCGTAATAGATCACGATGCTTTTGCACCTCCAAAAGCTCGTCTGACAAAAACTCAATTCTTCTTCGTATATGACGTCTGTCCGTTTCAAGCTTTGTTTCACCGGGGCCTCTTGTGCCTATACCGCCGCCAAGACGCGAAAGAGCGCCTCCCATACCCGTAAGGCGCGGCAGCATATACCGAAGCTGTGCAAGCTCGACCTGAATTTTACCCTCTTTGGTCGCTGCCCGCATAGCAAATATATCCAATATGAGCGATGTTCTGTCAAGCACTTTTATATCAAGCTTGTCGGAGATATTTCTCACCTGTACGGGCGTAAGCTCATCATCAAAAATTACAACATCAGCATCAAGCTCTTCTATTGCATTTGCAAGCTCTTCAAGCTTTCCTTCGCCCATATATGTCGCACTGTCGGGCGCGGCTCTGTTTTGCACCGCATAGCCGACAACCTCAACGCCCGCAGTTTTTGCAAGCTCACCAAGCTCTTCTAATGATTCGTCCGTCGTATCATTTAAAACATCATTTGAGCCTGTATGAACACCCGCCAAAATTGCCCTTTCAACTTTTATCTCATTTTCGTACATCATATTACCTCTCATTTTAATGTGTCAGTTCCTATTTTATATATCCTACGTCCATTTTAATTATATTACCGCCACTACCGTCGTCGCCATAGTATGTGTTATATACCGCATTTGCTATATCATTTCTTGCATCGCCCCATGCAGAGTTCGACAAAAATATAATATCAAAATCCTTTTCGGGAAGCTGTATGTGAAGCGTGCGAAATCCGTGCCAACCGCCGTTGTGCGTAATACGAAGAAGGCCGTGCCACTTTGTAATAGTACAGCCAAGTCCCATAGAATTCAGCTGATGCGGCGTTAAAATTTCATCCCACGACTCCTCTGTAAGAAGCAGTTTGCATTTTATAGCCTTGTTTAAACAATAAACATCATCTGTCGTGGATATAACATCCGCTCCGCCCAAAGCCCACCCGGTTGCTCGCTCGGTGCAGACTATATCATCTGCGTCTTTTTTATAGCCCTTCACTCTGTCTTTTAGTATAAGGTTTTTGTTGTCAATGTATGTATCATGCATACCCAGAGGAGTAAAAACCTCTTTTTTCATATACTCTGCGTAGCTCATGCCCGAAACATTTTCAATAATCAAAGCGCAGATAATAAAATTGGTATTTGTATAATGATGTTTTGTGCCCGGTGAAAAAAGCATCCCCTTTTTTGCAAGAAGCGGCAGCTGCATGCGAAGCTCCTCTGACGTTTCGCCTTGATATTTTGTTCGAAAATCGGTATTCTGGTCAAAATCGGGAACACCGCTTATATGTTGCATAAGATGACGCAAAGTAAGCGATTTGCCAAATCCTTTTGCCTCACAAAGATACTTTCCCGGATGGGCGTCAATATCAACAAGCCCTTTATCTTTTAATTTCATAAGCCCAAGTACACAAAAAGGCTTTGAAAGAGAATAAAGTGTAAACATGGATTTATCCGTAAATTCCACTTTATTTTCTATATCTGCATAGCCAAAAAACTTTTTATAGATAACCTCGTCTTTCAGTGTAACTCTAAGGCATCCCGAGTTTTTATTTTCATCGTAATATTTGTCTATAAAGCAATCCATTTCACGTTTAAAATTCTTGTTCATATAACTTTCTTCTTTCGATTTTTTCAAAGAAAACCACATCAAAATCACACTTATTTTTCCTATATTATATGCTATATTAGCACAAAAAGCAATACCCCCATAAATTTAAAAAAACTGACTTTACTTTCCAAAGTCAGTTTTCATTTTTAATGATGTCAATGATGGTGATGATGGTGATGATGCCCTGTATCCCCATACTTGACGTGGCAACACTGCTCAGAGCAGCTTTCACAAGCCTCTTCAAGCTCCAATGTAGCATGCTCTATATGATGTTCTTTTAATTCTTCGCGTATCTCTTTTTTTATTTTACAAGCCTCTCCCTCGCAGACAACATGCATCGTAGCATAATTGTTATGACCGTCTATGCTCCATATATGAATATGATGAACATCTTTGACGCCTTCTATTTTAAGAACATGGTTTTTGATTTCTTCTATATCTACATTGTCAGGAAGTTTTTCCAAAAACAGAGTTGATATCTGTTTTAAATTTTTTATAGCATTTATAAATATAAACACCGCTACACAAATTGACATGACAGGGTCTATAATATAAATATCCGTAAAGCGCATAATAACTGCGCCAATCAAAACAACAACCCAGCCGAGCACGTCCTCGAGCATATGAAGGTTTACTGCCTTTTGATTAAGAGAGTCCCCTTCTTTTGTAAAATAAGCCGCAACAAAATTGACCACTACGCCGATGAGTGCAAAAACAATCATACCGCTGTAAGCAATTCTAACAGGATTAAATATCCTTAAAACCGCATTATATATGACCGCAGACGAGCCAAAAAGCAAAATAGCTGTTGTGATAAAGCTTCCCAAAACCGAATATCTTAAATAGCCATAGGTATAAACGTCATCAGGCTGTTTTTTGCTTTTTCTTTCAAAAAAATACGAGATTCCAATACTGATGGCATCGCCGATATCGTGAACGGCATCGGAAATAATCGCAACACTACCCGTAAATATTCCACCAAAGAATTCAAAAACCGAAAACGCTGCATTTAAAATAAATGCTATTAAAATATTTTTTTCTATTTTCATATTATTCCTCCATTGACTTGCGTGTAATTTTATAATACAATATATTTAATATCGAACATATTGTTCAGTATTATTTTATCGTCAAAGCAAGACAAGCTCAACAGATAATATATATAAACCGTTTGTTACTGAACATTTTTATAAAATTGTATGGAGGGGATACCATCATGGACAGACGTCAGAGAAAAACAAGAGAAGCTATATTCAAAGCCTTTATAAGCCTTTTGTCAAAAAAGGATTATAAGCATATTACAGTCGGCGAAATCATTGAGTGTGCCGACATAGGCAGAGCAACCTTTTATTCGCATTTTGAGACAAAGGATTTTTTGTTAAAGGAACTGTGCGAGGAGCTTTTTTGCCATATTTTTGATGCAAAGGGCAAAAAAAATGAGCACAAACACATTTTCAAGTGTGATGCGCCCGATTCTGTTTTTCTTCATTTGTTTCAGCATCTGCAAAAAAACGATAACAATATTTTAGAGTTGCTTGCAAGCAAAAACAATGAATTGTTTTTAAGATATTTCAAAAACAATCTTGTCAAGCTTATCGAAAATCAATTGCCGTTATTCGCATCAAAAAAAAGCGATAAATTACCTGATAGTTATTGGATAAATCATATTACATCGACTTTTGTAGAAACTATATGGTGGTGGATTAACAACGGAAAAAAGGAATCGCCCGAAACTATGACGGAATATTTTTTCACAGTTTTATAAATAGGTTATGATTTATTTTCCCTTTCAGAGCGTATATCATATCTGTAAATCGCAAGCCCGATTGAAAGCATATTAAGCACACTTCCCACAGTTGGCCCATACGAATGGCTTATAAAGTTATAGACAAGCCAGAACGGTGAGCCAAGAAAAGAAACAAGTCTTATTTTCTTTTCATCTGTTATCCACAAAGCGTTTGTTTGAAGTGCAGAGCCAATAATAGCACACAGGCTGAATATGTTTTTATACGTTACCACTCCTGCAAGCAAAAACAATAAATTTATAAAAACAACAACCGCTTTTGTATTCTTTGCAATAAGGCTTTTATGCTTATTATTTGCCACAATCGACGACATAGCAGACAAAGAGTCCACAAACGCTCCTTCAAACGCACCAAGCATTATGTATTGAAGTACATACAGTATATTTGCAGAAGCATTGACTAAAATTATATTTTTTCTCGTTTTAAACTGATAGCTCGATAGAAACATCGCTACTGCAACTACTCCCACTATCTGTGCCGCTATATACATTTTTTCACATCCAGTTTTTTACTGCTCATTGATTTTGTCTTTGGTGTTTATCATATCACATACATAAAAAATAATCAACAACAAACAATTAAAATAAGTAAGTTTTATTATACAAAACGCCTTGACAAACAGTTTTATTTAAAATATAATAAAATTTGATAAAAAACTGTCGTTTTTTATCAAATTTTATCAAATGGCGTATGCCATAAGGGGAGGATATTAAAATGAATTTGGTCTATGGCGTAAAAGACAAACCAACATTTGGTAAGCTGTTAGTATTTGCATTCCAACAGCTTCTGGCAATCCTTGCTGCTACAATTGCAGTTCCTGCAATTATAGGCAACGGAATGTCGCACTCAGCTGCACTCTTTGGTGCAGGCGTGGGTACAATAGTTTACCAGCTTTTCACAAAGTTTAGAAGCCCGGTTTTCCTTGGTTCTTCATTTGCTTTCATCGGTTCGATGCTCGCAGCTTTTGCAGGCGGTGCATCAATCGCTGCAGGCTATGCAGGTCTTATCCTTGGTGCGATTTTTGCAGGTCTTGTTTATGTTGTACTTGCAATTATCGTTAAATTTGCAGGCGTTAAATGGATTAACAAGCTTATGCCGCCTGTTGTTATCGGACCTACGGTTGCGCTAATCGGTCTTTCACTTGCAGGTGCAGCAATCAGCGACCTTCAGGTTGCAAAAGTTGCTACTGCTTCTCCGTATGTTTGCATTATCTGTGGTCTTGTAACACTTGCTGTTGTTATCATCTGCTCGGTATATGGTAAAAAGATGACAAAGCTTATTCCCTTCATCATCGGTATTGTTGCAGGCTATGTTTTGGCTACAATCTTTACATTAATCGGAACATTTGCAAACATCCCCGCATTAATGGTTATTGATTTTTCAGCATTTGCTAATATGCAGTGGTATCCTGATTTCACATTTGTTCAGGCTTTCAAAGGCATAGGGGAAATTGATATGGGCTATATTGCAACTGTTGCAGTTGCTTATATTCCTGTTGCATTTGTTGTATTTGCAGAACATATCGCAGACCACAAAAACTTAAGCTCAATCATTGGAGCTGAGCTTTTGGAAGAGCCCGGTCTTCACAGAACACTTCTTGGTGACGGTATCGGTTCTATTGCAGGCGCATTCTTCGGTGGCTGCCCCAACACAACATACGGCGAGTCAGTTGGCTGTGTAGCTATTACAGGTAACGCTTCGGTTATTACAATTCTTACAACAGCAATTATAGCAATCGCTGCATCATTTGTTGCACCTTTTGTAACATTTTTGGCTACAATTCCTAACTGTGTAATGGGCGGTGTATGTATTTCACTTTACGGCTTTATCGCAGTTTCAGGTCTTAAAATGATTCAGCAGGTTAACCTTGGCGAAAACAAAAACCTTTTCGTTGTTGCAGTTATCCTTATTACAGGTATCGGCGGTCTTACACTTACATTTGGCAAAATTACAATTACTTCAATTGCTTGCGCTTTGATTCTCGGCATTTTGACAAATGTTATGGTTTCAAAGGCAAAAGAAGAATAGGAGACAATTATGAGTAAAGTTATAACATTTGACCATCCACTTATTCAGCATAAAACAACTATACTCCGTCAAACATCTACTACAAACAAAGAGTTTCGTGAACTGGTAGAAGAGATAACAATGCTTATGTGCTATGAATCTCTCAGAGATTTGCCACTAAAAGACGTTGAAATCGAAACTCCTATCAAAAAGACTACGCAAAAAATGATTGCAGGCAAAAACATTGCAGTTGTTCCGATTCTTCGTGCAGGACTTGGAATGGTTAACGGTCTTTTAAGGCTTGTTCCTACGGCAAAAGTAGGTCATATCGGAATGTATCGTGATGAAGAAACAATGCAGCCGCATCCATATTACTGCAAGCTTCCTGCTGACATTGACCAAAGACTTGTTGTAGTTGTTGACCCAATGCTTGCAACGGGCGGTAGCGCAATAGATGCAATCGGTCAGATTAAATCATACGGCGCAAAAAACATTAAATTTTTATGTCTTATTGCTGCTCCGGAAGGTATTAATGCTCTTTCAAAGGCACATCCCGACATCGAAATTTTCTGTGCAAACGTTGACGAAGGGCTCAATGATAAATGCTACATCGTTCCGGGTCTTGGTGATGCGGGCGACAGAATATTCGGAACAAAATAAGAAGAATAATTATACAAAAAAGAAGCACTCTGCAGTGCTTCTTTTTTTGTACTGACGCAGCATTGGCAATATGCCAGGCAAAAAAAATAAAACCCCTTGTAAACAAACTGTAACACTTTTTTAACAGAGCAGAAAAAAACCCTTGACTTTTTATATGTTTTATGCTAAAATTATATCGTTGTATAAATGGTGTAGGGGTGAAACTAATGATTGAAAGAAACGAACTTGCATCGGTAAAAAAGAGTCTGCAACAAAATATCGGCAGAAAAGTTCGCCTGACATCGAAGAAGGGACGTAAGTCGGCAATAGTCCGCAGAGGAGTAATCGAAAATATCTATCCGAGTATTTTTACCGTAAGACTGGAAAGACAGCCTGATGACGAAAATGAAAGCAGGCGTGTATCATACAGTTATATCGATGTACTTACCAAAACAGTTGAAATTGCTATGTATAAATAATGCGTAGAATTTGACGCTGAAAACAACAATAAAAACGGCTGTCATACAGCCGTTTTTTGTTTTATATCTTAAAAAGAAGCAGGTGAAAAAAATGCAGCTCCCATTGGCAGATATGGTGCGTCCAAAAAACCTTGAGGACGTTGTCGGTCAAAAGCACATCCTTTCAAAAGGCAAAGTGCTTTATAATCTTATACAAAAAAAGAACGTTCCAAATATGATATTTTACGGCCCGAGCGGAACAGGCAAAACAACCGTCGCAAACATTATTGCAAACTGTACAGGCAAACGCCTCTATAAGCTCAATGCTACAACTGCCTCGGTAAGTGATATACGCGCTATCGTAAGCGAGCTTGATACTCTTTTCGGCTCACAGGGAGCTTTATTATACCTTGACGAGATTCAAAACTTCAACAAAAAGCAACAGCAGTCGCTTTTGGAATTTATTGAAAACGGACGCCTTACCCTGATTGCATCGACAACAGAAAATCCTTATTTTTATATATACAACGCTATCTTGTCGCGTTCAAACGTGTTTGAATTTTTACCCGTCGAAAACGAGGATATCAAAAAAGCACTCATTCGTGCAACATCAATTCTTGAAGAGAGTATGGGTAATGTCAAGATAGAGTTTGATGAGGATGTTTTAGATTTTATATGCAGTATTTGCAGTGGTGATGTAAGAAAGGCTCTAAACACCCTTGAGGTGTGCGTTATGTCATCAAGTCCTGATAAAAAAGGCAATATATATGTTACGCTTGAAACTGTCGAAGGAGCAACTCAAAAAAAGGCTATGCGATATGACCGCGATGGCGACAGCCACTATGATATTTTAAGTGCTTTTCAAAAATCAATCCGTGGCTCCGATGCCGACGCTGCTATGCATTATCTTGCACGCCTTTTGTGTGCAGGCGATATGATTTCTGCATGCCGCAGACTTATGGTAATTGCCTCGGAGGACATCGGTATGGCATACCCTATGGCAGCTACTATTGTAAAATCGTGCGTTGACTCTGCTTTGCAGCTTGGCCTTCCCGAAGCAAGACTCCCTCTTGCCGAGGCTGTGCTTTTGCTTGCAACCGCTCCGAAAAGCAATTCTGCGATATGTGCGATTGATGCTGCTATGCACGATGTTGAAAATATGAATACTGGCTCTATCCCTTCATCTCTTCGTGATGCGCATTATGGCGGCGCCGAAAAGCTCGGGCACGGAAAAGGATATAAATATCCGCACAGCTTTGAAAATAATTATGTTTCCCAGCAGTATCTGCCCGATAATATCAAGGACAAAAAATATTATACTCCAGGAAACAACAAAAATGAAAATGCGATTGACGCTTACTGGAAGCAGGTAAAAAAGGATAAATAAAACTTATGCGAAATGTGTTTTTATATTGCAAAAAAGCCTGTATAGGTGTAAAATAGTATCGAAGGATATGAAAAGCAGAATGTGGAGGATTTTTTGTCTTGAATACAGATGCACCCTCTTTTGACAAAGCAAAAAATAAAGCGCTTAATATACTTTCACGGCGTATGCATACAAAAAAAGAGCTTTTTGACAAGCTTTTGCGTCAGGGCTTTTTAGAAGGCACCGCATCCGATGTGTGTGAGTGGGCATGCGAATACGGCTTTATTAATGATAAAGAATATGCAAGAGCATATATACAAAATTGTATTGTCTCTAAAAAATATGGCATAAAGCGCATAAAACAAGCGCTTTTATATAAAGGCGTTGACGCATACACAATAGAAGATGTCATATACGAATTTGATTTTTGCGAAAAAGATACGCTCATTTCTCTGGCAGAAAAAAAGCTTAATGGCAATTTTGAGCACAAAAATATTGATAAGACGATAAGGCACTTTATAGCCAAAGGCTATGAATTTTCCGATATAAAAGGTGCAATATCTTCCATAAAAGAAGACTTTGACTTTGGGAAGGACGATTGATTTGAAATATAAAATAGCGGTGGCGTCGCTTGGATGTGCAAAAAACCTTGTTGACACCGAAAATATGCTTGGCTTTCTTGCTGAGAAGGGACATACATTTGTAAATACTCCCGAAACGGCTGATGTAATTATAATAAATACCTGTTCATTTATAGGCGATGCAAAAGAGGAGTCTATAAATACGATACTCGATATGGCGCGTTTTAAAGATGAAGGAGAATGTAAATGCCTTGTTGTTACGGGATGCCTTGCTGAGCGCTATCACGAGGACATAAAGCGCGAACTGCCCGAAGTCGATGCAATCGTCGGTACAGGCGATTTTAATAAAATATGCGATGTCATAAATTCTTGTATGAATGGGCAGTGCGTTTGCCTTTACGGGCATAGCGAGGACTTCACGCTTGAGGGTATGCCTCGCATAATTACTACTCCGTCCCATAGTGCGTATCTGAAAATTGCCGAGGGCTGTGATAACAAGTGCACTTACTGTGTAATACCTTCTCTTCGTGGAAAATACCGCTCACGAACTATTGAGGATGTTTGCGAGGAAGCAGAGCATCTTGCAGATACGGGTGTGCGCGAGCTTATATTGATTGCGCAGGATACTACCTGCTACGGCAAGGACATATATGGCAAAAACAGTCTTGGCGAGCTTTTAAAAAGCCTGTGTGAAATCGATAATATAAAATGGATAAGGCTTCATTACTGCTATCCCGAGGGCATCACAGACGAGCTTTTGGATGTTATGGCATCAAATGAAAAAATTCTTCATTATTTTGACATACCAATTCAGCACGCAAGCGACAGCGTCTTAAAGCGTATGGGCAGAAAAACAAACAAAGCTTCTCTTGAAAAGCTTATACATAAGATACGCGAAAAAATGGATGATGCAATAATCCGCACCTCACTTATTGCGGGTTTTCCGGGTGAAGCGAAAGAAGATTTTAATGAGCTTTGCGATTTTGTAGAAAAAATGCGTCTTGACAGAGTCGGAGTGTTTGCATATTCAAAAGAGGAAAATACGCCGGCAGCAAAGCTTGAGGGGCAAATCAGTGAGCGCACAAAAATAAGACGCCGTGACAAGCTTATGGCAATTGCGCAGGCAATTTCACTTGAAAAAAACGAAGAGCGAGTTGGCAAGGTTTATGAGGTGTTGTGCGAGGGCTTTGATGAGGAAAACTGCCTTTACAAAGGGCGCAGCTATGCCGACAGTATAGATGTAGACTCGCTTGTATACTTTGGCGCAGAGCGCGAAGTACAAAACGGCGAATTTGTAAATGTGCGCATACTGTGTGCGCAAGAATATGATTTGATAGGAGAAGAAATATGAACACAGCTAACAAAATTACACTAATAAGAATTGCAATGATTCCTGTCTTTTTGTTTTTCTTTTTGACCGATATTGTGCCATTTTCAAGCTACATAGCACTGCTTATTTTTATAGTGGCTGCTGCAACAGATGGTATAGACGGTCATATTGCAAGAAAGTACAACCAGATTACCGATTTTGGTAAATTTATCGACCCTCTTGCTGATAAAATACTCGTCGTATCTGCGCTTATAGGTATGGTGTATTTCAGGCAGATTTCCCCTGTCGGTGTAATCATTATAATTGCGCGCGAGTTTATCGTAACAGGGCTTCGTATTGTTGCTATAAGCTCGGGCAAGGTAATCGCTGCGGCATTTTCGGGCAAGCTTAAAACAGTAACACAGATTGTTGTGGTTGTGTATATAATGCTTTTTGCGCCCATCTGGGATAATTTTGCGTTCCTGAAAATAATTTCATATATTGGCGAATGGGCAATGGTTGCAATTACCGTGTATTCGGGAGCCGAGTATATGGTTAAAAACAAGCATTTGATAGATTACAGAAAATAAGATATATACAATAAAAGAGGAGATGTGAATTCACATCTCCTCTTTTTGCATTAATTTTAAAAATTAATAATTATAACCTGCGTCAATAACCTTCATATTAAAGTCGATAAGATCTGCCTTTGAAGGCGGAACGCACTTTTCAAGTCCTTTTTTAAGCTCGTCATAAGTTAAAACATCAGCTTCCTTGATAAGCTTTCCAAGTATAATCATATTAGCCATTTTCGACGCATCCATATCGAGCGCCATCTGTGTAGCGGGGATATAGAATACGTTTACGTCATCACGCTCTACCTTTCTGTCGATAAGCGAGCTGTCAACAATGATTGTACCGCCACTTACAACAGCGTTTTCAAACTTGTCAAGCGAGGGCTTGTTCATAGCGATAAGAACGTTTGGCTCTGTTATAATAGGCGAACCAATCGGAGCATCCGAAATGATTATGTGGCAGTTTGCTGTACCGCCGCGCATCTCAGGGCCGTATGACGGAAGCCATGAAACCTCTTTATCACACATAAGACCGCCATATGCAAGCACCTTTCCGGCAAAGAGGATACCCTGTCCGCCAAAGCCTGCTATAATAACTTCGTTTGTTTTACTCATTATTTGTCCGCCCCCTTATCTTTATACACTCCGAGAGGATATACCTCCATCATGTTGTCGCGGAGCCACTGGATTGCTTCCTTCGGGCTGAGTCCCCAGTTTGTAGGACATGTTGAAAGTACTTCGACAATCGAAAAGCCTTTTTTATCAATCTGATACTCAAACGCCTTTTTAATCGCTGCTTTTGCCTTTTTGATATTTTTGATATCATCTACACTTACACGCTCTGCATATGCAGTTCCGTCAAGTGTTGAAAGCATTTCACAAACTCTTATCGGATAACCCTGAGTTTCTGTCTTACGTCCGTACGGAGTGGTCTGTGTTACCTGACCTACAAGCGAGGTAGGTGCCATCTGTCCGCCTGTCATACCATAAATTGCATTGTTTACAAATATTACCGTTATATTTTCGCCGCGTGTTGCTGCATGTACTGTTTCGGCAGTACCAATAGCTGCAAGGTCGCCGTCGCCCTGATATGTGAATACAACGTTATCTGTGTTTGCTCTCTTTATACCCGTAGCAACCGCAGGTGCACGACCATGCGCTGCCTGCTGCATATCACATTCAAAATAGTTATATGCAAAAACCGAGCATCCAACCGGTGCAACACCGATTGTCTTTCCCTCTATACCAAGCTCATCTATCGCCTCTGCAACAAGACGGTGAATAATGCCATGAGTACATCCCGGGCAATAGTGAAGTGAAACATCACTGAGTGCATGTGGTCTTTCAAATACTTTAGCCATTATTTCACACCTCCGTCTATTTCTTTAATCTTTTCAACAATTTCAGCAGGTGTGGGCACCATACCACCCGTTCTGCCGAAGAAGAACACGTCCTTCTTGCCGTTTACTGCAAGCTTTACGTCCTCAACCATCTGACCTGTGCTCATTTCAACTGACAAAAATGCTTTTGCAGTGTCAGCAGCCTTATTAAACACATCGCTCGGGAACGGCCAAAGTGTAATCGGACGAATAAGTCCTGCCTTTATGCCCTGCTCACGAAGTGTCTTTATTGCATTTTTAGCAATTCTTGCAGTTGTACCGTATGCAGCTATGATATAGTCTGCATCCTCTGTCATATATTCTTCTGCACGCGCTTCGTTTGCACGAATTACATCGTATTTCTTTTCACGCTCCCATACAAGCTCTTCAAGCTCGTCGGGTGTTATATAAAGAGAATTTATAATGTTGCGTTTTCTCTTCATCTTAGTACCTGTTGTTGCCCATGTCTTTTCAGGCACCTCGTACTTTTTAACATCGTCAAACGAAATCGGCTCCATCATCTGACCAAGTGCGCCATCACCCATAATCATTACAGGCATACGATATATATCACCAAGGTCAAACGCAAGTGATGTAAGCTCTACCATTTCCTGTACCGAGCTTGGAGCAAGGACTATCAAATGATAATCGCCGTGTCCGCCGCCCTTTGTAGCCTGAAAATAATCCGACTGTGCGGGCTGAATTCCGCCAAGACCGGGGCCACCACGCACAATGTTAATAATAACACACGGAAGGTCTGCACCTGCTATGTATGAGATACCCTCCTGTTTAAGACTTACTCCGGGGCTTGACGAGCTTGTCATAACTCTTGCGCCTGCACCCGCAGCACCATATACCATATTAATTGCCGCAACCTCGCTTTCAGCCTGCAAAAACAAGCCGTCAACCTTTGGCATCTTTTTTGCCATATATGCGGCAAGCTCTGTCTGTGGCGTAATCGGATAGCCGAAAAACAAGCGGCAGCCCGCCTGTATAGCAGCCTCAGCCAAAGCTTCATTTCCCTTCATCAAAACTTTATCTGACATTTTTATCCCTCCAAAACACTCTACATTATTTTTCAACTTCGATTACACAATCGGGACACATTGTAGCGCAAAATGCACAGCCTATGCACTTATCCTGCTCGATTACCTGGGCAGGATGAAATCCCTTTGCATTCATTTCGTCTTTACTCATGACTACAATCTTTTTCGGGCAAACTGTTGTACAAAGCTCGCAGCCTTTGCATCTGTCCTTATCAAAAGTAACCTTTGCCATATAAATAACACCTCTTTCCCAATATTAAAAAGATAATTTTAAATATAATGAAAGCCCAAATGCCTTTTTTGCAAGGTCTTCAGGCAATTTATTAACGATTTCTTCATCCGCGCAGGCATAAGTGTAATCAAGACCCGTAAGCTTTGATATTTCACTTACAAGCGCATCGCCAAAAATTACATCCTCTACGCCAGACTCTGCAGCAAGATTTGTGTTATTAATAAGATTTGTTATACAAAGCCTTGACGCTCTTTCGATATCTGCCATATATTCAAGTGTATCAGCCGCAGTTGCCGTAAGCGGACGTCTTGCATTTATTACAAAAAACATCCTGTATCCTTCACGCTCAAAAAGATGCTTGTATGCACCGAGTGCATACGCTCCATCCTCGTCGCCGCCCACGTCAAATACTACGGTGCTGTCCTTTTCTTCAAATACAGACAAAATATCTGCCGGTATCATCTGCATTTCAAGATTTGAATTTGCAAAAGTTGGTGCTATGACGCGTATTCCATACGATTCAAGCTCTTTTTTTGCATCGAGTGTGCGAAAATATGTGTTTACAATGTCGCAGTCAACAATCGTAACCTTTTTACCTTCTTTTGCCTTTTGTATTGCAAAATTTATCGATACCTCTGTTTTGCCGCTACCGAAGTGTCCGACAAAAATGTTTATCCTCGGCTCCATCACACACCTCCGTACATTTATATTCACATTTTTAATATCACAAAACAGATATTAAAAAGAGGCAACTATTCAAAGCTGTCCCTTTATTCTATCACAAAATTAATTTTAGTGCAACACTTTAGTGATACGTATTTCGTATTTTTTGTTGTTTTTTAGTATTTTATCGACTAATTTGGCAGAAAAAAACACTAAAAATGTGGATATCAAAGCAGAAAGTATGCTTATCGGCTCGCTGTGTGAAACAAAATACGCAATAAAATATGCAAAAAACATCGCCACAAGCGGTAAAAGGTACAAAAGCGCCGCCATCAAAAGCACACGCTTATCCTCCATTTCAAGCACCGCCATATCGCCCACCTCGCCGCTTTGTCCATCGTCAAAGCGTGCAATCACTTTCTGCGAACCCGGTTTGCAACCGCCCTTGCACGAGCCACAGTTTTCACCACACATACTCGTCTTTGCCACCAAAAGCGTCGCATATTCTCCATCTATTGAAATAATTTTTCCTACCTGCTTCATACTACTTTAACTCTTCCTTCATTTTAAGTGCATCACATCTTAGCTGCTTTGCGTGTGCGCGCGTTGTATCAGTTATCTCGAGTGCGCCCATTATTCTTGAAAGCTCCTCTATACGCTCCTGCTCGTCAAGAAGGCTTATATGAGTCGAGGACATGCCATCCTTTTCGTCCTTTTTTATAAGATAATGATTATCTGCCGCACAAGCTATCTGTGCAAGGTGCGTTATGCATATAACTTGTCTGCGCTTTGCGATTTTACAGAGCTTTTCGGCAATTTTACCCGCCGCACGTCCCGATACACCCGTATCAATTTCGTCAAAAATAAGCGTGGCAACATCGTCCGAGTCGGCAAGCACGGTTTTCAGCGCAAGCATAATGCGTGAAAGCTCGCCGCCCGACGCAATTTTTGAAAGCGGCTTTAATGGCTCGCCCGGATTTGTCGAAATTAAAAACTCTACTTTATCTGTGCCATCCCGGCCATAGTCTGGTAGCCTTTCTACCTGTATAAAGAATGCTACCTTCCCCATATCAAGCTCGTCAAGCTCTTTTGATACAAGATCTTCAAACTGCTTTTTCGCATCCATACGCGCTGCGCTCAGACGCTCTGCTGCTTGTTTGAGTCTTTCTTCACACTCACCGAGCTGAGTGCGTACAGTTTCGGCGTTTTCACCGCCGCCTGTAAGAATGTCAAGTTCTTCGTGCATCTTTTTATTAAGCTCTATAATTTCGCCAACATCGCCGCCATATTTTCTCTTTATAGATGATATAAGTGCTAACCGCTCCTGAATCTCAAAAAGGCGCCCGCCATCAAACTCAAGACTATCACGTTTTGTGCGAAGAAACGATGCGATATCACCTACTCTATATACAATATCGGAAAGCTCCTCTCTCGCCTCTTCAAGCTCTTCATCAAAGTCGCTTGCATCCGAAAGTGATGAAAGAGCCGCTGAAAGTGCATCATACGCCGTAAATTCACCATCATAGAGCACCGAGTATGAAGAAGAGAGTGATTTTATTATCTCCTCTGCGTTTGACAAAAGCTTTTCTTCTGCCATAAGCTGCTGCTCTTCGCCTTCTGCAAGGCACGCCTTGTCAAGCTCATCTGTTCGAAAGCTTAGAAAATCTATTCTTTCAAGGCGACTTTGCTCCCCGCTTTCAAGACCTTCAAGCTTTTTTAAAAGCTCGGTATATTGCTCGTAAAGAGCGTTGTATTCCTCTTTTGCAGGCGCGATTTCGTCTTTTCCAAAGCTATCGAGAAATTCTATATGCTGCGCGGGCATCAAAAGCCTCTGATTGTCGTGCTGACCATGAATATCTACCAAAAATGTACCCATCTGACGAAGCGTTGACGATGGCACTACCGCCGAATTTACACGACATGTGCTTTTTCCATTTTCATTTATACGTCTGGTAAGCATAAGCGTATCATCATCTTCGAGCGCATCATATTCATCTGCGCAATCCAGAGCTTTTTTGCAGACATCTTCAAAAACCGCCTGTATAATGGCACTTTGCTTGCCATAGCGCACAAGCTCACGTCCGCCGCGCTCACCTAAAATCATATTTATAGAATCTATTACAATTGATTTTCCAGCGCCTGTTTCACCTGTGAGCACATTAAGTCCTTTTCCAAGCGTAATGTCCGTTTCATCAATTACGGCAACATTTTTTATGTTGAGTTGTGTAAGCACCTATCCTCACCCCTTTGAGTGTTTTCCCTCCTGCATCTGACGAAGTACAGCCGTAAGAGCGAGCGCCGCCTTTTCCGACTCGGTTACGATAATTATTGTATCATCGCCCGCAATTGAGCCTAAAATTCTGTTTCCCACAGAGCTGTCAATTGCTGCTGCTGCCGCCTGTGCCATACCGGCAAGTGTCTTGATTACGATTGTATGAAGTGCATATTCAATACTTATAACCGACTGTGAAAATATCGACATATGCTTTGATGTGTGCGAAACAACATTTGTGGGCAAAGCATAGCGGTAGCCACTCGTACCTGCTGACACCTTGACAAGACCAAGCTCTTTTATATCGCGCGATACAGTTGCCTGAGTTACACTAAAGCCAAATTCGCACAGTTTTTCTGTGAGAGCACTCTGTGTAACAGTATCATATTGTGAAATTATATCAAGTATCTTTGCATGTCTTTTATTCTTCATATCAATATCTCCGTTCTTTGCGTATGACAAACTTTTACTTTGCCGCTCCACGCTCATTAAGTTTTTGACGTATTGTATCATAAAAGGTTGTATCTGTAATTTTTACGAGCTTTATTGTATGCTCGGATTTTGACGCACAAATCACATCTCCCGAGGAAAGATTTATGCCCCTCTTGCCGTCGGCGCTCACAAATGCACCTTCTTCGTCATAGCCTTCCTCAAACTCTACTATAAGCTTTTTTGCAAGCGGCACTACCATAGGGCGCGTGTGCATCGAATGAGGACACACCGGTGTTATAAGCATCGCCTCAATCGACGGATCGACTATCGGTCCGCCCGCCGACAAAGAATACGCCGTAGAGCCCGTCGGAGTAGAAAGTATAACTCCGTCTGCCACAAACGAGTCAAGAAGATGTGCGTCAATCGTTGTGCGAAGCCTTAAAAGACGCGAAAATGATGCGCGTGCGACCAGTATATCATTTAGTGCATGAAGCGTTTTTATGCTCTCGCCGCCACGGTATATATCAGCGCGTATCATAGCTCGGCTTTCAATTTCAAAATCGTCTGTCAAAATTTTATTTACCGCATATTCCATATTAAACGGCTCAATTTCAGCCAAAAAACCCAAATGACCAAGGTTTATTCCCAGCACGGGCACATCGTAACCGAGCGCATCGTTGACAACACCCAAAATCGTACCATCACCGCCGAGCGCAATCAAAATGTCCGCCTTTGAAGAAAGCTCTCTATCCTCTACATAGCACACGCCCTCTCCGACTCCGGCATGCTTTTTTGAAAGCAAAATATTTGCACGCGAGCCTATTATGTTAATAAGCTCTTTTGTATATTTATAATTTTTATCGCGTTCTGCGTTTGGTATCAGAGCAATATTTTTCATCAAATCGCCCCCCTTTATTACCTATTATATATAATTGTTTGGTTAAGCGCAAGAGAATTTTAAAATTAATACGGTTATATTTTTAACATTGATTTTTTATGCATCATATAGTATAATTGATAAGCATGCTTGTTTTTTGGAAAAACGAATATATCAGAAGGGATTGATTTATATAAAAGGTTCATCAAAAGTTTATGCAAAGCTTGCCTTGTTTTTGGCGGCTCTTATATGGGGCAGCTCGTTTATTGTGATGAAGGATGCCGTAGATCTTACGGCGCCTCATCTGTTGCTTGCACTCAGGTTCAGTATAGCTTGCATACTGCTGTCTGTAATTTTTATAAAAAACTTAAAAAAAATTAACCTTACATATATTCTACACGGAGGAATTATCGGTCTTATGCTGTTTTTGGCATATTCGACGCAAACAATTGGTATAACCGATACTACGCCAGGAAAGAATGCATTTCTCACGGCAATTTATTGTGTAATGGTGCCGTTTATTTTCTGGTTTTTCACAAAGAAAAAGCCCGATAAATACAATCTTATTGCCGCATTTTTATGTATTACGGGAATTGGTTTTATATCTTTAAATTCCGATTTTTCCATTGGGTTTGGTGACACCCTTACGCTTGTGGGAGGATTGTTTTTCGCACTCCACCTGGTAGCAATATCCATATTCGGTGCTGACAAAGACCCGATAGTAATTACTATTTTGCAGTTTTTCTTTGCCGCTGTTTTTTGCTGGATTACGACGCTGCTTTTTGAAAGCGCAATCCCACAAATAAGCACAGAGGCTTTGCCAGGCGTTATATACCTTGCAGTATTTTGCACTGCAGGGGCACTTCTTCTTCAAAACATCGGACAAAAGTATACCAATCCATCTCCCGCAGCAATAATACTTACTCTCGAATCGGTTTTTGGTGCGATATTCAGCGTGAGTCTTGGTTATGAAATTCTTACACTAAAGCTTTTTTTCGGATTTCTGCTTATATTTTTATCTGTTATTATTTCAGAAACAAAGCTATCGTTTTTAAAACGAAAAAAGAATATGTAATTTAAAAAGCTGTTCTTTGGCCACCACCAGATAAGGAAGTCTTGGTTTTGAATGGCTATTTTCCGCTTATACTGCACAAAAAAATCCCGAAATACGCGAGTATATCGGGATTTTTTATGATTTGTCTAAACAAAAAATATCTCAATTCAAAACTGCTTTGCATCCTAAAAGACTTAATTTTGGATGAAGTTCAAGACAAAAAAGCAAACAAACCTCGCGGTTTATTTGCTTTTTTAACGCAGAAATTCGCCAAAAGTGAGCTTTTTAGGACAAAACTTCCTTATCTGGTGGTGGCCAAAGAACAGCTTTTTTGTATTTTAAATTTCTTTAACATCTCTAATTGTGCCATTATTTACAAGTTTAACGTCATTGTTTGACTCGACATTATACATATAAAGCTTATCTATAATGCCTTCGTTAAGAAACAGCGAAATTGGACCTGCCGTTATATTTTCGTGATAAATATTTGAAAGCGACAGATTTTTTATATGAGCATTTTCACACACCTTTAATGTTTCAACATAAGATATATCTTCCTGCCTGCACAAATTATCAATTGTGAGAAAATCTATATCCAAATTGCTGTCAACCCAAATGAAAGTATAATCAAAGACAGAATTATCACCTTTGCCGTATTCGGGTATTCTTGGTGCATTTTTTCCATAAATATTCTTTATGCTTATATGACTCATTTTTCCTCTTATTCCGCTAAACGAATAAAAATATGTCAAGCTTATGCAGTTTTGATAAAATGTTCCGAAAACATTTGATATGGAAATTCGTGCAACCAAAGACTTTGTTGAAAGAAGTCTTACGCCACGTAGCGAATCGTTGCCGAAAACGCCGTCGATTTCAATATCTTGTATCGGTCCGTCGCATCCGTCATCTGCATTCAGGGCCACAACGTCATCATAACATGTTCCCTGCACATTTCGTACGCTCCCGTACTGACATCCGCCGTCAATATGGATTCCGTCCATGTTTTCAGCGGTTGGATTTCCGAGGTTCAAATCAAAGTTTATGTTTTCTACCGTAAAATATTTTATATATGCCATTTCTACGCAATATGTTACGGGGTCTTTAACGGTCAGATTGCGAAGCGAAAATCTTGTGATTTTATAAAAACGCATCGCAGAACCACGATACAAATCAGTGTATCTTATGATAGTGTTCGGATTTCCATCCTGATGCGTTATAAATGGGTTGTTCTTTTTTGTTTTGTTAGGATTGGGTAGTTGATGTTTATTATTAAAATCCCATATTCCGCCCTCGATTGCAATATCGTGTGCGTCCTCTTCGGCGTTTGTAATCATAAGGCAACTTGAGTCGGGCAAAAGCTTGATAGTTGTTGTTCGGCCGAGTTTTAGTGTCTGATTAGAATGTATTTTAAGCGTTTTACTTATACAATAATGCACTTTGGGCACGGGAAGCTCAACGACAGAAATTCCAGTGTCAAGCATTTCTTGTATAGCCTGCGTATCGTCGTTAATTCCATCGCCATAGAGTGTATGCATAAAAATCAATCCTTTCTTTGTAAAAATAAGCTGTCAAGTTTGATTATAACACAAACAAACTGATTATCAAGTGTTATATGAGCAGTTATCAGCCTTTATTTTTGACAGTTATTAATAATCTTCTGTGAGTATGCCCTTTTTAATAATCATACAGGCATAAAGAGATGTTTCGCCTGTCATAACAACAGCGTATGCTTTTTTTGCTCTTTCATAAAACTCAAAACGTTCAAGTTTCTCTATTTTTTCGTTTGTGTGCTGTTTTACAATTTCGTCAAAAGTATCCCATATAGGCGTTTCGACATCATCTCCCGGAACTTTTTCCATAATGAAGACGGGTTTTTCGTATGTATCGAGCGGGAAAAGCTTTAAAATTGCGCGCAAAAGCTCGGGCACTCCGTGACCATCACATCTTACACATCTTTTGCCCATGCTTTGACCTGGCAAGTTGCCGTCGCCTATTACGAGTTCATCTCCGTGGCCCATTTCCATAAGAATTTTTAAAAGTTCGGGGGTAATAATATTTGGTATTCCTTTTAACATAAATATCGCTCCTTTTTATAATATTGAAATTTTCTTTTTAATAAATATCTTTAAGCGAGGTCTGCTCAAGGCCGGGGATTTTAAGACTACGCACTTTAATTACCTCTTCAAGTTCATCTAAATCTGTCTTTGACAAAAACTCTACTTTTCCTATACATTTTGCTGCTACGATAGACTGCGCCATAGCTTCAACCATTTGCAGCTGCTCGACTGTGTTTAAAACATCGTCGCATCCGCAGATTAAAAAGCCGTGATTTTCCATAAGAAAAGCGTTTGATTTTGTAATAACCTTATCAAAGCTTTCGGATAATTCTTCTGATAGAGGCGTTGCATATTTAACGTTCAAAACAGGTCCAACTTCGATAATCGGTTCGGGCAAAATTGCCTTTGACAACACATCGCTATGTGCGATTGCAAAACCTGTAAGTATTGGCGGATGCGTGTGCACTATCACCTTTATATCAGGACGCATTCTCATGATTCTTGCATGGAAAGGCGTTTCGCCGGTCGGTTTTTTGCCTTCGGGCGCATACACCGTATTTCCCTCAAGGTCGATTGCGCAAATGTCATCTTCGGTCATAAATCTTTTTGGTGTTTTTGTTGGGGTAATAAGAATAAGATTTTCCTCAACTCTTACAGACAGATTTCCGCCCGATGAGGTAACATAGCCCAATTCTGCGCAGCGATGACACGCCTGCACGAGCATTTTTATTTCATCTTTATATAATTCTTTTATATTTTTCATGTCAATTTCCTTTCAGTATTTTTCTTATAAGTTTGCTTGCCTCGATGGGGCTGCCGCTTGCGATAACCTTTTCAATTTCTTTTGAATCTGCATTATCAATAAGCTCTATAAGATAGCTCATCCACTCGGCACTTTCCGAAACGGCGTCTCTTCCGTCCTCTCTGTAAGGGAACTGGTCGAAGGTTATATATCCTTTATAATCTGTTTTCTTGAGCCAATATAAAAATTCAAGATAAGCAATTGTATGCACATTTGCCACAATCATATCGTCATCCCATACGCCGTAGTTATCATTGATATGTATGTGTCTTAATCTATCACCATACATTTTGCACATTGCAACAGATTCGGCAGGATTTTCGTATCCTAAAACAGCGTGGCCATAATCGAGAGCTATTCCGGCGTTATCGCAGTTTATATCATTAAGCATCATCAATGTAGTTCCAACGGTGCTTATATATGAATGGGTTCTTGGCTCTTTCAGCTTATATTCAAGAGTTATATCAATGTTTTTGTTGTACTCGCAAAGTTCTTTTACGGCATCTGAAAAAAGTTTTCTCTCTTTTATATAGTCTGCTGCAAACATATAGTCATAACCATCCTGTCCAGGCCAAAGCGTTACTATTTTACATCCAAGCTCGGACGCAAAATCAATAGCAAATTTGGCGTCCTCTATTGCTTTTTGACGCACATTTTCATCAATTGCGGCAAAGCTTCCTTTTTGATAAATAGGATTGGCAAAAGTGTCAACTGCAACGGAAGCAAGGGTAAGGCCTGTTTCTTTTAAACATTTTTTTACCACAGCAAGATTTTTTTTAAATTCCTCGGTTAAAACAATATCAACCCCGCTGATGCTTGGAATGCTTTTAACCCTTGCAAACATTTCCTCAATTGAAAATTTTCGCCCATAGGCGCTGCAATATCTGTCATTACAAGAAGCCACATTTGAAATAAATACTGAATATTTTATATTCATTATATCCTCTCCTTTTTTGTTCTTTTGAGTACATTATATCAAACGCTATTATGCACATAAATATAAATATGTTGCTTATTTTTGCATATTTGTTGCTTTTAGTCGGTTTTAATGTTAGAATAATTATAAGGGATAACAGAGAGAAGATGTTGATATGAAAAGAATATTTTACAATCCATATTATAATCAAGAGGACGAACTGAGTTTGTTTGGTTGTGGTTATGAGAAATGCCAGGGCGATTTTTCAGATGGCCCGGGAGTAAGAAAAAAATATATTCTTCACTATATTGTTTCGGGTGAGGGGTATTATGAAGTAGACGGTCATAAATATATTCTCAAAAAAGGCGATATTTTTGCAATTTATCCTGACGATTTGGTTTCTTATTATGCAAACAAAGACAATCCGTGGGAATTTTGCTGGATTGTTTTTGGCGGAAAAAGTGCACACAAATATTATAATAATATTGGCATATCACACAGCAGGCTTGTAATAAACAATGTTGACAAAGCTTTTCTTGTAAGTGTTACAGATTGTCTTAAATATATTGATGAAAATAAAGAAACGTGTTCCCAGTTAAGGCTTGTTTCTTGCATACTTGAATGTTTATCTCATATAGATAAGGCGACCTATACAGAAAGATATGCACCCTCTAATAAAAATCATGTGCAAAATGCAATTGCATACATTGAATATAATTACGGACGGGGAATTAATGTTAATAATATTTCAAGTCAGTTGGGACTTGACCGCACATACTTTTACAGAATATTTAAAAAAGAAACAGGAAAAACACCTAATGAATTTTTAACAGAATATAGAATTAAAAAAGCTAAAGCGTTAATAGCTATGGGAGTTGATTTTAAAAATATAGCAAATTCCATAGGTTTAAAGGATGTTTATCATTTTTCAAAATTGTTTAAAAAACTTGTTGGCATATCTCCGTCGGAGTATAGAAAAATGAATAATACAAAATAAAAAATCCTATCAAAAGATAAGGTTTTTCAATAATCCGAGCTGTTCATTATGAACAGCTTTTTTTATATTCTCGTGGAGTTATACCGGTAATTTTTTTAAACGTTTTGCAAAATATCTGCGACGATGAAAACCCCGACTTTTCTGCGATTTGCTGTATGCTGAGAGTCGAACTTTTTAAAAGCTCCTTTGCATATGACACGCGCATGGATGCTATCTTTTTTGAAAAGCTCATGCCGTATACCTCATTCATAATACGACTAAGATGACGCCTACTTATAAACATACTGCTTGCAACCTCACTTGCCGAAATATTGGTGGTAAATTTTCTTAAACACAGATCGAGAACGCGCATCATATTCGGTCTGTTGTTATTTGTTTTCCTGATTTTTGTATGTGCGCCCGAAATCTTGCGTCCCACAGAAATAAGAAGTGCAGTCGTAAGAGCCTTTATACACTCATCGGCAGCAGCTTCGACGTTTAGTATATCCTCTAATATGCAACCGCACCACGCCGCAGCGCCGAAATCATCTGATGCTATAAAAAACGGATTTTCACATATTTTTTTCAAAAGAGCATCTACATCGGAGGCTATATCGTCTTTGATTTGCCTGATAGTTATGTTTATGCCGTATTCCTCCATCGGATTATTATCGTCGGAAATCTGACTGTGAAATACAGATGGCCCTGTGATATAGAAAATACCCTTTTCAAGCTCGTATCTTTCATTGTCAAGCAAAAGCGTTCCCTTGCCCTTGGTAATAAAATGCATCTCATAGCTGTTATGACTGTGTTTTTCAACAACCCACGGGATTCTTGGCGGTTCATAGCTTGCACTTTCTATGCAAATTCTGAAACAATGCGTTTTTATTATCAGTTCACTTGGCTCGACAGTTATTTTATCCATTTTTATCCCTCCAATAATATTATAGTCATCAACTCTTTTTTAGTCAATACACTTTTGTCTTTTTGGGACACGCACTGTGTCAAAATGTCCTAAAAAGCACTTTTGTTTATCGCCGCAACGTGATATATTATTGTTATAGAAGTAAAATAACATATAAGGAGCGATTTTTATGCCAAAGTTAAATCCGCCGCTGACATCGGCAAAATGTATCAGAAGATACGAAAACAATCCCATTCTTACACCTGAGGATATCCCGTATATCTCCGAGGCAGTTTATAACGCTGCAGTTATCAAGCGTAACGGCAAGTACATAATGCTGTTTAGAAACGACTATAACTGGGACTGGGAATTACACACCTACAAGCCGGGCGACAGCAGTGTGCTCGGTATAGCTGACAGTGATGACGGTATCCACTGGAACGTTCGTCCAAAGCCGTTCGAAGCTGCAATCAAGCTAAAGAGCGACGAGGTTACAAGAATTTATGACCCGAGAATTACCGAAATCGAAGGCGAGCTTTATATCTGCTTTGCTATGGATACAAACCATGGTCTTCGTGGTGGTATCGGCAGAATCATAGGCGACTTTGAGGATTTGGAGGTTTTATCATTATCTGTTCCTGATAACAGAAATATGGTACTCTTCCCTGAAAAAATCAATGGTATGTATGTGCGTCTTGAAAGACCTTTCCCCGTTTACGGAAGAGCCGAAGTTGCAAAGAGAATGGGTTGGGGCCATGACCGTTTTGATATTTGGATTTCGTACTCACCTGACTTAAAGTTCTGGGGCGAAAGCAAGCTTTTGGCTGCTGTTGAGGACTTCCCGTACACAAACGACAAAATTGGTCCTGCTGCACCTCCTATCAAAACTGACAAAGGCTGGCTTTTGATAACACACGGTGTTGACCTTGACACAACAAGAGGCAAAAACGGTTGGGAGCCAAAGTGGCAAAAGCGTTACTGCGCAGGCGTTATGCTTGTAGATTTAGAAGATCCGTCAAAGGTTCTTGGAATATATAAAAAGCCGCTTATCGCACCTGAGGTAGGACGTGAAATTGAGAACGGCATGAGAGAGAATGTTATATTCCCATGCGCATGCATTAAAGAGGATAACGATGTACTTAAAATATACTACGGTGCATCAGATACTGTTACATGCCTTGCTGAAACAACTGTTTCGGAATTGGTAGACCTTTGCCTTAACGGCGACGACGAGTAAAATATAAACTAATATTAAACGGATGTAAATCTTTTTTGAATTGCATCCGTTTTTTATGTTTATTTTTTTATACAGGCAACTCCTGCGTCGAAGGTGCATAAACATTAAAACGGAGAGGAGTGAATTGGCGTGATAGTTTTTTTGAAAAAAAGCAGCATATTTTTACTGAGTATAATTTTTTTATGTACCACAATCATTGTAACACTTGCATTTGGGAGCATTTCTACCCCCACATCTGAAAACGCATCTTTTGGAAAGCTTGTAATTATAGATGCAGGTCATGGCGAGCCTGATGGTGGTGCAGTAGCGTCTGACGGCACATGCGAAGCTACGCTCAATTTACAGGTAGCCGAAAAGCTTAACAATCTTTTGTCACAGGCAGATATAAAAACCATTATGACACGCACAACCGAGCAGGGAATCCATTCACTCGAGTGCAAAACTATCGCTCAGAAAAAAAACAGTGATATGAAAAAACGCAGAGAAATACAGAAAAGTATGGGCGCAGATATTTTTTGCAGTATACATATGAACCAATTTTCCCAGTCAAAATATTACGGAGCGCAGGTTGTGTACGACGATTCAAATGAAAATGCAAAGCTTCTTGCCAAATGTATACAAACACAGCTAAAAAACAATCTTGACCCTGACAATAAGCGTCAAGAGGCAAAAACCGATGGGAACATCTACTTATTAAAAAACGCCCCAATTCCATCGGTGATAGTTGAGTGCGGCTTTCTTTCAAACGAAAATGAGCTTACGCTTCTTAAAACAGACGAATATCAGTCAAAAATTGCATGGGCAATTTATAAAGGAATCGAAGCATACTATAACGAACTTTAATTTTTAGCCCGATAAGAGAGTTGGCTCCTGATTATAACTCTCTTATTTTTTATGAAAAATTTCTCAAAAAACTCTTGACATAAAATAATTTTTGCCGTATAATATCTTAGTAACTTATTTTTTCGGGATTTAGCGCAGTTTGGTAGCGCACATGGTTTGGGACCATGGGGCCGGGGGTTCGAATCCCTCAATCCCGACCACTTTTTATAAAAACGCACCTGTGGCGGAATTGGCAGACGCGCTAGACTTAGGATCTAGTGTCCCCGACGTGAAGGTTCAAGTCCTTTCAGGTGCACCACCGACAAAAAGCTTACAGGATTTCAACTGTAAGCTTTTTTCGTGCCTGTTATATGTCAGGCTGATACTTCCTCGTAATCGTCCTCGTATATCATACCGATTTCATCCGTATAGCTCTTTTCAAGGAATGGTGCTTTCATTCGTATTTCAAGTCGGAGTCCATATTCATCCTCGTGAATTATGATTTTTTCTATCAGCAGACACAGATTCGTTATAAATCTCTGACCCCCATAATATTTGTGCATATTACACCCATAGTCCGTACAGTCGAACAGAAACTATGCAAACGATGTACGGTTCGATTGGAACTAAACAAACGGCTAAAAAGCAGAATCCCCGCCAATTCTATGTTGGCAGGGATTTTTCTGTTCCAATATTCTATTCCATTGAACCGACCATTTTATTTATGTCACCATCTGAGTCTACGATTATGGTTTTTGTTTTGTTTGGTGCTACATAGCCAAAGCCTTCGATGTAGGTTTTATTTTTTTCTTCTATAAGTTTATTTCGCATTTTTGTTTCCTCGTCTGTGAGGTAGCAGATATCCTTGCTCATAATTTCGTCATTCGGATTTACGGGTTCTTCCGGATTCTTTTCCCATTTCGCATAGAGGACATCAGGCTTTGTAAATTTAAATGTTATTACCTGATTTTGCTTTGTTCGTGGGTCAGTGAACCATCCTGCAAATGTGTACCGAATTTTGTAGGGATGTAACTTTCGAGGCTAATTCTTTCACCGTATCTTTTAGTTATTGGCTTAATAAAGCTTCCGCCATCCGATGCGAAGATTAAGGTTACATTTCCGTAGAACTCGATTTCGCTATCGTATATCAGTTCATTCCGATGCCATTGCCAAGGTGCCGCTGATGCAGTTGTTGTTAGCAACAAGGTCGTTGCCAATGCCATACTAATTATTTTCTTTTTCATAATCTTATCCTTTCATTTTGGACATAAAAATACCGACATACTCGAATTTCATTCATCGAATATGTCGGCATCATTTTCGAAGCATTCTATAAAGAACCTTGCTCCTAACTTGAATCCTTTTATAAAGGTTTGGCATTCTGTTATTTGTATCATTTCATCGTAGCATGCTTTAACTTTATTAAATGATTCTTTTTTCTGCTCATTTAGATTTTTAAGTAATTCTTCTTCATTTTTTGTCAACAACTTGAATGCCTTGTCAAACTTTCTTTGGCTCTGAAACGGTCTTTCCATTGGATTTATATTCCCATACCAAAATTCTTCAAGCACGGAAGTGTTACAGTAGGTTTTGCCGGCTTATCATAAACTACATTGTATGTATGCTCAACAACCTCTGACATATATTCGCCGTCCTTTACAACAACAGCTTTGATTTTTGTATATCCCGTTACAGG
>SVKA01000017.1 GCA_015068725.1 Oscillospiraceae bacterium | reverse complement strand
TTGCCGATAACCTTTGCACTGCCACAGCTCTTTCCACGCTCAAAACGCTGAAAATATACTTCTTCTCCAGTTGAAACCTCAACTTCGAGCCACTCTGAAAGCGCATTAACAACAGACGAACCAACGCCATGAAGACCGCCCGATACCTTGTATCCGCCGCCGCCAAACTTACCACCTGCATGAAGGATTGTAAATACAACCTCAAGAGTCGAAATACCCATTTTGGGGTGAATTCCGACAGGAATACCTCTACCATCATCGGTTACGGTAATAATATTACCCTTATCAATTGTAACGGTAATATTTTTACAATATCCTGCAAGTGCCTCGTCAATAGCATTATCAACAATCTCATAAACAAGATGATGAAGACCTCTTATCGACGTCGAGCCGATATACATACCGGGACGCTTTCTTACAGCTTCAAGTCCCTCTAAAACCTGAATTTGATTTTCATCATAATTGTTTGTAACCTTGTTTTCCAAATTTTCACTCATATTTTTACATTTCCTTTCTGTATCAAAGGTAAAATTATATAAACTACTCTATTTTAAACTTTGCCGATGCACGTTTGTAAAGCGTTTGTGCAGACAAAGGAGAAATATATATATTAAAATTATTTTTTTTTCCGCACAAAACATAGCTTTTCGGCAAATCCTGACTGCTTACATCAATAACCCTGTTGTTTTTTTGAACAGTGTTTAAAAATTTTCTCGTTATTTTCGAAATTGATGTTGTATCAAGGTCAAAAATTGCAATTATATCGCTTTGCGACACAACAACATCGGAGCCTAAATGAAGATACATAAAATTCTCTCCGTTTTCATTTTTTTATTGCGCCTTAACGCTGTTATCTGATACATAAAAATACTTAACATTTGAATACGGTGCGCTTTGCTCTTTATCTGTACATGTAATAATAACCTGTTTTCCTTCAATTTTTCCTGATAAATATCTCCTTCTTGACTCATCAAGCTCGCTCATTATATCATCAAGTAAAATCACGGGATAACTGTTTTTTACCTGATTTATAAGCTCTGTAAGTGCAAGTTTTAAGCTTAGCACAACGCTTCTTTGTTGTCCCTGTGAGCCATATAATTTTGCATCTTTATCATTTATATAAAATATAAAATCATCTCTGTGAGCACCTGTATTGCTTGTCCCTGTTTCAATGTCGCGTCTGCGCGTTTTTTTTATTTTTTCACAAAGCTCACTATAAAGCTTTTCATCGTCATAAATATTATCGGCGCAGTTTGATATGTATTTTATAAAAAGCTCCTCACCCGATATTTCAGTGTGAATTTTTTTTGCAAATACTAATAATTTTTTTATAAATTCACGTCTGTATTTAATTATTTTTACTGACAAATCTATAAGATAATTATCCCATATATCAAGCGTTTCTTCACCCTTGCCGGATTTTTTTATTTCTTTTAAAAGATTATTTCTCTGATTTAATATTTTTAAATAATTATTGAGTAAAGAAACATATACGGGCGAAATCTGGCTTATAGACATATCGATAAAACGTCGTCTTATAATCGGTGAATCCTTTATTATCAAAAGGTCCTCGGGTGAAAACATTACAACGTTTATATAATCTGCAATCTGGCTGATTTTTTTTATATTTACGTTGTTTATACTGACAAATTTCTTTCTACCGTCAATAATTTTCATACAGCCAACATAGTCGCGCACACCATCACAAAACTCTATATTTATAATACCAAAATCTGCGCCATAGCGTACCATTTCTTTATCAGTTGCACGTCTGTGAGAACGGGCAGTGCAAAATAAAAATATAGATTCAAGTATATTCGTTTTTCCCTGGGCATTATTCCCGTAAATTATATTAGTACCATTTATAAAATCCACACTGACGCTTTCATAATTACGAAAATTCTTTAATTTTACGCTTTTTATATACATATTACTTTACCGAAATTATAACAGTTTCATCTTCAAATTCAATTTCTACACTATCACCCGTGCGTACTTTTTTTCCGCGCATAGTGCAGACCTCGCCATTAAATTTTACAATGCCGTCTAATATCATATCCTTAGCATCAGAGCCGGTCTGCGCAATACCGCTGAATTTTAAAAGTTGGTCAAGCTTTATATATTCCGTTTTTATAGAAATATCTATTTTTTCCATAACAATCTCCGTTTTATAATATTTTTACGACTGAATTATAATTGGAAGAATCATATATAAAAACGCATCACCCTCTACAGGAGTTATTATAAGAGGATATCTTTCAGTAATAAATTTCATAATAACATCTTCATCTTCACAATTTTTAAATGCATCCCATAAATATTTATGATTAAATCCTATCACAAGCTCTCCGCCTGATGAATCAACATTTACAATATCCGAAACCTTGCCCATATGTGAGCTGCAGCTTATTGTTATATTATCATTTTTTATATCAAGCTTTAAAGGACTCTTTGAAGTTTCAGTATTTATTATAAGAGCTGCTCTGTCTATCGAATCGCAAAACGATGCTACGTTTGCATTTATTTCGATATTATATTCAGATGGTATAGCTGACTTATATTTTATATATTCACCATCACGAAGTCTTGATGTTACTATAAAATTATCAAACTCAAAAAGCACATGCTTATCTGTAAAATATATATTTACAATATTATCGTCATCTTTTATTATCTTTAAAAGCTCATTAAGCGTTTTTCCCGGAACAATAGCATTTATAGTCCTGCCACAATCAGAAATTGTTTCATTTCTTATAGCAAGACGATATCCATCACTTGCAACCATTGTAAAGCGCGAATTTTCAATTTCAAAAAACGCACCCGTCAAAACAGGTTTATTTTCGCGAAGCGAAACCGCAAAAATAGTCTGCTTTATCATTTTTTTAAGCTTGCTGTTTTCTACTTTTATAAAATTATCTCTTGTAACCTCTGTTATTTTTGGAAATTCAGACGCCAAAAGTCCCGATATATTAAAATCAACGTTTACACATTTAATATTAGTAATGTTATTTTCATCACTCTCTATTAATACGGGAGCATCAGGAAGTTTTCTTATAATATCGCCAAACATTCTGGAATTTAAAACTATGCTTCCCTCTTCGGATACACTCGCTTCAATCTCATATTTTATGCTTATTTCAAGGTCATTTCCGGTAAGTATAACCTTTCCATTATTACATTCAAGCAAAATACCCTCTAAAATAGGCAATGTGGATTTTGGACTTACTGCCTTTTGAACTGTATTTATAGCTTCAATAAGACTTGCCTTATCACAAATAAATTTCATTTTTTATCAGTCCTTTTTTATTAGTTTAAAAATAATTTTTTATAATATAGGAAATTGCGCGCTTTTTGTGCGCAATTTTGCTTATTTCAAAAAAGTGTAACTTTTTTATATTAAATTAAAATAATATAATAATAATTATAGAAGTAGTATTAGTAGTGTATATGGATTATAAGGAAAAGTACAAAAATTAGCGGTATTAAAGCATTTTTATACGAGCATAACATAAGGATAACACCTATAAATAATCCACACAAATCACATTTTCACAATCGTCCACAAAATCATTTTCACATATCAACATAAGAATATGAAAAACTTTTAACCAAGGATTGTTTTAAGTTGCTTTGTCATAGTTTCAACTGCAAGTGCAACCTCACTGTTTGTTTTTATACTTTCTTCAATATTATCAACTGCGTGCATTACCGTTGTATAGTGTCTTCCGCTATATTCTTTACCAATTACCACAAAAGACATATCCGTAAGCTTTCTGCAAAGATACATTGCAACTTGTCTTGCATCAGCAATATCCTGAGTTTTTCTTTTTCCCTTTATATCTTCAATCGGAATATTATAATATTTTGATACGGCTTCATTTATTGATTTTGCAGTAATTCTTATTACTCCTTTTTGTTCAATAACAGTGGAAAGTGATTCTACTGCAAGGTCCATATCAATAATTTTACCGGTTATTCTTGAATAAGATATAATTCTTGTAAGTGCGCCTTCAAGCTCACGTATATTTGATTTGATATTATCTGCCATATAACAATATACATCGTATGGCACTTCGACTCTGTTCTGCTCTGCCATTTTTTGCAAAATAGCAATTCTTGTTTCATAATCGGGTGGTTTTATATCTCCTATAAGTCCACTTTCAAATCTTGTACGTAAACGGTCCTCAAGCGTAGGTATTTCACGCGGAAGACGGTCGCTTGTAAGCACTATCTGTTTATTTGCGTTATAAAGGTCATTAAAAGTATGGAAAAACTCCTCCTGTGCCATTTCCTTTCCCGCAAGAAACTGTATATCGTCAATTAAAAGTATATC
The DNA here is from genome assembly GCA_015068725.1 of Oscillospiraceae bacterium. Taxonomy (GTDB): domain Bacteria; phylum Bacillota; class Clostridia; order UBA1381; family UMGS1253; genus Aphodoplasma. The sequence goes on along the minus strand of SVKA01000017.1, from coordinate 32,649 downwards.
CGCATTTCTGTATTTTGAGCGAAACTGAGATGTCGTTCTCGTTGAAATTGCAGTTACAAGCTCATTTGTAAATTTTTCTGAGGAAATATAAACTATTTTTGATGACGGATTTATAATTTTTGCATAATTTGCAATCGCGTGCATAAGATGTGTTTTTCCAAGTCCTGAATCACCATATAAAAATAATGGATTATATGCCTGCGCAGGAGCTTCTGCAACCGCAACCGCCGCAGCGTGCGCAAAATAGTTCGAATTTCCTACGACAAATGTTTCAAATGTGTATCTCGAATTTATGTAAGAATTATCATCTGATACATTTTGATTTAAATTATTATTTAAAATATCAAGGCTTGACAGTTGCTGTTTTGGTTCATAATTATCACCAATAACAAAGTTTATATTGTAATCTTCGCCAATCAGCGAATTTACACAATTTTTTATAAGCTCGATATACCTTCTTTTTATTGTTGATAAAACAAGGTCATTTGAAACTGATAAAATAATTGTTTTATCATCAATGGCTACAGGTCTTATATCCTTAAACCATGTAGTAAAAGCTAAGTTTGTTACCTCAGGCTCTATAAGCTTTAAAATATTCTCCCAGATTTGTGTTACTTGCATCAAAAAAACTCCTTAAAAAATAATTATTTCTTTTATCAGATTTATGTAAAAACAAGTTGTTGTATAGTAAAACTTTTTAAAAGTTATCCACATAGTTATAAACATTTGTGGAAAAAATTTTTTATAATTAAAAAAACCTTTAAAAACCGCACTTTTTATAATAATTTTATTGTGGATAAAAATGTGATTAAATTAAAAATTTCAATTTATTTTTACCACATAAAAACTATATATTGTATTTATGGTTTTTGCTTATAAAATCCACTTTTAAAAATAAGCAAAAAACGATACAAAATTAATTTTATATAATGACAAATATCCTTTTATATTATATCAAATAAATAAAAATTAAGCAAGAGTTAAAATTAATATTATTTATAAGTTGACGATAAAATAAATATAAATTATAATATATGTATATTACTTTAAAAGGAGATTTGAAAAAATGGTAAAGCACGTTATTATGTGGAAATTAAAAGATGAAGCATGTGGCAGAACAAAGCTTGAAAATGCGAAAATGATAAAAGAAAAGCTTGAAGCCCTGGTAGGTGTTGTAACCGAGATAAAAGCACTCGAGGTTGGAATAAATATTGACTGTGGTGATGAGTGTGCGTATGATACATGTCTTATAAGTGAATTTGAAGATTTTGATGCGCTTAATCGCTACAAAGTTCATCCCGAGCATAAAAAAGTATCAGAATTTGTAAAGGATATCCGTATATCAAGAACTGCCGTTGATTATGAGTTTTAAAATACAAAAACGCTGTGTTTTTCACAGCGTTTTTGTATTTTTTAGGGGAAATATATGAAGAAGATTTCTTCTGCTACGATATTTATTATAGACTCTAATTATGACACTGTTATGAACAAATAGAAAATAATTATTAAACAAATCAAAAAAGGGATGAACGAAAAATATTATTTTTCGTTCATCCCTTTTTTATAATAACTATTTTTTATTTTTTTCTTTTTTTATGGGAAATGTTATCATCACATCACAGCCCATACCCGTATCGGATTGTATAGATATTTTTCCGCCGTGAGCTTCAATAATTTCTTTTGCAATCGCAAGACCAAGTCCCGTACCACCCATTTTTCTCGTTCTTGCTTTATCAACTCTGTAAAATCTTTCGAAAATTCTTTTAATATCAGCTTTTGGAATACCGATACCATTGTCTTTGACCTTTATATATATTTCATTATATATTTTTCCTGCAAAAACCTCTATAACACCGCCGTCAGGAGTATATTTTATAGAGTTTGATACAAGATTTATAAGCACTTGTTCGATTTTATCCTTATCGCCGATATATGAAGGAATTTCTGTCGTAAATGAACACGTGAGATTGTGTTTATGCTCTTTTGCAGTAAGTGAAAGCTTTTCAACTACTCCACTTATAAGCGCGCGCAAATCAATTGTATCTTTCTTTAATGTATCTTTGCTGTGGTCAAGGCGTGAAAGCGTGAGTAAATCCTTAACTATTCTTGTCATTCTGTCAACTTCGGAGTTTATAACCTCTAAAAAGCGCTTTTCCATATTGTCATCACTCATCGAATCCATAAGTGTTTCAGTATACGATTTTACTGTCGTAAGAGGTGTGCGAAGCTCGTGAGATACATTTGCTACAAATTCGCGACGTGAATTATCAAGCTTTTGCTGTTTTGTAATATCCTGAATTGCAACGACTATACCGCCGATTTTGCCTGTTTCTTTATCATTATCAAGTGTAAATGCCGCAAAAAATGCTTTCAAAATCTGTGAATTTAGATGTATACTTCTCTCAAAGGTCTTTTTTCTTTCAAGATATATTATATCGCCCATATTGATTTTTGCGCCAATATCTTCAAAAAATTGATTAAATTCGACGATATTGGGGTTAAAAATTGAGAGCATTCTTTTTGCTGCAGGATTTATATGAATGATTTTTCCATTTAAGTCAAAAGCAATTACGCCGTCAGTAAGGTTTACTAAAATAGTTTCCATTTTTGTTTTTTCGGCTTCAATTTGCGCAAGCGTGTTAAAAAGCTCTTTTGACATAAAGTTAAAGGTATCGGACAAAATTCCGATTTCGTCATCTGATTTTTTTGCGCTTACAAAGCTGTCGGGCTCCTCAAAGCGAGCAAGCTTTTCGGCGCGTCTGGTAAGTGTTAATATTGGCTTTGTAATGTTTTTTGAAAGAAAATATCCAAGTATAAGCGATATAAATACGCCCCAGCCGATAGCCTGCAAAATTATAATAAATATGCTTTCTATAACGCCTGCAACCTCGTCTTTGTTATCCTTTATATAAATAACGTATTTTACGCCAGAATCCTTTATGACAGGATAAGCATAATCCATAAAATTATTCTGACTGTTTATAGTATTTCCTATCTGGCCGCTCATTGCTGCAATTATATTTGGTGTTTTTTCGAGCAAATCTCCTGTCTGCGGGTCAGAGCCGTCCAGATAACCTGCCGTTTTTGCATCAAGGATATAGTAGTTTCTGTTTTGATTTATTCCAAGTCTTCCTGCGTCCGAATAGGTGGTTATTATCTGTGATAGTTTTGGTAAAAGATTTTCGTCCTCAGATGCGGCGGTAAGCTGATTTGTAAACTGTGGGTCATTAAATACCACATTCATATCGTTTGCAAAGCGCTGCGAATAAAACTCCCCGACCTTTGTCATAAGAACTGTGCCTGCCACAATCATGACCGATAAAACGAGAAGCAAAAACATTATTACGATTTTCCATTGTAAGCTTTTAAACATAATCTTTCACCGTGCGCAATTTTTATACTTATAAGGGCGACTGTATAAGCCGCCCTATGAAAATTATTTCATTATTTAATATTATCCTTATTAAAGCAATATCCAACGCCGCGCTTTGTAACGATAAAGTTTGGTATGCTCGGGTCGTCTTCAATTTTTTCACGAAGACGTCTTATCGTGACGTCAACTGTTCTTACATCGCCGTAATACTCATATCCCCATACCTTTTCAAGCAGCATTTCACGGGTAAATACTTTGTCGGGCTGAGTTGCCAAAAATTTTAAAAGCTCAAATTCGCGAAGGGTAAGGTCTACCACTGTTCCGTCGCGGCTTACCTCATATCTGTCTAAATTTATAACTATACGTCCTGCATTTATAGCACTCGAGGATGGAGCAGAAGAGTCGGTTTCTGATGATGTTCTTCTAAGATTTGCCTTTACTCTTGCCATAAGCTCGCGAACAGAGAACGGCTTTGTTATATAGTCATCAGCACCAAGCTCGAGTCCTAATACTTTATCAACCTCTTCCTCGCGTGCGGTAAGCATTAAAATCGGGGTAGACGGTTTTTTTTCTCTCACCTTGCGGCAAACCTCGAAACCGTCCATCTTTGGAAGCATTACGTCCAAAAGTATTATATCAGGATTTCTTGTAAGAGCCATATCAAGCGCCATCTCACCGTCATATGCCTCGATAGTCTGATATCCGTCTTTTTCTAAATTGTATTTTAATATGTCAACAATAGGTCTTTCGTCATCTACGATTAGTACGAGTCTGTCCATAACAGTTACCTCCGTTTTTAAAAAATATAATCGTTATATATTAACATTGTATCAAAGATTAATAGAATTTTCAAGGAAAATTGTATTTTTTTCATCTATTTTTCTGTAAAAAACCCAAAAAACCCAATTTATTTACTGTTTTTCGGCATTTTGGAGAGTGTGGAAAATATTTTGGCTTGCAAAAGTTTACATAATATGATATCATCAACGTAGGTATTGCCAAGGGGGGGTTAGTATTTAATACAGGTGTAGCAATAACCACAGGGGGTTTTGAAAAATGAAAAAGTTTTTAATAATTTTATTTTCTATGCTCTTGATTTGTCAAAATGCTCACGCTTACAGGACTGCGGACAAGGACATACCGGTTGATATTGTTGTAAACGGAAGCTTTATAAAAATGGACGAAAGAGCATTTGTTGAATCGGGAAGAGCATACGTGCCGATACGCTTTGTAAGCGAGGCGCTCGGCGTTGACAGTATAGAGTGGAATGATGAAGAGTGCAGCGCAACAATAAAGCAAGCAGATACTACAATCAAATTATTTGAAGACAAAAATTATGCATATATAAATGATGAAGAAGTGCAGCTCGATGCAAATACTCCGGTTATAAACGGAAGGTTGTTTGTGCCCGTGAGATTTGTGGGCGAAAGTCTTGGCGCAAATGTTGACTGGGACAAAAAATATTATAATGTTCTTATAGACAAAGACGGCGTTGTTATTGATGAAGCAAAGGTAGACAAAACGTATACAAATGATGAGGTCTTGTGGCTTGCAAGAATTATACATGCCGAAAGTGAGGGTGAGCCTGCAAGAGGAAAAATCGGTGTCGGTAACGTTGTCTTAAACAGAGTAGCATCACCAAGTTTTCCGAATACGATTTATGATGTTATTTTTGACAGAAAAAACGGCGTACAGTTTCAGCCGATTATGAACGGTGCGATATACAACATTCCGTCAAATGAAAGCGTTATAAGTGCAAAGCGTGCACTAAGAGGCGAAAACACAGTCGGAAACAGTCTGTATTTTTTCAATCCGCGAATTGCGTCAAGTAACTGGATAGCAAGAAACAGAAAATTCTATATTTCAATCAAAAACCACGACTTTTATTTATAATAATGTAAAAAACCCTATCAGTTGATAGGGTTTTTTGTTTTTTCTGCGCTGATTTATTCTCCTTCTAAAACCGCAAGCATCAAAATGCCGAGTACAATGATGCTGATAAACAGATACTGCTTTTTTGTAAGCTTTTCTTTTAAGAATATTCTGGACAACACAAGTGATACCACGCATACGCATGAAAGAATTGGTGCTGCAATAGCTCCGTTGCCGCTCATTGCATATACATATGTCAGCTGACCTGCAGTTTCACAAACGGCAGCGGCAATTTTATCGCCCTGCTTTGGAAGCTCAAACTTAACATGCCTCAATTTCATAAACACAAACAAAATAACAGCACAAATAGCAAAGGTCAACTCATAGGATACATTTGCCACAAGCTCGATATTGGCCTCTGTTACACCGATAAGAGGACTGTGCTCAATTTCGAGGAAGAAAATATCAAGAAAGCTTCCGAGTGCATCAATTATTGCATAGCAAAATGGCATAGCAAAAGCAATTATAGCGAGACGCTTGCCAAGCTTTTTAGACCTGTTTACCTCTGCACTGCGCTCGGTATAGCTTACGCCGATAATACCAACCACGGTAAGTGCGATTGCAAACCATATAGCAGGCGAAATGCTTTCGCCAAGGAAAATTACGCACAATAAAGAGCACATTGCGCCGGCAGTGTTTTCAATCGGGTCTGCCAAAGATTCTTCGATAAATCTGATACCAAAGAAAGAGCACGCCATAGACAAAATATAACAAAGCGAAACAGGTAAGTACATAATAAGATTCATTGGGTCATATGCTATGTCAGAGGTCAGCAGTGTAAATATTGCATGAATTCCCATTACTGCGCCGACTAAAACACAAACTCTTAGATGATCATACTTTCTGTCTTCATGTGAGCCTTTTTTATAAAAAAGCTCTGCCAAACCCCATAACAGAGTTGTGGAAATGGTAAAAAATAACCACATAAAATTTTCTCTCCTTACGTTTTTGAATAATATTGGTTTTTATGCCATTATTTGACGAAAAAATTATATCACAAAAGCGTGATGTTTTCAATAAAAATTTTTAAGGCAGGATGAACAGGTAAAGGAAAGACCATGAAAAAAAGACATCCGTTCGGGATGTCTTTTTTGGTGGGCCTTCAGGGACTCGAACCCCGGACCAACCGGTTATGAGCCGGTTGCTCTAACCAACTGAGCTAAAGGCCCAAATGGTTAGGCGCTGCCAATAAATTGACAGCTGCCCGACATTTTGTTTGGTGACCCGTACGAGAATCGAACTCGTGTTACCGCCGTGAAAGGGCGGTGTCTTAACCGCTTGACCAACGGGCCATATTTGGAGGCACCACCCGGATTTGAACCGGGGATGAAGGTGTTGCAGACCTCTGCCTTACCACTTGGCTATGGTGCCATATTATCGCTACAAAACTATTATATGCAGCAAACACAAATTTGATTATTTTTTAAAATAAAAGGCGCAAATTTTATGGTATGCGCCTTTTATTTGTTAATGGAGCGGAAGACGAGATTCGAACTCGCGACGTTCACCTTGGCAAGGTGACGCTCTACCACTGAGCCACTCCCGCATAGCTGGTGCCTCCGGGCGGAATCGAACCACCGACACGGGGATTTTCAGTCCCCTGCTCTACCGACTGAGCTACAGAGGCATTTGTGTTTTACAACACCAAACGCACTTTTCTTTTATAAAAAAGATGGCGACCCGGAAGGGGCTCGAACCCTCGACCTCCAGCGTGACAGGCTGGCGTTCTAACCAACTGAACTACCGGGCCAAATTGGTGGGAGTTACAGGGCTCGAACCTGTGACCCTCTGCTTGTAAGGCAGATGCTCTCCCAGCTGAGCTAAACTCCCACAACGCCACCCACAAGGGACTCCCTCGCGAGCGACATAGACTATTATACAGAAAACATGTGACCATGTCAACTCAACTTTTATCCAAAATCGGTTGATTATCGTCATTTTTGGGATATTTTTTAAAATATCGCGCTTTTTTGCCGTTATGCTAACTTTTTCGCATTTTTTCTAACTTTTTTAGAAAAAATACTTTTATTTGCACGATTTTAAAAGCTCACAAAGCTCCTCGCGTGAAAAATCGTATACCTTATCACAGAATTGACAGGTCAGATTTGCGCTGCCCTGCTCGTCGATAAGCTTTTGCATTTCCTCGGTGCCCATGCTTACAAGTGCGCGCTCTACACGCTCACGCGTACAGTCGCAGTTATATTTTGGCATAATTTTGTTATTATATACTAACATATCAAAGCCTTCTGTAACTTTGAAAATTATATCCTCGCAGGTCATATTCTGGCTCAGCATTGTTGTTATTGGAGGAAGTGAGGAAACTGTCTTTTCAAGCTTTGCTGCATCCTCGTCGGTAGCATCAGGCATAAGCTGAAGTATAAAGCCGCCCGCCTTTATGACGCTTCCGTCAGTGTCAACAAGCACGCCGAGAGCGATTGCGCTGGGCACCTGCTCGGATATTGCGTAATATGCCGTCAAATCCTCTGCAATTTCGCCCGAAACAAGCTCTATTTGTGCAACGTATGGCTCTTTCATTCCAAGATCGCATATAACGGCGAGTGTACCTTTACCTATTGCGCCGCCTACATTTAGCTTGCCCGGAGTTTTGTCGGGAAGCATAACGAGAGGATTTACGCTGTAGCCTTTTACCTCGCCCTTTGAGTTTCCTACCGCCAAAACGCCTCCGAGCGGGCCATCGCCCTTTATGCGAAGTGTGATTGAATCGTTTTCACCCTTGAGCATACTTCCCATCATAGCTGCCGCGCTCAAAAGTCTGCCAAGTGCCGCAGTGGCGATGGGATAGCTTTGGTGAATTTCTCTTGCGCGGTTTACAAGCTCGGTGGTTTCGGCTGCAAATATTCTTATTTTTCCGTCATTGCTGACGCCTCTTAAAATCGTATCTGACATTTATTTTCTCCTCTTGACAAAGATGTATTACAAAAATTTTAGATATTTATTTTACGATTTTTTTCAAATACTGCATAAATTCACCTGCAAGGTCATCGCGTGAGAGTGCGTACTCGACGGTTGCTTCCAAAAAGCCCATTTTGCTGCCGACGTCATAGCGGCGCCCGATAAAATCGTATGCGTACATATCTTCATAATCGCACAAAAGACGAAGTGCATCTGTAAGCTGGATTTCGCCGCCTGCACCTTTGCCTGTTTTTTCGATACACTCAAATATTTTCGGTGTAATAATATAACGGCCTAAAATTGCCATATTTGACGGCGCTTCTTCTTTTTTCGGCTTTTCAACAAGGCCTGACACCTTGTGTATACGCTCCGAAACCTCGCTTGCCGCAACTGCGCCGTATTTTGAAATATCATCAGGCGATACAGTCTGTACGCCGAGAATGCTTGCCTGATACTTGTCGTACACATCAATCATCTGCTTTAAGCAGGGCACATCGGATTTCACTATATCATCGCCCAAAAGTACGGCAAACGGCTCGTTTCCGACAAAGCTTTTTGCGCAGTGGATTGCGTGGCCAAGGCCTTTTGCCTCCTGCTGTCGAACATAGTGAATATTTGCCATATTTGAAATGTCCTGCGCAATTTTTAAAAGGTCTGTTTTGCCGCTTTTTTCAAGCTCTGTTTCAAGCTCGTACGCCTTGTCAAAATGGTCCTCAATTGCACGCTTTGTACGTCCTGTGATGATTAAAATATCCTCAATACCGCTGTCGACAGCTTCCTTTATAATATACTGAATTGTAGGTGTGTCAACAATCGGGAGCATCTCCTTTGGAGTTGCTTTTGTAGCGGGTAAAAATCTTGTTCCAAGTCCTGCTGCAGGTATGACTGCTTTTCTTACTCTCATAATAATCTCCAATCCGCCGTGTTGTATCGGCTTTTTTGTATTCACAACTATATTGTAACAATTTGGCATTAAAAAGTAAACAGTAAAATTGAAAATATGGCATAAAAAAACATTTTTGGGCTGGACGAAAAATAGCGTAGATTGGACAAACCAAGCCCGTAGGGGTTACCCGAAGTCGTACTGGTGTACGACGAGAGGCGAGGTTTGTTCAAAACACAAGGCGTATTATAAAAGGAATTCGTGCTTGGGCGAATTCCTTCTTAGAGTTTTATGTTAGCTATATTAATTAATCAAAAATCTTTGTTATATACCTTCTTTGCCTTGTGTGGTGTGCGCATTTTGCTACAGCCTATGCTTCAAAGAAGGCAAGGTATGCCTTATACGTCATATAACAGTCAAACTTGCTTGCAAGCTCGAACGGTGCGTGCATACACAAAATCGGAGTTCCGCAGTCGAGCACATTAAGGCCGAGATTTGCAACGTACTGTGCAATCGTTCCGCCGCCGCCGACATCAACCTTGCCAAGCTCGCCGTTTTGCCACAAAACATCGTTATCATTAAAAATTTTGCGGATTCGTGCAACAAATTCTGCGTTTGCATCGCTCGAATCGGATTTGCCACGACCGCCGGTATATTTTGATATAAGCACGCCGCGACCTGCAAAGCCTGCGTTCTTTTTGTCGTGTACTGATGGGTATTGCGGGTCATACGCGGCGCCAACGTCGGCAGAGAGGCAATCACTGTTTGAAAGTGTACGGTTTAGCTCATATGCGTCGCAGCTGCCCGTAAGCTTTGATATAATTTCGCAAAGTGTCAATTCAAAGAAACGCGACCTCATACCCGTTTGTCCCATTGAACCTATTTCTTCTTTGTCAACGAGCATACACATAGCGGTTTTGTTTGGAATATCATTTTTGCACGCATCTGTAATCGCTTTAAGCGATGCGTATGCACAAACTCTGTCATCCTGACCGTATGAGCCGATAAAGCCGCGGTCAAGGCCTACGTCGCGGGCTTTTCCCGAGGGCACAAACTCGATTTCTGCGCTTGTAAAATCCTGTTCGGTTACGCCGTATTTATCGTAGAGCATAGAAAGAACGTTGAATTTAACCTTTTCCTTGATTTCGTCATCGCCCTTTGCCATAGAGCCAAGCAGCACATGAAAGTTGTCTGCATCAAATGCTTTTGCAAGCTGCTGTTGCATCTGGTCTTGTGAAAGGTGAGGCAGAAGGTCTGTTATTGTAAATACTGGATCTGACTCGTCCTCGCCAATGCAGATGTCAACACTTGTGCCATCAGTTTTGCAGATTGTGCCATGCATTGCAAGTGGGAGTGCGAGCCACTGATATTTTTTAATTCCGCCGTAATACTGCGTTTTAAACCATGCCATGTTTTCGTCCTCGAAAAGCGGGCGCGATTTTAAGTCAATTCTTGGTGAATCGATGTGAGAACCAACAAGATTTACGCCGTTTTCGATAGAGTCTTTGCCGATTATTGCAAGAAGTATTGCCTTTTTATTATTTATGGTATAAACCTTGTCGCCGGGCTTTAATGTGTCTTTTTTACAAAGCTCGACAAAGCCGTTTTCTTCGGCAATTTTTTTAGAAAGTGCGCACGATTCGCGCTCGGTTTTTCCAAGCGAGAGAAAATTCTTATAACCTTCGCAGTAGTTAAACGCCTCTTTTACAAGCTCGGGCGAAAGTGCTTCGTTTACATGCTTTGGTGAATATGAAAGTGTTTCAAATAAAGTTTTGTCGCTCATATATATTCCTCCTGTATAAAATAATAAATTTATATCCGATTATATTTAGTATACCATAATACACAACTTAGATGCAAATTATTCAAACGCTTGCGGACACAATCCCGCCGAAATAAATTCGTCGTTTCGGACTTTGTTTTCGCCGTACCCCGCAGATCTCATATATTTTTCAAATGGATTTATATTTACAGATATGCTTCCGATCTCTTTGCCCATATTTTTTAGTATTTTTCCATCGGGCGCTACAATCATAGAACATCCGCCATATTCATCACTATCCATCGAGTAAGAAGACCTTGCAACATAGGCATTGCAACGAAATGCAGTTAGTTTTGCTTGTGCATGTATTATATCGATACGTTCACCACGTTGATATCCGGGAATGAGTATGATGTCAGGCTGACCTTTTGCGATATGTTCAATTTGTTCGTTGAAATAAACGTCATAGCAAGTCATAAATCCAAATTTAATACCGTCCAGTTCACATAAGCACTGACATTTTCCTGAATCATTTCCTGCTTTTACTCCAAGTTTTATCTCTGATGGGGGAAGATGCTGTTTGTCATAAATAAATGCTACTTCTCCGTTTTTATCAAATAAATATGTGCTGTTTTTAATCTCATCTGTGCGTTTTTGTAATACATTTATTGAAACATACGAACCTTTATTTTTAGAAATCTCAGATGCTTTTTTTAACATAATTTCAGCACGTGGTAAAGCTGCCAATTCACTATCAATATCTGATAAACCGCCTGCATTTGAATATTCAGGCAAAACAATCAGCCCGCCTTCAGATACTGATTCAAGTTGATTGATTAAAAATTCAGCAATTTTTTCATCAGGATTATTTCCACTAAAATATCGGGGTTGTACGACAGTTATATTTAACATATCTTGCTCCTTGTTTTTTAAATTGTATATTATATAATTGGGCATGTGTCAATTATACCACAAAAATTACCGATTTACAACACAGCGCACAAAAAAAGCATATAACAGTTTGCAAAATTACGATTATATGATATATTATATATAAGAAAGAAAATAAAAAAACATATAATATGCTTGACAAAAATAAAATAAGGATATATAATATCTTTATCGCTTTAGCGTGATAAAGATGTAAATTGTTTTGGGATGTGATAAAATGCTTAATTTAAAATATCATACACCGGAAGGTGTAATGGATTATTTGCCACACGAATGTATGGCAAAGCAGTCTATTGAAAATAAAATTGCTCAGGTGTTTGCGTCTTATGGATATAAAACAATTCAGACGCCTGCTTTTGAGTATATTGACATATATTCCGAGAGTGCAGGAGACGTTTCGCCGCAAAAGCTTTTCAAGTTTTTTGATGCACAGGGACGTACATTGGCGCTTCGCGGCGATATTACAACCTCAATTGCGCGTGTTATGGGCACAAAGTATAATGAGCCTCTTCCGGCAAGACTTTGTTATGTGGCTGATGCGTTTCGTTATAATGGATCTGCCTCGGCGCAAAGCTCTGAATTTACCCAGGCGGGCATTGAGCTTATTGGTGATAGCTCGTCAGAGGCTGATGCAGAGGCGATTGTTATTGCTATCAATGCGCTTTTAAGCGCAGGTCTTGATGAATTTCAGATTGACATCGGTCAGGTTGAATTTTTCAAAGGGCTTGCCGAGCAGATTGGCCTTGATGATGAGGATTTTGAAAAAATACGCACTATGATTGACTTTAAGGATTCGTTTTCGATAGAGAAGGTTGTAGAAAAATACGACACGCAAAGCGAGATAAAGCAGCTTTTGTGTCGTATGCCGTATCTGTTTGGCGGCGCAGAGGTGTTTGACAAGGCAAATGCACCTTCTCTTAATAAACGCTCGGCTGCTGCGCTTGAGAATTTAAAAAATGTTTATTCTATAATCTGTGAGTGCGGACTTGAAAAATATGTATCTATCGACCTTGGCATGCTTCAGAGCATTGACTATTATACGGGCGTAATTTTTAAGGGTGTAACGTATGATGTGGGCTTTTCGGTATGCGGCGGCGGCAGATACGACTCACTTATTGGAAGCTTCGGCAAAGATATGAGTGCGGTAGGCATTGCCATTGGCGTAAACCGCGTTTTGTCGGCACTTATAAGACAGGAAAAGCCGATTAAAACAAAGAATGCAGATGCCGTTATTATGATGAAACACGACATTTCAAATGCTTATATGATGGCAACAAAGCTTCGTAAGATGGGCTTTATAATAGAAAACTATTATGAAAGTGATGATGCTAAAAAAGCACTTTTGTTTGCAAAGGAGCGCAAAACAGATATCGTTATAAAAGCAGCGGGCGAAAATGAGATAGAGGTATACACAGAAGACGGAGGAGCAAAAACACTTTGCCTTGACGAGATAAAGGAGGCTATGACGCTATGAAATACTTAACAATAGCGCTTGCAAAGGGAAGACTTGCCGAAATTTCGATGGATTTGTTTGAAAAAATCGGGCTTGACTGCTCAGAAATGAGGAAAAAAAGCCGCAAGCTTATATTTACTGATGAAAAAAACAAAGTAAAGTTTATACTTGTAAAGGCGTCGGATGTGCCGACATACGTTGAGTACGGAGCGGCTGATATAGGAGTAGTGGGTAAAGATACGCTTCTCGAAGAAGGAAGAAATCTTTATGAAATGATAGACCTTGGCGTCGGCAAATGCCGTATGTGTGTGTGCGGCCCTGAAAAAATGCGCTCACAGCTTTCGACTACGAATAATCTGCGCGTTGCATCAAAATTTACAAATATTGCGAGAAATTACTTTTTCCGCGAAAAAGGACGTACTGTTGAAATAATAAAGCTTCACGGCTCGGTCGAGCTTGCGCCGCTTGTAGGACTTTCCGAGGTTATTGTCGATATTGTGGAGTCGGGAAAAACCCTTCAAGAGAACGGGCTTTGTGTGCTTGAAACGATATGCGACATATCGGCGCGCTTTGTTGTAAACAGAGTAAGCATGAAGATGGAGCGCGAAAGAATTCTTGAGATTGTATCAAAGATGAAAGCGGTTATGGATACGGAGGAAGGCTGAAAATGAGATTATACCCTGCGATAGATATAAAGGACGGAAAATGTGTAAGATTGTTTAAGGGACGCTTTGACGATGTTACAGTATATGGCGATAGCCCTGCCGAGATGGCGAAAAAGTGGGAATTGCTTGGAGCGCAGTATATTCACGTTGTTGACCTTGATGGAGCGCTTGCGGGCGAAAGCGTGAGCGCACAGGCAATAAAAAGCATTTGTGAGAGCGTAAATGTAAGCGTGCAGACGGGCGGCGGCGTAAGATGCCTTGAAGATATAGAAAAACGCTTGTCATTGGGCGTAAAACGTGTTATACTTGGTACAGTAGCGGTTTCGGATCCCGGGTTTGTGAAAAAGGCAATAGAGCGTTTCGGCGCAGAGAGCATCGTGGTTGGCATAGATGCCAAAGATGGATTTGTCGCTACGCATGGTTGGGAAAAAGTGAGTACGCTTGGCGCAGTTCAGTTTGCAAAACAGATGCAGGACATGGGCGTAAAAACGATTGTGTATACAGATATTTCAACCGATGGCACGCTTGGCGGTTCAAATGTTGATGCGATGCGCGAAATGGCTGCGGCAGTGCCGGATGTCGACGTTATAGCATCTGGTGGAATAGGAAGCCTTGATGATATACTTGCGCTTGAAGGCACTGGTGTAGAGGGCGTCATTGTTGGAAAGGCGCTTTATACAGGGCGCGTCGATTTGACCGAAGCGATAGAAAAAACAAAAAATTTATAATAAATAAAGGACGGCGAATTAAAATGAGCTTGACAGAAGCTGTAAAATTTGATGAAAAGGGACTTGTGCCTGCGGTTGTGCAGGATTTTGACACAAATCGTGTACTTATGGTTGCATATATGAACGAAGAGTCTTTAAAAATGACTCTTGAAACAAAAAAGGCAACATTTTATTCAAGAAGCAGACAAAAGCTGTGGGTAAAGGGTGAAACCTCGGGACATTTTATGAATGTTTGTGAGATTTATCTCGATTGTGATGGCGATACTCTTGTTTTGAAGGTAAAGCCTGACGGCAGTGCGTGTCATACTGGCAATTTTTCGTGCTTTTACCGCAAAGCAGATGAAAATGGTGAGCTTTGTGAGGTAGAAACAGCAAACGGCGCTGATGCGGGTATTTTCTCTGACGTATACAAGGTAATTGAGGACAGACGCGATAACCCCAAGGAAGGCTCATATACAAATTATCTCTTTGATAAAGGAATTGATAAAATTCTTAAAAAGGTCGGCGAAGAAACTGCCGAGGTTATTATCGGTGCCAAAAACGCAAGCAAGGACGAAATTCAGTACGAGGTTGCAGACCTTATGTATCATTTGTCGGTTATGCTTTGTGAGCGTGGACTTGACTGGCACGATATATATGAGGAATTATATAAAAGATATAAGTAAGGGATAGTTAAAAAATGGCTGTAGCAAAATGCGTACACCACACAAGGCGTATAAAATGCACAACAAAGCCTTTTGATTGATATGGCTAAAATAACATAAAACTTAAAAAAGAAATTCGCCATTGGGCGAATTTCTTTTTGTATATGCCTTGTGTTTTGAACAAACCTCACCTCTCGTCGTACACAAGTACGACTTCGGGTAACCCCTGCGGGTTCGGTTTGTCCAATCTACGCTATTTTTCGTCCAGCCAAAAAAGAGGAGTTGTAGAAAAATGAAATCATTTTGCAATAGCTCCTCTTTTTGTATTTATATTTATTTGTTTGGTACAAGCTCTGTTTTTCCGCCCATATACATTCTGAGCGGTTCGGGGATTGCGACGCTGCCATCAGCGCGAAGATTGTTTTCTAAAAATGCGATAAGCATACGCGGCGGTGCGACAACTGTATTATTAAGTGTGTGAGCAAAGTAGTTGCCCGTTTCTTTATTTCTTATGCGTATGCCAAGGCGTCTTGCCTGTGCATCGCCAAGGTTTGAACAGCTGCCAACCTCGAAATATTTTTGCTGACGTGGCGACCACGCTTCGACGTCGATGCTCTTGACCTTCAAATCTGCCAAATCGCCCGAGCAGCACTCAAGTGTGCGTACGGGAATGTCGAGCGAGCGGAAGAAATCAACAGTGTTTGTATAAAGCTTTACAAACCAGTCTGCGCTGTCCTCGGGCTTACATACAACGACCATTTCCTGCTTGTCAAACTGGTGTATTCTGTAAACGCCGCGCTCCTCTATACCGTGTGCGCCAACCTCTTTTCTAAAGCACGGCGAATAGCTTGTAAGAGTCTGGGGAAGCTCGCTCTCATCAAGGCTTGAATCGATAAATTTACCAATCATTGAGTGCTCGCTTGTGCCAATAAGGTAAAGGTCCTCGCCCTCGATTTTATACATCATATTTTCCATTTCGGCAAAGCTCATTACGCCTGTAACGACGCTTGAACGAATCATAAATGGCGGCACATAATAGGTAAAGCCACGGTCAATCATAAAGTCGCGCGCATATGACAAAATTGCAGAATGAAGACGGGCAATATCGCCTTTAAGATAATAAAAACCATTTCCGCTTACTCTTCTTGCACTGTCAAGGTCAATGCCATCAAGGCTCTCCATTATATCTACGTGATAAGGAACCTCGTATTCAGGCACGACAGGCTCGCCAAAGCGCTCAACCTCGACGTTTTCTGAGTCATCTTTACCTATCGGAACAGAATCGTCTATAATGTTTGGTATTACAAGCATTCTTTCGCGAATCTGCGCTTCAAGCTCGTCAACCTTTACGTTAAGAGCCGCAAGCTCGTCAGCCATAGCGCCAACCTGTTTTTTAGCCTCTTCAGCCTCGTCTTTTTTGCCCTGACCCATAAGAGCGCCTATTTGCTTGCTTATAGAATTTCTCTGGCTTCTAAGGTAATCACAGCGTGTTTTTGCATCGCGAAACTCTGTGTCAAGAGCGATAACCTCGTCTACTAAGACAAGCTTATCATCCTGAAATTTCTTTTTGATGTTTTCCCTTACGATGTCGGGATTTGTTCTTATTAGCTTAATGTCAATCATATCTATTCCCCTTTGTATGTTAAATTATTTATTATTCGTATACTTCTTCCAAAACGGCTTTTGCTCTGTCGTAAAGCTCCGGAATATATTTATCTGCCTCTTCTTTTGTGATAAGCTGCTGCTCATCAATCATTTCAAATATTTTTTTAAGCTCATCATATTTTTCGTAGCGAAACGCAATATACATCTGGCGCATAATTTCTGTCTGGCGTGCGTATTTTGCGTTCGAGTCCGATACGATGTCAAAGTCTGTTTTTAATGTATTATACTCGTTTTGCAAAGCGTGAAGCTCGTTTGTGAGCTTGACATTTTCTTCTGTAAGATTTGCAATGTTTTGGTTGGCGTTTTTTGTAAAAGTGCCTAAAACCTGAATGCTGCCATCGTCAGAAGATATAAGGCGCGCTTGCAAAAGCGTTGCCGTAGAAACAAGCGCAATTGCTATTATACAGAGTATTGCGGAATAAAGCCAGAGTGATTTTGTAGATTTTTTCATTAGTATTACCTCATTTCAGTTTGTTATCATAAGAGCGAAGAGCGCGCTCGAAAGCTTCGATTTCTTCGTCTGACATTGTAGAATTTGATTTTCCTTTTAATATTGATTTTATGTACAAATTTGAGTGGGTGCGTCCATAGATGGAGGTCAAAATAAAACCCGTATCCTCTGCATCGAGAAGCGCAATTGAAAAGCTTAAATTATTTGTAATGTCATTAAACGCATCGTAATGCACGACGGCAAATTTTTGCACGCCTGCACGAACCATCTTTTCTATCTGTTCAAACTGCTCGGTTTTTTTGTCTATCTCGTCTGCAAGGTCGCTTACCATATTATAATACAAAGCGATTGTTTCGTCCAGCTTTCCCGATGGACAATTTTGCATAATTCGTTTAAGCTTTATGGTGTTTCGTATGCTCATTACAAGACACGCTATCAAAACTGCGATAAGCAAAGCGCAAACGAGCACAATTATTTCAAGTGCGGCTTGTGATATGGAAATCATAAACCAAAGCCCCCTTTATATGTGAAATTTTTCCCAAAAATGCGACATGGTCTAAAACGCCCCTAAAATGCGCTGTATTAAAAAATAAGCTTAAAACATATCGGAATATTGCTGCACGCTCGTTCGTTTAATGTGCGAAGGGCGTTTTTTGACAAAAATCGGCTATTTTTGGAAAAGTTTGTTAATTATATATCAAGCATCCTGAGCAAACGCTCAAGGTCGTTTGCTGAATAATATTCAATTTCTATTTTACCTTTTTTTGCGCCGTTTAAGATTTTTACCTTTGTGCCGAGTATATCGCTCATACGTTTTTGTATTTCGCCAAGCTGCAAATCAAGCTGCGTAATTGTTTCTGATTTTTTGTTTCCCTTTTTAGGATTGTTAAGCGATTTTGCAAGCTGCTCTGCCTGACGCACACTGAGCGCGTTTTCTACAATTTTTTCTGCAAGCAAAAGCTTTGCTTCGTCGTCATTAACGGAAAGGATAGCCCGTGCATGACCGCTTGAAAGTGTTCCTTTTTCAAGCATTTCGCGCACTTTTTGCGGCAGCGACAAAAGTCTTATAGAGTTTGCAATCGCAGAACGGCTTTTTCCCACCTGCTCAGACACCTGCTCCTGCGTAAGAGAAAAATCGTCTAAAAGTGCCTTGTAGCTGAGCGCTTCTTCGATAGGATTAAGGTTTTCGCGCTGCAAATTTTCTATAAGTGCCACCTGCATTGTGGTAAGCTCGTCATAGCTTCTGATAATAGCCGGAATTTTGCTAAGACCTGCAATACGGCTCGCGCGCCAACGACGCTCGCCCGCTACAATCTGATAAAAACCGTTATTTAAATCTTTGACGATTATCGGCTGAATTACGCCGTGTTTTTTTATAGAATCGGCGAGCAAGCCAAGCTTTTCCTCATCAAAGGCTTTGCGCGGCTGCTCTTTATTAGGCTCAATTTGTGAAATTTTAAGCTCGGTAACATTTTCAGACGAAATGTTATTTATAAAGCTTATATCACGCTCTATAATATCGGTTTCGTTTGCTTCAGTGCCAAAAAGTGCACCTATTCCCTTGCCCAGACCTCGTTTTGCCATATATTAATACCTCCGTATTTGGATTATTTGTTAGCCGCAATTACCTCGCTTGCAAGCGCAAGATAGGCATCAGCGCCTTTTGACGTGATATCGTATGTGAGAATCGATTCTCCAAAGCTTGGCGCTTCGCTAAGACGCACGTTTCGCGGTATAGCAGTTGCGTAAAGCTTGTCCTTAAAGAACTTTTTAAGCTCGTCCATAACCTGTATTGCCAAATTTGTACGAGAATCAAACATTGTTGCGACTATTCCTTCTATTGATAAGTTCGGATTAAATACCTTTTTGACCGTTTTTATCGTCTTTGTCAGCTGCGAAAGGCCCTCAAGCGCATAATATTCGCATTGTACGGGTATAAGTATAGAGTCGGCGCAGCAAAATGCGTTAAGAGTAATGAGTCCG
Source organism: Oscillospiraceae bacterium (assembly GCA_015068725.1). Taxonomy (GTDB): domain Bacteria; phylum Bacillota; class Clostridia; order UBA1381; family UMGS1253; genus Aphodoplasma. The sequence continues at coordinate 13,246 of SVKA01000017.1, read as the reverse complement.
AGTGAAGGCGGACAGTCTATTATTATAAAATCATAATCATCTTTTACAGAGGCAAGACACGTTTTAAGGCGTGCCTCTCTGTTTTCTACACCAACAAGCTCAACCTCTGCACCGGCAAGCTCAATATTTGAAGGCAGACAATCAAGTCTGTCCTGATATGTGCGCGCTATTGCATCTTTTGCGGGGGTGGAATTTATAAGGCAATCATATATCGAATATTCAATTTCCTGGCGGTTTATACCGATGCCGCTTGTTGCGTTTCCCTGCGGGTCTGTATCTGCCAAAAGGACTTTTTTTCCTTTAAAAGCCAATCCTGCCGCAAGATTTACAGATGTTGTTGTCTTGCCTACGCCGCCTTTTTGGTTTGCAACCGCAATTATTTTGCCCATATACAATCACTCCTGTGCGATAACTTAATATACATTTTAACACATAAAGATTAAATAGTAAAGAGTTTATGGCCAAATGTTTCACGTGAAACAAAATATTTTTTTAAAACCGCAAATGTTTTACGTGAAACATTCATAAAAATAATAGAAGCTTATTGAAAAACTTGAAAAACTTTTTTTCTGTTATAATAGAGCACGGATATATTTTTGAAAGGAGCGCTTATATGAAAAAGCATGGCTCAATAAGTGGGCAGGGAACCAGGCTTGAATATGCTATTCGCATTATGGTATGTATATTGGTATGTGTATTTCTCCTGTTTGCCATAATCGGTAATGCTTCAGGCCCGCATAATAGCGGTGCAGGCTTTGTAACAGTAAGCGCTGCAACGGCGGCGATGCTGTGGTTTTTGTATGGCTTTTGTGAAAAGACGCAAAATGCGTATAAGCCGTGGCTTATACTTATATTTTTAGCTGCATTTGTATCACGTCTTATTATGCTCAGCTCATGGCCGATAGAGCCAAGTAGTGATTTTAAAAGCACTTACGATGCGGCGCTTGCGCTTGCAAATGCGAACATATCTGAAATAGAAGAACTTTTGAGTACAAAGTACGTATATTATTATAGCATATGGCCCGTCCATCTTCCGTTTATATTGCTCGAAACGGCCATAATCAAGATTTCTGGAGAAGGCTACTATGCCATACAGGTTATTTTTAATATATTCAGCTCGCTAAGCTGCGTCATAGCTGCGATAATAGCAAAAACCTTGTATGGCAAACGTGCGGGGATAATTACCGGTATTGTTATGGCATTTTTGCCGACGCGTCTTATGTATTCGCCCGTTTTGTCAAATCAGCATATAGCGAGCTTTTTCTTTCTTGCGGCTATCTATGTGTCAATAGAAAAGCCGATTAAGCACAGACTTGTAAATGTAGCTCTTGCAGCCGTTTGTGCCACGGTTTCGCAGCTTATGCGCCCCGAAATGCTCATATTTATAATTGCAATAATGTGCTATTTTATATATAAGTATATATTGAGCACATGGAGCAAAGAGCGCGCGGGCGCATCGGCAAAAAAGGTTATAGGCTACGAAGCAGTTTTTTGGGCGATATATCTTTTTTTAATGAGTGGAGTAAGCTTTTTAATAGCTACAAACGGATATGTAGAAAAAAATATAACCTCGGGCAATTACAAATACAAGGTTGCTGTCGGTTTAAACGCAGAAAGCAACGGGCGATGGAACGAAGCGGATTCGCAGCTTGCATATGATGAGGTGGCGCTTGATGGGCTTATAAAAGAGCGCACGCAGAACAAGCTTGATTTGGTAGTGCTTGGGGCAAAAAAAATTATGCATCAATATGGAACGTACAACTATGATTGGTGCATAGAGGCAAAAACGGGCAATTTTGCACGAAAATGGCATGAACCGCTCACAAATGGCACTATGCTTGTTATATTACTTTTGTGCTTTTTCAAGGTTATAATGTCAATATATAATAAAAGTCGCAGAGAGGTTTTGCTGCTGGTAACGATGCTTGGATATTTTCTTATATATACTGTGATAGAGGTGCAAAACAGATATAACTATTTTATGATTCCGATTTTCGTGATTTTTGCAAGTGGTGCGCTTGAGCAGCTTTATGGATATGCTCAGATGTATATTGAAAAAAGAAAATGAAAAAAGAAAATGGAAAAAGAAACTGTTCAGAGATAAAACAGAAAAAATTACAGGGCAAGCCAAGCGGCTTGCCCTGTTTTTATACTCTCTATTTAATTTGTTTTTTATTTTGCCTTAACCATATTCCACGCATCGATAAAGTCTGTGTTATCAGCGGGAAGTGTTTCATAAATCTCGCATTTTTCAAGAATTTCGGCGGGAGGATAACGATTCGGGTCATTTTTGATTTCGTCAGGCAAAAGCTCCTTTGCCGCCATATTAGGTGTTGAATATCCCGTTTCAATACTGTTTTTAACCGCTATTTCAGGTCTTAGCATAAAGTTTATAAACTGCTCTGCCGCGTCCTTGTTTTTGCTTGTCTTTAAAATTACAAGGTTATCAATAGCACGGTTTGTTCCTTCCTCAGGAATTACAAAACGCATATTTTCGGGCTGCTCTTCTATGGCGGTTATACCTTCTCCGAGATATACCATAGCCATAGCTGCTGCGCCGCTCATAACCTTTGGCGCAAGCTCATCTGTTCCGTATGCGAGCACGTTTGGCTTTTGCTCAAGAAGCATATCGCGCGCCTCGGCAATGTGCTCCGGGTTTGTATCATTCATTGAATAGCCGAGCATTTTAAGTGTAAGACCTATTGCATCGCGAATTGAATCAAGCATACACACCTTGCGCGCATATGCGGGGTCAAACAAATCCTTAAAGCCTGTCAGTTCTTTGCCCGTTTCATCTATATTATATAGTATTCCGACCATATCTGTAAGATACGGCACACTATACATATTTTCGGGGTCAAACGAAAGATTTTTAAACTGTGGGTCGATATTTTCAAAGTTCGGAATATTATCAAAATTAAGTGGCGCGAGCATATCCTCATCAATCATCTTTTTGACCATATAATCTGACGGCACAATGACGTCATACGAGTCCGAGCCTGCTTTTTTAATCTTGGCGTAAAGGCTTTCGTTGTCGTTATAGGTATCGTACTCAACCCTGATGCCCGTTTCTTCTTCAAACTGCTCGATTACATCATCGGCGATATATTCACCCCAGTTGTAAACGCGAATTGTTGTTTTTTCGCCTGATGAGCCGCATCCTGACAAACACAGTGTCATAATGACTGCTGCGCACAAAATAATTGCTACACTTTTAAATGATTTTTTCAATTTAAACCTCTCTCCTTCTTTCTTATATATTATTTATTAACAGAAGACGCAAATTTGCGCTGTCTGTTAATAATTGACATTCTTTTTTGTTTTTTCCTTTGAACGAGAATTTATCAAAACGAGCAAAAGGAAAATCACAACAAACATTATTGTCGAAAGTGCGTTTATTGATGGATTATATTTTTTGCTTACAGCCGAATAAATGTAGATTGAAAGATTTGATGCTCCTGCACCCGAGGTAAAGAAGCTTACGACAAAATCGTCAATCGAAAGCGTAAGTGCAAGCAAAAATCCGGTTACGATGCCCGGCATAATCTCCGGAATAATTATCTTGCGATAAGCGTATGACGGCGATGCACCAAGGTCAAGCGCCGCCTCGTACATATTTTTATTAAGCTGATTAAGCTTTGGAAGCACAGATATTATCACATATGGAATATTAAATGTAATATGCGCCAGAAGCAGTGAATAGCGTCCAAGCGGCACGCGCAAAAACACAAAAAGCAGCATAAGCGATATACCCGTTACAATATCAGGACTAAGCACGGGCACATACGTTATATTCATAATAGCGTTTTTTGTGCGTTTTTTCATATTGTTTATGCCAATAGCGGCAAGTGTTCCGATAATTGTTGCAATCAGCGAGGATGAGAGCGCTATGACAAGCGTAGTCTGAAGCGCCTTCATCATTTGCGAATCGCTTAGCATTTTTATATACCAGTCAAACGTAAAACCGCGCCATATTGCCGAGCTTGAACGTGAATCGTTAAACGAATACGCCATCAAAACAACAATCGGTGCATACATAAATACGAACACAAGAAAGACGTAGAATTTTTTTAAAGCTTTGCTCAAAACAGACCGCCTCCCTCGTTTTCCTTTTCGTATTTTGACGATATCACCATAGACAAAATGATAAGCACCATCAAAATAATTGACATCGTAGAGCCAAAGTTCCAGTTATCACTTCTCAAAAACTGGTCTTCGATTATATTGCCCATAAGCTGAATTGTGCGTCCGCTTAAAATATCCGAAATTGCAAAGGTTGTAACAGCGGGCATAAACACCATTGTAATGCCCGAAATTACGCCAGGAAGAGATAACGGAAATGTAACCTTGAAAAACACCTTGCGCTTATTTGCGCCGAGGTCGCCTGCCGCTTCTATAAGCGAGTTGTCCATTTTTACAAGCACAGAATGTATAGGCAGTATCATAAACGGTAAAAAGTTATATACCATACCAAATACTATCGAATATTCGTGATACAAAAATTCGATTGGCTCAAAGCCGAGCGCTTTTATAAGAGTGTTTATAAGACCTGCATTGTCAAGCAGAATAAGCCATGCGTACGTACGCAAAAGAAGGTTCATCCACATGGGGATTACAAGCAACAACAAAAGCAGTTTTTTGTTTTTAAATATACTTCCTGAAAGATAATATGCTACGGGATAGCCTATTATAAGGCATATAATTGTAGCAAGAGCTGCCATCCATATTGAACGCCAAAAAGCCGCCATAAATATGGGCGACGAAAAAAACTTATAAAAATTTTCAACAGAAAAAACCATGGAGCCGTCCGGCATTTCCACAGTTAAGCCATAATATGCCACTAAAAGAAGCGGCGCAATGATAAAAATGATTGCCCACACAAGATAAGGATAGGCAGCAAATGATTTTTTCATCACTTAGCCTCCTTATGCATTATGTGTATATCAAATGGTACAACGCTAAGACCTACCATCGAGCCGGGCTCGGAGGCAAGTGTCGATTGTACTAAAAATTTATAATCGTTTGCCACGACGCACATTTCATAATGCACGCCTTTAAATATGCACGACTTTACAACGCCGCACAAAAGACCTTCCTCGGGCGAAACAACCTTTAAATCTTCGGGGCGGATTACAACGTCTACGTTTTCATCCTTTGCAAAGCCTGTATCAACACACTCAAATTTGCGTCCGCAAAAGCTTACGAGCTTGTCTTCGTGCATTATACCGTCTATTATGTTCGATTCGCCGATAAAATCAGCAACAAATGCGTTTTGCGGCTCATTGTATATATCCTGCGGTGTGCCCTGCTGAAGAACAACGCCATTATGCATCACGACAATGGTATCAGACATCGTAAGAGCTTCCTCCTGGTCGTGAGTAACATATACAAATGTAATTCCAAGCGCCTGCTGTATGTTTTTAAGCTCGAGCTGCATATCTTTTCGAAGCTTTAAGTCGAGCGCGCCAAGCGGCTCATCCAATAAAAGCACCTCAGGCTCGTTTACAAGAGCACGTGCAATTGCCACGCGCTGCTGCTGACCACCCGAGAGCGAGTCTATATTACGCTTTTCATAGCCTTGTAAATTAACCATGCGAAGCATATTTTTAACTTTTTCATCAATTTGTGATGAGGGCATCTTTTTAAGATGCAGTCCAAACGCAATATTTTCATATACGTCCATATGCGGGAAAAGTGCGTACTTTTGAAAAACCGTATTAAGCTTTCTTTTGTACGGAGCAAAATCTGTTATGTCAGTATCGTCATAGTACACTCTGCCGCTTGATGGCTTTTCAAAGCCGCCGATAATGCGCAGTGTTGTAGTTTTGCCGCAGCCCGATGGGCCGAGTAGCGTTACAAACGTATGTCGGTCTATTGAAAGATTTAGGTTTCTGAGCACCTCGGTGGTGTCAAAGCTTTTTGATACGTTATCAAGACGTATAATCTGTTTGGACATTTATCGATCCCCTATCATACCGGAAAATCCGATTTATTTTTATATAAAAAGTATAGCCATATTAAAGCACAATCGTACAAATACAAATATATATCGTTTTTGTAAAAAAGTCAATGGTTTTTAGATATTTTGTCGACAAAACAATAAAAATTATATGTTTTCGATTTGCCAGTCAACAGGCTCTTTGCCCATAGAGGCAAGAAGCGTGTTTGCACCCGAGAAATGACGGCATCCGAAAAAGCCGCGCGATGCTGACAGGGGGCTTGGGTGAGGAGCGCATAAAATGTGGTGCTGCGGCGCTGTTATCAGTGCGGTTTTAGTTTTGGCATTTGCACCCCAGAGCAAAAACACAATGCCGTCTTCTCTTTTATTTAAAAGTTCAATGAGTCTGTCGGTAAAAATCTCCCAACCCTTGTCTTTATGCGAGTTTGGCTCGCCTGCGCGAACGGTAAGGGCAGTATTTAACAACAAAACGCCCTGGTCTGCCCACTTTTTTAAATAGCCGTTATTTGGAATATAGCAGCCGCAATCGTCGCGCAGCTCTTTGTATATATTGATAAGACTTTTTGGAGTGGCTATACCCTTTTGAACGGAAAAAGCAAGCCCGTGTGCCTGATTTTCGCCGTGGTATGGGTCCTGGCCGAGAATTACGACCTTTACTTTATTATATGGCGTAAATTTGAGCGCATTAAATATGCTATACATATCGGGATATATTTTGTGGCTTCTGTATTCGAGAGCGAGAAAAGAGCGCAGCTCTTTATAATACGGCTTGTCAAATTCGCCCAATAAAAGCTCATCCCAGTCGTTTCCTATGTTAACCATAATGGTATATCTCCTTATATATTATTGTATGTGTCCTCTGCAACGTATACATACGCATGTGAGATTTTTGGCTCAACTACCTTATAATATGCTTCGTTGCGAAGAGAGTTGAAGATATCATCTCTTACCTTTTCAAAGCTCTCGTAGACCTCGAGTCTGTCTGTTACGAGAATTATGTGATAACCAAGCTCGCTTTCAAAAACCTCGCTCATTTCGCCCTTTCCAAGTGAAAAAGCCATATTTTCAAACGCGGTTACCATTTCTCCGCGTGCAAAGGTGTATCCGTCGGGATAAGCTTTGAGTCCCGAGTCTTCGGAATATAAGAACATACACTCATCAAAGGTGGCTTTGCCGCTTTTAATCTGGTTGTATATTCCCCATAGCTTGTCCTCCTTTTGTGCGCTCGCAGCTGCCGAGAGTGCATAGCCCGAATCATCTGTCGAAGAAAGGAAAATCTGCTTTGCAACGACCTTTTCGACTTTAAACATATCCTTGTTTTCGTGGTAATAGTCAATTACATCATACGTCGTGATTTCATCCGTCATTATGTCCGAAAGCTTTGAGCGGAGGGCATAATTTTTTTGTATTTCGTAATAAACATCATATGTAATGCCGTTGTCTGAAAGAAGCTTTTTAAACGCCTCCATACCGCCAAAGTTATTTGCGTATATTTCAATATTTTTTTCGATATTTTTTATGTCATTTCCAAAAAGCACCAGACCAAGCTCGTCAGCATATTGCTTTGTTATCTCCATAATGACTACTTCGTCCTTTACAAAATCCTTAAACGCGTTGTATTCTTCGCCGCTTAAAGACATGCCTCCTGCGTTTAGTTTGTACCAGTTGAGCATCTGTGAAAAAAAGTCAACGCGCACGGGCTGACCATTTACCAGAAAAGCAACCTCTCTGCTTACTATTTGCGCCTGCTCTTTGTCAAGGATTGTTACAGAGTCGGTTGTCGGGTCATAGGAAATGGATTTGCCAAGCTTTTTTGAAAAGTCGCGCAGTGGTACGTATGTCGTGCCGTTGTAGACGATATTGTCTATATCCATCGGTGTATCGCCAAGATAAATATTCATTTTTCCCATAATTACGGAAATGCTTTCGTATATATCGCCGGCGTAGGCGACTGTTCCCGTAAGAACGGCGCACACTAAAAATCCGAGAACAAACCCTTTGAGCGTTTTATTTTTATAAAAGTTTTTCATAATAATCAATTCCCTTTTTATGTATAATAATTTTATGAAGAGCACAAAAACTCAAGTATATTTTAACACATATATTTAGCTTTGAAAAGTGCCGCGGGGCGTCATAAATCCTTATAAACCGCGCCAAATCGGCATTTTCGGGCATTCTTACAGTTTGTTTACATATTCGATACAATAATGTAAAGAGAAAAGCTTACTGTGGACAGAATTATGTAAACATAGTGCTTGTGAAAATTAAGGTGTGGAAAGCGCATATAAATGTGGATAACTCTGTGAAAATGTGATAAAGTCGGCATATTTTTGGAAATATATTCATATTCTATGTGGAAAACAACGTGAATAAGTGGAAAAGACGTGTTGTTGTAACACAGTTGTAAATAAATTATGTAAACAAAACTGCGACAAAAATCCACATAAAATATGCGTAATTTGTCTGCAATTGAAAAATTATACAAAAAAGGGGCTGTAGTAAAATTCTATAGCCTCTGGGATTATAGTACTTTCTTACAGCCCTCTTTTACAGGGCAGATATCGCACTTTGGCGAGCGTGCGGTGCAAAATTCGCGACCAAGCTCGACAAGCTGGTGGCAAAATTTTGAGCTGTATTCAGGCTCGATTATTTTTAACAAATCCATCTCAATTTTCGTTGGGTCGGTATTTTTTGTAAGCCCCATACGAAAGCTGAGCCTTTTTGCGTGTGTGTCAACCACGATGGCAGGCTTTTTAAAAATATCACCTATAATAAGATTGGCAATTTTGCGTCCCACGCCTGCAAGAGTAGTAAGCTCATCAATCGTGTCGGGAACAATGCCGTTATAAACCGAGCATATTCTGTTTGCCGAGGCGATTATGTTTTTTGCTTTGTGATTAAAAAAGCCTGTGGAGCGGATATAACCCTGAAGCTCCTTTTCATCTGCCAGGGCAAAATCGTAAACGGTTTTATAACGCTCAAAAAGTGCAGGCGTAACCATATTGACGCGCTTGTCGGTGCACTGCGTTGCAAGTATTGCCGAAACGAGAAGCTGCCATGGGTCTGTATATCTTAAAGAACAGTCTGCGTCGGGATATGTGCGCTCAAGGCCTTCTTTTATTAATAAAAGTCGTTGCTTTTTTGTCATTTTTACGCCTCCTTCCATGAAATATTTTATATTATTACAATAATTATAGCAAAAACACTTGCGAAATACAAGAAATAAAAGTATAATATAATAGATGAAAGATATGTAAAATAATACTACAAAGGAGAAAATAAATATGACTAAATTTGAATTGATGCAAAAAAACGATTCCGAAGTTTATGAGGCGGTTATGAAAGAACTTGGAAGACAGCAGAACAAAATCGAGCTTATTGCTTCTGAAAACTTTGTAAGCGAAACAGTGATGGAGGCAAATGGCACTCCGCTTACAAACAAATATGCCGAAGGCTATCCGGGCAAGAGATATTATGGCGGATGTGAATATGTAGATGTTGTTGAAACTCTTGCAATCGAGAGAGCAAAACAGATTTTTGGCGCAGAGCATGCAAACGTTCAGCCGCACTCCGGCGCACAGGCTAATATGGCTGTATTTTTTGCAGTGCTCAATCCCGGTGATACGGTGCTTAGCATGAGCCTTGCACACGGTGGGCACCTTAGCCACGGAAGCCCTGTAAATATGTCGGGAAAATACTATAACATCGTGCCATATGGCGTTGATGAAAAGGATAATGTTATAAACTATGACGAGGTTCGTGCGCTCGCGCTTGAGCATAAGCCAAAGCTTATACTTGCAGGAGCAAGTGCATATCCGAGAGTTATTGATTTTGAAAAGTTTGCCGCAATCGCAAAAGAGGTTGGCGCATACTTTATGGTTGATATGGCACATATTGCAGGTTTGGTTGCAGCAGGTCTTCATCCCAATCCCGTGCCGTATGCTGATTTTGTTACAACTACAACACATAAGACACTTCGCGGTCCGCGTGGCGGCTTGATTCTTTGCAAGGAAGAGCACGCAAAGGCTATAAACAAGGCGATTTTCCCCGGAATTCAGGGCGGTCCGCTTATGCATACAATCGCCGCAAAGGCAGTATGCTTTAAAGAGGCTCTTACAGATGAGTTTAAAGAGTATCAAAAGCAGGTTGTTAAAAATGCAAAATCGCTTTCAGAGGAGCTTGTTAATCAAGGCTTTAAGCTTGTAAGTGGCGGTACAGACAACCATTTGATGCTTGTAAACCTTACAGATACAGGCGTTACGGGCAAAGAAGCAGAAAAAATGCTTGACGAGGTTGGAATTACTGTTAATAAAAATGCAATTCCGTTTGATACACAAAGTCCGTTTATTACAAGCGGTATAAGAATCGGTACTCCTGCTATGACATCGCGCGGCTTTACAGAGGAGGATGCAGTTGAGGTTGCAAAGCTTATAAAGCTTACACTTACCGAGTTTGATACAAAAGCTGATGAGGTAAGAGATAGAGTTGCGGCTCTTTGCAAAAAGCACCCGCTTTATGCGTAACATTTGAAAAAATACTCCGTTATCAGTTCGCGATGGCGGAGTATGCTTTTCTTTGTGGTATTATCTGCGGACAGAAAGGCTATGGGAATATATGCGTGAAAAAGTATGTGCATTGGCGCTGAGCCCTGCTATTGACAAGACGATTTATGTGGACGATTTTGCGCTAAACGGTGTAAACCATGCTCTTAAAACACTCGAGGTTCCGGGTGCAAAGGGCGTAAACGTGGCAAAAAATCTTGCAAGGTGCGGACTTGACAGCGTGTGTTTTGGTTTTATTGGCGGTAAAAACGGTGAGTTTATATGTTCTGAACTTCAAAAAGATGGTGTAGAATGTGACTTTGTCAAAGTTGACTATGATGCAAGAACAAATATAAAAATTGTGGATTTGAAAAATTCTACATATACAGATGTGAACCTTTTGGGAAATTCGCCGACAAAAGAAAATATAGAAATGCTTAAAATCAAGACAAAAGAGCTTGCAAAAAAATGCTCGGTTGTAGCGCTTGGCGGCAGCTTGCCACCGGGGGTTGATGCGTCGCTTTATTATGAGCTTGCAAAAATTGCAAAGGCAGAGGGTGCACTTGTAACGATAGATTCGTGCAAAGAACCGCTGAAAGTTGCCATAAAGGCAAACCCGTTTGCAATAAAGCCGAACATTGATGAGCTTGAAGGGACATTTGGCGAAAAATATAATACGACAGATGAAATAATAAACAAAGCTATGAGTATATATGAGTCAGGAGTTTCGAACGTACTTATTTCGCTTGGCAGTGAGGGAGCGGTTGCGGTTTGCGGCGGAGATGTATTTCGTCTTTATACGCTTGACGTACCTGTTTATAATACCGTTGGAGCGGGCGATGCTTTTTTAAGCGGATTTATATATGGTATACAAAAAGAGCTTGGAATTGTTGAAGCGCTCAGGCACAGTGCGTCTTTTTCGCAGGCGGTTGTGTCAAGCTACGCAGGAGATGTAACAGAGCTTTCGCAGTTTAAAAAATATATCGATTCGGTGAGGGTTGAAAGCGTTTATACAAAAGGCGGTGCGCGCGTTTGAAGGCAGAAAAAATTTACAAAGAGGCGTGGCGCATCCTTGAAAACCTGACTCCGCTAAAAGTCGACTGTGGTCAGCTTTGCGGCGGTGCGTGCTGTGATGACGGCGGCCATGAAGATGCAGGAATGTATCTGTTTTATAAAGAAGAATGTATGTATAAAAATATGCCAGAGTATCTTCGGATTGAAGAATCGGAATTTTTATATGGCGAAGATGACGAGCGTGCGCTTATAGCTATGTGCACGGGTGAGTGCGAAAGAAATATGCGACCGCTTGCGTGCAGGATTTTTCCGCTTGCTCCGTACAAAAAAGAGGGGAAACCTCTCCGCATAATTATGGACCCGCGTGCGCGATCGATGTGCCCTTTGGCAAAAGCGGTTAGCATAGATGAGCTTGACGAGCGGTTTGTGCGTGCGGTAAGGCTGATTTTTCTTGTGCTTATGAAAAACAAAAAGATTAAAGAATTTGTCATTGAGCTATCGTATCTGATGGATGAGGTGGCAGAATTTTTTAAAGAGGATATATGAAGCAAAAAGGGGATGTGGAAATCGTTTTCCATATCTCCTTTTAAAATTATCTTATTTTATCGCAAAGCGCATCCGACAGGGCGCAAAACTGTTCGAGTGAAAGCTCTTCGCCGCGGGCGTTTTCGCCAAAACCGAGACTTAGCACGACTTTTTTGATTTCTTCTTTTGGAATTGTATAAATTCCCGAGCCGCAAAGTGCATTTACAAGAGTTTTTCTTCTTTGTCCAAATGCGGCGTGTACAGTTTTGAAAAAAGCCTTTTCGCTGATTGGCGAAACCGGCGGCTTTTCACGCATAGAAAGTTTGACAACTGCGGAGTCAACCTTTGGCGGCGGCATAAATGAGCTTGCCGGTACGATGGTTACCATTTCGGGCACACAGTAATATGAAACGAGAATGGACAAGGATGAATAGTTTTTTGTTTTTGGGCCTGCACATATGCGCTGCGCAACCTCTTTTTGCACCATTACCACAATATTTTTGACGTGAAGATTTTTGTCTTCAAGCAGGCGTGTCAAAATTGGTGTTGTTATATAATAAGGAAGGTTTGCGGCGATTGATACGTCGGTGCAGTCCGAAAAATTTTCTTCGATAAGCTTTGGCAAATCCACTTTTAAAACGTCATCGTTTATGATTTTAACGTTTTCAAACTCTTCGAGTGTTTCGTCAAGTACGGGCAAAAGACGAGCATCTATTTCTATTGCAAGTGCTTTTTTTGCGTTTTTTGCAAGAGCAGAAGTCAAAACTCCAAAACCGGGACCAATTTCGAGTGCGCCGCAGTCTTTATTAAGCTCAGCGGCAGCGACGATTTCGTCTAATACACCCGGGTCGCAAAGAAAGTTTTGCCCGAGTCCTTTGCTCATATTAAAGCCGTATTTATTTTTAATGTATCGTATTGTTTGAGGTGATGTTAAATCCATAGCTTCCTCCAAATAGTAAAATGTTTATTACAGTATACAATATGTTGTTAAAAAAAGCAAGTGGATTTGATGTGCTATATAATATATAAATAGGAAGAAACTCAGCCGGAGAAAAAAGATAAAAAAAATATAAAAAAATCAAAAAAAGTGTTGACAAGGTGTAAAAAAGATGGTATACTAAATCACGTCGCTTGCGAGAGCGGGCGGAAAACAGCCTTCAAAAAGGCATTGAACATTGAAAATTGAACAGTGATGACCAAACAAGGA
>SVKA01000016.1 GCA_015068725.1 Oscillospiraceae bacterium | reverse complement strand
GAACCGTTTGAGGTCGCAGAGCGCTCGCGCCTTGCGGTGCGATATGTCACTTCAGGATGAGAAAAGGAGATATTTTTTTATGATACAGGATTTACATTCGCATACCTATTATTCATTTTGCGGCAAAGATTCTCCCGAGGCTGTTATAAAAAATGCAATAGCAAACGGAATAGAGACCGTGGGGATTTCAGACCACTATTATGGTATTGTAATGAACAGAAACGGCGTTTTATATCGCAGTGATGAAGAAAAAATTTCGATGCATACAAGCGCTTTAAAACGTTATTATGAGCATATAAAGCTTCTTTCGGACAAGTATAAGGACTACATAAAGGTTTGGTGCGGTGTTGAAATTGCCACATTGGATTTGGGCTACACGCTTCTTGCTGATGGTGTAGATGTGTCTATGTTTGATTATTGTCTTATTGAGCATATTTCAAACGAGGAAACGACGGTTTCGGATGTTTTTGATTTTGCCGCGTACTGCGGATGTGAAAAAACAGGAATTGCACACACAAATTTGCCCTCATATATTGCCTTAAAAAATTATGATATGGATATATTTTTTAAGAAGATGGCAGAGCAGGGAATTTTCTGGGAGCTTAATGTCAACTATGATTCTATTCACAATTATAACGAGCACAAGTATGTGAAAGACTTTTTTGATGATGATAAAATTTTGGATGCGGTTAAAAAAAGCGGCGTTAAAATGAGCGTTGGCTTTGACGGACACAGATTAGAGGATTATGATATAAGCAGAGTGAAGGATGCATGCTATAGGCTTGAAGAATTGTCAATTCCGATGGTGAGATAGTTTTTATACTGAATGTATCACATAGCCACAATCACGCCACAAGCAATTTTTTTATATAATATGTCTGATTTTGTACGTTTGTGAATTTGAGAAAAATCAAATAAATATTTTTAATATAAGAAAAGGAGAAATGAAAATGAAAAAAACAGTGAATGACATTCTGAAAATTATTCAGGAAAATGACATCAAAATGGTTGATTTCAAGATGGTTGATATCAACGGACAGTTTCGTCATGTAACAATTCCTGCAAAGAATTTTTCAGAAAAAACAATGAAGAATGGTATAGGATTTGACGCTTCCAATTATGGTTATGCCGTTGTTGAGAAGAGCGACATGGTGTTTATTCCCGACCCTGATACCGCAGTTATTGACCCGTTTTGCGAAATTCCTACTTTGTCGATGACAGGTAATGCCATGATTATTGACAACCCTGAAAACAGACCCCTTGCACAGTATCCGAGAAATATCGTTTTGGCGGCAGAAAAATATTTGCAAGATAGCGGTATTGCAGATACAATGTTGATTTTGCCCGAGTTTGAGTTTTATCTCTTTGACAATGTTGGTTGGGAGGTTAAGCCTGATAGCGTAGGTTTTTCTCTTGATGCAAGTCAGGCGCATTGGAATAGTGCAGCTGAGGGGCTTGGAAATGTCGTTGCAAAGCAGAAGAATTATCACATAGCAAAGCCTTTTGACGTTTCATACGAAGCACGCAGCGAGATGTGTATGCTCATTGATGATGCAGGCATTGCGCTTAATTATCATCATCCCGAGGTTGGCGCGGGAGGTCAGTTTGAAATTGAGCCCGAGCTTGGTCAAATGTCAAAAATGGCAGATGCAACAATGATGATTAAGTACATTATCCATAATACTGCAAGAAAATATGGTATGTCAGCAACCTTTATGCCAAAGCCGATTATGGGTGAAGCAGGAAACGGTATGCACGTACATATGCTTCTTCTCAAAGATGGTGAGCCGGTATTTTCTGACGATAACGGTTATTCAAACCTCAGCAAGGAAGCACACTATTTTATGGGCGGCTTGCTCAAACATATTGCATCGCTTTGTGCTCTTACAAATCCGAGCACAAACTCCTTCAAAAGACTTGTTCCCGGTTTTGAAGCCCCTGTTACAGTTGGTTATGCAACGTCAAACCGCAGCGCGGTTATTCGTATTCCTGCGTATGCAAAAGAGCCTTCTCTAAGACGCTTTGAGCTGAGAAATCCTGATGCTACATGCAATCCGTATTTCTGCTATGCGGCAATTCTTATGGCGGGTATTGACGGTATAAAGAATAAGATTGACCCCCACGCAAACGGATGGGGACCGTATGACGTTAACCTTTTCCATCTTCCAGAAGAGGAAAAGGCAAAGCTTAAACATTTGCCGACATCTCTTGATGAAGCACTTGATGCTTTGGAGGCTGACCATGATTACCTTACAGCAGGCGGAGTATTCCCGAAGGAGCTTATAACAAACTTTATTGCAACCAAACGTGAAGAGGTTAGTCAATTAGCGACAATTCCTCATCCTGCGGAGTTTGACAAGTATTATAATTTATAATAAAAACAACAAATCCCACAGAAGTTTCTGTGGGATTTGTTCTATACATTTCGATAATCTGCCGATAATTGTCCGCAAGCGGCACTTACATCATTTCCGAATTCGCGCCTTACGGTAACGTTAATATTATTCTTTTTTAATATGTCAAAAAACCTTGCTATCCGCTCTTTGCTGCTTGGTTCATAGCTTGTCGAGCGTGTTTTGTTATAGGGGATAAGGTTTACATAGCAGTTTATATCGCCAAGCAACTCTGCCAGCTCCATAGCACACTCGTCACTGTCATTTACATTTTTAATCATTATATAGGCGAACGTAACCTTTTTATTGCTGCGCTTTGCGTAAATATCGGCGGCAGCTATGAGCTTTTCTATTGGGTATGCTTTGTTTATTGGCATAAGCTTTGAACGCAAATCATTGTTTGGTGCGTGCAGACTGATTGCAAGACTGTTAAAGGAACTGCGATTAGAATATTCGATTATTTTATCTGCAATTCCGCTTGTCGAAATTGTAACGTGTCTTGCTGCTATGGCGAGACCAAGCTGCTCTGTAATTATATCTGTAAAGCTTATAACGTTGTCGTAATTATCAAAAGGCTCGCCAATACCCATAAGCACTACATGGGATATCTGTATGCCCAACTCGTCAATCAGATACAAAACCTGACCGACCATTTCGAACGTTTCAAGATTTCTTATTTTTTTTAATTTTCCGCTTTCGCAGAAAACACAATCCATATTACAGCCTACCTGGGTAGAAACGCATACTCCGTTGCCGTAATCGTGCTTCATCAAAACCGTTTCAACAGTGTGTCCATCGTGAAGGCGGAACAAAAATTTGCAGGTGTCGGCGCTTTCGGACGTGGTTAACAACTCGATTGTTTCAAACGTAAAGTCATTTGAAAGTTTTTGTTTTATGGACTCAGAAAGCATTTTAATATCATAAAAAGAATGAATTTTTCCTTTGTATAGTTCTTTAAAAACAATTCTTGCTTTGGCTGTGTTTTCGTCCGATGATTTAAAATAATCTTCGAGCATCGTAACTGTTTGGCTATATATATTCATTTTGATACCTCGTTTAAAATGTCTTGTCAGTACAAAATTATTATATATCAAAAAACTATGCTTGTAAAGAATAGCAAGGTGTGATAGTTTAATAAAAAAGCAGAAACGACTGTTTCTGCTTTTTATGTATATTAATTAATAAATATCCTGAACCACGGCTTCGGGCTTATCAAAAAGCTGCTCGGGGTTTGCAAGTATTTTTTTAAAAAGCTTAAATGCTGCTGCATAATAATGTCCGTCGCAAATTCGGTCATCGCATGTGAGTGTAAAATCAAGTAGCCTTCTTTTTTCAACTTCGCCTTTACTGTTTAATGCATATTCCGTTCTTTTTGAGCCCATCGCAATAAATATGGGCAAGTTGCCAAAGCTGTAAAGATGATGCACAACAGGAGGTATACCAAGTGAGCCGAGATTTGTTATAAACATAGAGCCGTGAAATGGGCTTAAGTTTATAACCGAGCGTGGAAGCAAACCAAAGTAGTCAAGAAATCTTAAAATTCCAACGGCGGATTTTAAAAACACTCTGGGAAGCATAACGAGAACTCTTGCAAAATTATCCATAGAGTTTTGGTCGCCTTCTTGCTTGTTTACGGCGATTTCTGACACAAGAGAATTATATATTTCTGTCAAAGTATCCTGGGGCGTAGCAAAAATTTTAATAACTGATTCGGGAGCGTTGAGTTTAAGCTCCTTTTTTATCGTCATACATATCTGTATGCCATTTCGTGCAAAAACACGTTGCCCGCGGATATATCTGTTTATACCCGGAAGCTGTGAAACAACCCTCACATATGCCGCCATAAACAAATGCATCATTCCAAGATTAGTCATTCCTTCAGCTCTTTTTTCTCTTATCAGCTGTTCGCATTTTGATATATCGACAGTCGATGAAAAAGAGTTTGCAGCGCCGAGTCTGTTTGCCATTATAAATGGGGAAATTGCGTCCATCGGAACCTTATGCTTTATTCTTATACCTTCTCTTGTCAAAATCAGACCACCACATTTCTTTAAATTTATATACATTTTATCATAAAATTCGACAAAAAACAACACTATTATTATTTGTGTGTTTTCTTAGGGTTTGTGTTTAAAAAAGTTTTATTATGTTTGTTATATTAATCAAAAATTTCTGTTGACAAAGCACTATATATAGTATATAATTATTTTTACACCACTAATGACGGATTTTGTAGGATAGTGCAATAAAATCTGAATGATTAGGAGCAATATCTGGCAATTCGCTTTTAGTGAGCGGATTGCTTTTTTTATATATAGATATACATAGACAGAGAGGGGAGATACATATGAAACACGAAAACTGGAATGGCTTTACAGACGGTATTTGGCAGGACGAAATCAACGTTCGCGATTTTATCCAGAAAAATTATAAAGAGTATAAGGGCGATGACTCCTTTTTATCGGGTGCAACCGAGAGAACAAAAGGCGTTATGAAAAAGCTTGAGGAGCTTTTTGCATTAGAACGTCAGCGCGGCGGCGTGCTTGATATTGATACAGATACAGTTTCTTCGCTTACAAATTATGCACCGGGATATCTTGATAAAGAAAATGAAATTATTGTCGGTCTTCAAACGGATAGCCCGTTAAAACGAGGCGTAAATCCTTTTGGTGGTATGCGTATGGCAAGACAAGCCTGTGAAGCATACGGCTATAAACTCGGCGATAGTGTTGAAGAGGATTTTCGCTACAGAACAACGCATAATGACGGAGTTTTTCGTGCGTATACAGAAGAGATGAGACGGGCGAGAAAGTGCCACGTTATTACAGGACTTCCTGATGCGTATGGCAGAGGAAGAATAATAGGTGATTACCGTAGAGTTGCACTATATGGCGTTGACCGCTTGATTGAAGAAAAGAATAATGACAAAGACAAGCTTGCACAAAAAGATTATGATGCTGAAACTATCAGATTGAGCGAGGAATTATACAGACAGATACTTTTTCTTGGATATTTAAAGCAAATGGCGCAGATGTATGGTTTTGACATTTCGCAGCCTGCTTCAAATGCGAAAGAAGCCGTGCAGTGGACATATTTTGCTTATCTTGGAGCTATTAAGGAGCAGAATGGTGCAGCTATGTCGCTTGGACGCGTGAGCACATTTTTTGATATTTATATTGAGCGCGATTTTGAAAAAGGCATTTTGACAGAAGAAGGTGCTCAGGAGCTGATGGATGATTTTGTTATGAAGCTTCGTATGGCGCGTCATCTTCGCACACCCGAGTATAACGAGCTTTTCGGCGGTGACCCGATGTGGATTACCGAGGCGGTAGGCGGTATGGGTGAAGACGCAAGAACCTTGGTTACAAAAAACAGCTACCGTATTCTTAATACGCTTTATACTTTGGGCTCTTCGCCGGAGCCGAACCTGACTATTTTGTGGTCGAAACAATTACCCGAAAGCTTTAAAAAGTTTTGTGCAAAGGTTTCGGCTGATACAGATTCTATTCAGTATGAAAATGATGATATAATGCGCCCAATTTATGGCGATGATTATGCGATTGCGTGCTGCGTTTCTGCAATGAAAATTGGCAAGCAGATGCAGTTTTTCGGAGCGCGCTGCAATCTTGCAAAGCTTTTGCTTATTGCAATAAACGGTGGATATGACACTACAAGCAAGATGCATATCGGTCCGCAGATGCCGGTTATGGATATGAAAACTCTTGATTTTGATGCGGTGATGAAAAGGTTTGATATTTATATTTCATGGCTTAGTAAATTGTATGTCAATACAATGAACGTTATCCATTATATGCACGATAAATATGCTTATGAAAAGACGCAAATGGCGCTTCATGATACGCAGGTTGAACGTTTTATGGCTTTTGGTATAGCGGGTCTTTCTGTTGTAGCGGATTCGCTAAGCGCAATTCGCTATGCAAAAGTAAAACCGGTTAAAAATGAAGATGGCTATATAAGCAGCTTTGAAACAGAGGGCGAATTTCCAAAATATGGCAACGATGATGACCGTGTTGATACGATTGCCAGGGATATGGCACACAAGTTCATAACAGAGCTTCGCAAAACAAAGACGTATAGGGAAGCTATACATACCTTGTCTGTTCTTACAATTACATCTAATGTTATGTACGGTAAAAACACGGGCGAAACTCCCGACGGAAGAAAAGAGGCACAGCCTTTTGCGCCGGGTGCAAATCCGATGCATAACCGTGAGGAAAACGGTGCGCTTGCATCGCTTAATTCTGTTGCAAAAATCAGCTATGACGATTGCCGCGACGGCGTTTCGAATACATTTTCCATTACGCCCGAGGCGCTCGGAAGAACAAAAGATGCAAGAATTGGCAACCTTGTTACAATACTTGATGGCTATTTTGCGAAAAAAGCTCATCACATAAACGTCAATGTATTAAACAGAGAAACGCTTATGAAGGCTTATGAAAACCCCGAAGCATATCCAAATCTTACCATAAGAGTATCAGGCTACGCCGTTAACTTCCACAAGCTATCACGCGAGCAGCAAAGAGAAGTTATCAGCCGTACCTTCCATGAAAGCGTATGAGTGGGATAGTCGGCAAAGTTCATTCCATTCAGTCCATGGGGACACTTGATGGACCCGGAGTTCGTTTTGTTGTGTTTATGCAGGGGTGTAATCTTCGGTGCAAATGCTGCCACAACCCTGATACGTGGAATATGGATGGTGGGGTAGAGTATTCTGCTGAGGAACTGTGTAAAAAAGCACTGAGATATCGCGAATATTTTTCCGATGAAGGCGGCGTTACCGTTTCGGGAGGAGAACCGCTTTTGCAGGCAGAGTTTGTAAACGAATTGTTTTGCCGCCTCCATAAAGAAGGAATTCATACCTGTCTTGATACTTCGGGGAGCCTTTTAAATGATGCGATAAAGCGTTTGCTTCAAAATACTGACAGAGTGCTTCTGGATATAAAATATACAACCGATGAGCAGTATATTGACAATGTTGGATGTTCGCTTGCGGCACCGCTTGCGTTTTTGGCGTATTTAAATGAACAAAAAATCCCTACAACGCTGCGTCAGGTTATTATAGAGGGCATCAACGACAATGAAGAAAATGTCTTTACGCTAAAAGAAATTGCGCACAATAACACCTGCGTTGATAAAATAGAGCTTTTGCCGTTTAGGAAAATATGTCAGACAAAATATGACGCTATGAAAATTACGTTTCCTTTTGCAGATGTCCCTGAAACAAAAGCCGAAGCTATTGAAAAACTGAATAAATTGCTTGATAAGCATACAAAGTAAAAAACGCCGCAGAATTTAGCTTTCTGCGGCAGATTTTTTTTGGTATTTTATTTTTGTTGCCATTCCGCCTCTTATGTGGCGTTGCGCCTTGTTTTTGTCAAGGATTTTTTTGACCTCTGTATACAATGAAAGGTTTATGTGTTTTAGTCTTTGGGTAACGTCCTTGTGTACTGTACTTTTGCTGATATTAAAATGCTTTGCCGTAGCACGAACGGTAGCCTCTTTTTCTATGATATAGTTTGCAAAATCAATAACACGTGATTCGATGTAGCTGTTCAAAACAACTCCCCCTTAAAAACATTCCTTAGTATTTGTATATGTCAGGGGGAGGTTTTTAAGAACAAAAAAGAGCCGATTTCGGCTCTTTTGATTTTGGATTATTTTATAAGACTTACCTCTACAAAGCAGTAATCGTCGTCCCACGTTTTTTCGGGTTCGGCTGCCCAGAAACATTTTTCTTTAAAGAATTGGCGGGGAGATACGCTGAGCGCTTCGCCTTCTTTTAGATGGTGCGGTCCAAGCATATTGCGAAGGTTATTTACAACCTCAAGCGTTATTGTGTTTTTACCTTCTTTTACATAAGGTGAAATATCACACTCGAGCGGTGCCCATAAAAGCGTGTCGACAAAATTGTCGTTTACAAAAATGTTGATTGCATTTACGCCTGTTTTATCAAAAACAAGCTTGCAGTTCTTGTCTGAAATATCAAATTCGCGTGTAAGCTTCGTTCTTCCTGCGAAGAATAAAAAGCCCTGTTGCTCGATATTTTTTAATGTTATTTCTTTTGCGGGCTTTCCGATATAAAAACCATCTTTTGTACGAATTGCATCTTTATCAAGGCTTGTAAACTCATTTTTTGCATACACACCGAAATTACCGCAAAGATAAATTGGCTCGATTTCCATATCATAAGAAAGCTTGTTTCTTTCGCTCTCAAAAATAAGTGCTTTTTTAAGGTTTTCATAAACTTTTTTAGATTGAGAGAAATTGCATATAAGCGTTATTTCATTTTTACCTTCATGTACTAATTTTGAAATATCAATTTTTCTGAATGAGCTATCTACGATATATCCACAGTCTGTTTTATCTGCTGACAAGCCGTTTACGAAAATGTCATATTGATTTGGCTTTTCGCAAACAAGATAAAGCTTTTCGGGAATGGTTTTGATATCTGCGGTGTAAACGCATTTTATCTCGACTGTTTTTTCAAGGCTGCAAGCACGATTTTGAATGTTTAAAACATATCCGTTTTTCTCAATCAATTCTCCGTCAAAATAATAATCGCAAAAATCAAGAGTTATTACGTTTTCGCTTGAAGAGCATACTTTCCACACACCGTCTATATCAAGTGGATTTGCCTTGTTGTCTTTTGCAGCTAACACCCTTGGTTCATTTTTTCTGTCGTCGTATATAACAATACTGTCAAATGGCGCAAATGTATAATTTCCATCAAAATCAACAAGCTCACCTGTTTTAATATCGACGCATTTATTGCCCTTTGATATGTATGCTTTCTGCTCTTGTGGTGTCGAGTTCACAAAATAGTGAATGTCAAAATCGTTATATATACGCTTTGTGTATGTTATGTTTTTGTTATCGATTATATCGTTTGCGGGCAGAGCATCAACTGTTGTGATTATACCGCCATTTTTGGTGTATTCTTCTAAAAGAGCCTTTGTTGACGGCAGAAAATCTATGTACTCAGGAAGTATTATTTTGTCATAGCTTTGCTGACCAATTACAAGTTTGTTTCCAAAAACTTTGGCATGGCGCTCCATAATAGTTTCGTCGCCAAGGTGAAACAATATGTGCTTTTCTTCAAGCTCGTTTATAGTTTTTACAAATTTGTCATTAAGCTCGTCAATCGCTGCCGTATCGCCTGCGTTATAAAGTATCCATGCCGATGATTGCGGATGAAGTAAAAGTGTATCGCAAACAACTTTTCCTTCTGACATAATCATACCAATTCTTGACATAGAGTCGACAAAGGTTTTGTATTCGTCCCACCACGGCTGCTGATAATACATAGCAGGGGGATAATCCCTTTTTCTGATGCCCTCGAGCGAATAACCTTCAAGATGCTGACACATAAGCGTAATTCCGCGAACCATCTGCCACTCGAAAATGCGTCTTAGCTCGCCGAAATTTACATTATGACCACATAGGGCAAAATCCTCTGCAAGCACCTGCTTTTTGCCGAGCTGCTGAGCAACGCTTCCAAGCTGGCAACCTATAAGTGAATCGCCAATCGGACGGCCGAGCCAGTCAATGCCGGGAATGGTAAAGTATTCATAGTGGGGCATAACGGCACCGTTTGAATCGAGTTGGGAAAGAAGGCTTTGCTCCAAAACCATATGTCCTGTAAGACTAAGTCCGTGCTCCTCGCACCAATCATAAATCTGTTTCATAAAGTTTTTTGAAAACAAATCGGTAACAAGCTTCCAGAATTTCATACGGCTATTTTTATAATCGCCGATTTCATAGAAAAGCTCGGGCAAAATCGGATAAATGTCCTCGCCATAAGCTTTTTTGTACTCTTCGGGAAGAGTGAAACTCCACGGGATTCCGTTTCGTGATATTTGTGGCTCATCCGTAAAAAATCCTGCAAAAGAGGTGCCGAATTTTTCGTAGTAGGGAACATAAATTTTGTCGATAAATTCCTTTGTTACCTCTGCGCTTAATGTGTCTACATAAAACGGATTTACATCAAAATAATAGTGCTTTCCGTTTATGTTACAGATTGTATATTCGTTTTGCTTTTCACCATCTTCGACGCGCAAATATTTTTGCTGATAATCTAATCCGAGCCCGTTGACCATACCATCACCAAAGCCCGATGGCCAGCCGTTTTCGTCGTATGCCCATGCTGACATACCGAGCTTTTTAGCTTCTTCTATACTTGCCGAAACATTGTCAAACCATTCTTCGCCCATATATTCGGTAGTAAGGCCGCCGCGGGCGTGCATAAAAAAGCCGCCGATGCCGACTTCGTTCATTTTATTTATTTGCCTTTTTGTTTCTTCGGCTTCAAGCTTTGTGTTCCACGACCAAAAGGGTATAGGACGGTATTTGTTGTCGATGTTTTCAAAGTTTTTGCTCAAATTATTCAAATCCTTTCCGCAAAAATAAAAGTTTATTTTTTATAAAAAAAAGACAGTATAGTCTAAAGAAAATCAGCCTGAAACAATCTATACTGTTAATATAAATGTTACCAAATTAATAATACACTACAAAAGCTACTGTTGTCAAGATAAGAAGGCTGTTTTTTACAGGGCACAAAAATGCTTTTTTATATAAATTGCATTTGTTATTTGTTTATTAAACATATATCCGTATTTGCCGAAATAATTATATAATTTGCACAAAAAGCTTGATTTTTGAGTAAGCGTGGTATATACTAATATCAAATATTAACAAAAGGGAGAGGTTTACATGAAAAAACAACTAAGAAAAGTAATCACAGCCTTGCTTGTGCTTGCTTTGGTATTGCCAAATGCAATTTTTGCAAGTGCGTCTGACGTGGCTGCTGCAAAGTGGTCAAAGCCAAATCAGACATCGGGTACAGTAGAATATCCGAGAGTGGTTGGCGCCGATATGATAGGCACTGTTGCACAGTTCAAGGATGGCGATAAGGTTGCATTCATCGGCGACAGTATCACATATGGCGGAAGCTATTTTAAAAACATTTTTAACTATTATACAACAAGATACCCCAATATAAAGTTCTCATACTTTAACAAGGGTGTAAACTCGGACGATACACAGGAAGCGTTTGACCGTCTTGGTCGTGATGTATTCAACTACAACACAAAGTATACCAAGATAGTAATTATGCTTGGTGCAAATGATATGAACCGCAGATTGTATTTCCCGGACAAGCAGCTTGAATCTTCTTTCCAGGCTTCGCACAACGAAACAATGAAAAGATATGAAAAAAGATGTCGCGCTCTTATCGAAGCAATCAAGCAAAGAGGCGTAAACGATATCATTTTGGTAACACCTCCCATGTTTGACGAGTGGGTAGATGAATCGCCTAATGATAATTCACCTGATATGAACAACGTTATGCGTAAGGCGGGTTCTTTGCTTTTTGACCTTGCAAAAGAGTATGACATTGAGTTTGTTGATGTAAATACACCCCAGCTTATAGTTACACAGTACAACCTTGAAAAAAATCCGTATTTCTGTTTTGTTTCCGACAGAATACACGCAGATGACCTCGGACATTACATAAAGACATACGCATTTTTGAAGGCGCAGGGTGAAACAGGTGAGGTTGCAACAGTGGATATTGACCTTACACAAGACAAACCCACAATAAGTGCATCAAATGCCAATGTTTCGGGCGTTTCGGTAAGTGGTAAAAACATCTCTTACAGCTACAAAGCAAACGCTCTTCCGATAGGCGTAGACAGCGTATACAGAAGAGTTGAAGAGTATATACCGATTACAGAGGATTTGAACCGCGAAATTATCCGCGTAAAAGGTCTTGAAAGTGGTATCTATGATATCAAGATGAACAATAAAGTTGTTACAAGTGTAAGTGCAGATGAGCTTGAAAAAGGCGTAAACATCGCTGATAAGGAAAACAACCCTGGTCAGCAACAGGCTTTGCAGGTACTTGGCATCGCAAATCAACGTCATGCAGAAGAATATAAAGATCGTTATTTTGTATACACAGATGAGCAGAAGGGTATTCTTGCAACTGGTACATACGCAGGCTTTAATATGCAGATGAAGACAACTGATGATCTTCTCAAAGCCGGTAAGGAATGGTTGAGAAAGAACAGTAAGACTGCATCGGAAGAGGATATAAAGAAAATTCAGGCATGGTATGACAAAAAGCTCGGCGAAAAAGATCGTCTTGACAGCTTTGTAGAGTATGAGGAAATGGCACGCAAAGCGAATAAACCGAAGGAAATCAATGTTGTGATTGCGCCTTCAAACAAGAAGGCTTCTGACGGTCAGGTTGAGGCAGTTGTAGTTGACTATGAATTGCCGGCAAATACAGTTGCAATTCCTACACAGAATGAGTTAAATGGTACACCTTATACACAGATTGTTGCTGAGGGCGCAGAGTCGGGTGAATTTGACTATCACATTTCAAGATATCAGACAAAGGTTCCGTATATAACATCAGGCGGCAAAGAGGGTGTGCAGATTACACAGGCAAGTGCAATCGGTGGAAAAGCTATTGTAAAGGCAGGCGACAAGACATACACAATCAACATCAAGCACGACCCTGTTCCGACACTTAATGCAATCGTAGTTGCAGGAGCTGCGGTAAAGGACTTTAAACAAAATGTTTTGGAATGTAATGCACCTGCTCCCGATGAAGCAAGTATTGTAGTTGAGGCTGCACCGATTGACCCGGCACTTGACGTTGAAATTACACCATCAAAGGGCTTTGGTTCGGCGGCGAAGATTAAGGTTACATCACCTTTGGGAATTTCAAGAACATATTCAGTAATTCCGTTCAAGGGCGATGCCGAGAGCGCTATAACAGTATATTATAACAATAAATTCCTTGAATCAGACGTGCCGCCCACAATCGTAGATGGCAGAACACTAATTCCTATGCGTGCGCTTCTGGAGGCTATGAAGGCAACTGTTTCGTGGGATGAGGCAACGGCTACTGCAACAGCTGATGACGGAAAGACAAAGATTGTTATTACAGAAAATCAAAAGACTGTTTATGTAAATGATAAAGCTGTTGAACTTGACGTTCCCGCTATGATAATTGACGGCAGATTTGTGATTCCGGTACGTTTCGTAGCTGAAAACCTTGGACGTAAGGTTGAATGGATTGATATTGCACAGCAGGTAAGAATTACAGATATTGCATCTCAGGAAGCTCTTAAAGTAGCAAATGCGATTGCTATCAAAGAGTCTACTCAGAGCGGAGCAGAGGCAAACCCTCAAAGACAGATTGCAGCAAGCCATGATGGCTCATATGACACATATTGGGGTGTTTCAAGCGAAGGCGACGTTGAGGCATGGGGAATATATGACCTTGGAAAGACATATACTCTTGACAAAGTGTATTTTTCCTTTCTTAAAGGCGATCAGAGAAAGTATAAGTTTGCTGTAGACGTTTCAGAGGACGGAACAAATTATACACCTGTAATTGAGAAAACGGAAACGAGTGGCACATATGCAACCGGCAACCTTGAAGGTTTTGACCTCGGTGGCGTAAGTGCAAGATATGTAAAATACAAGGGCTACGGAAATAACACAAATGTGTGGAATTCGCTTGCAGAGATTGTAATTTCTGAAAAAAAGTAATAACTGATAAGGATGGAGGTGGGAGTAATCCTACTTCCGCCTTTTTTTGGTTGAAAACTACAAAAAATGTACTTTTGTAGCTAACTTTTTTTGCAAAAATACTTGACTTTGAACCCAATATATAGTATTCTTATTATACGTGATGACTAATGTCATAACAAAAAAAGAGACGGAGGAAAGAGTATGAAAAAAACAAGAATTTTAGCAGCAGTACTCGCAGGTCTTATGGTAGTTACCATGCTTGCAGGCTGCGGCGGTACAAGCAGCGTAAATGGTGTTGAGCTTAACCAGGAGGTTAAAAACCTTGAAGGCTATCTCGCATCAGCAGAGCCACTTGATTTGACATTCCACTTCCATCAGTCAAATGGTGTAATTATGTGGAAAAATGACGGCCCTATCACAAAGGCTGCCGCAGAAGCAACAAACATTAACCTTATCAACCAGGCATCAGCTGGTCAGGCTGACTCGGCACAGGCATTTAACACAATGCTTATGGGCGACGTTCTTCCTGATGTTATCCACAGCACAGGTGCTAACCTTGACCAGGCCGGCATGGATGGCGCTATGATTCCGCTTGAAGACCTTATCGAAGAGTATGCACCAAACATCCACAAATATTTTTCGGAGCATCCGGAATATATCGCAATGAGCAAGGCTTATGACGGACATCTTTATTACATACCTGCTATTTCACTTGATGGTCCTACAGAGGGTTGGATTCTTCGTAAGGACTGGATGGAGAAGCTTGGTCTTGAAACTCCTACAAATGTAGAAGAGTTCTATAATGTGCTCAAGGCATTCAGAGAGCAGGATCCTAACGGCAACGGCCTTAAGGACGAAATTCCGTTCCTTGACAGAACAAAATCACCTTGGGATTTGCTTGCATTGTTTGGTGTTAGCAGACAGCCATATGAAGTTACAGAAGATGGCAAAGTTGTAGCTAACTTTATGAAAGAAGAATACAAAAATGCTATGAGAGAGCTTGCAAAGTGGTATGCAGAAGGTCTTATCGACCCTGAAATTTTCACAAGAAACAATGCCCGTGAAGAGCTTTATGCAAACAACAATGGTGGTGCTACTGTTGACTGGTTCAGCTCGACATACAGCTACAATGAAACACTTTCAAAGGAAGCACTCGGCGATTCATATTTCGGCTTTGAGCTTGTAACAATTGATCCTCCGAAGGATGTAAATGGTGTATCAAAGTCCTACACACCACGTACTGTACTTCAGTCACAGGGTTGGGGTATATCAAAGGATAATAAGCATGTTGCAGAGACACTCAAGTTCTTTGATTTCTGGTTTACAGATGAAGGTAGAACTCTTCTCTGGTTCGGACCTGACCGTAAGACAACAGCTGACGGTAAGCCCGATTACAGCGACGAAGCAAGAGCTTATGTAGGCGGACCGACAGAGTATATGTCAAGCATCGGTGGCGCTCTTAATATCGGTAGCATACGTATGCTTGAGGCTGAAGTAGGCGCTATGCCTCAGGAAGCAAAGGATGCTTATATGCATTACAGAGAAAATGTTGAGCATATAAAGCCCGGTATCTCATATAAGTACACTCCTGAAGAAACTCGTATAAATAAGTCAAAGGGTACAGACACATCAACATATATGGATGAGATGCGCCAGAATTGGCTTTTGGGCAACAAGGACGTAGACGCTACATGGGATGAGTATATTACACATCTTAAAGAACTTGGCGTAGACGAGGTTATCGCAATGCAGCAGGCTGCATACGACAGAATGTTCAAATAAAAATAAGATAATTTTTTCAAAGGACGCTGATTTTCGGCGTCCTTTTTTTCTGTCTGATTTTAGTGAAAAATAACCAATAAAAATCAAATAAAGCACTTGACTTTTTAGTTACATTATTGTATGCTAATTATAGATAGCGACGAATGTCGTAATATAAAAAAGTGGAGGAAAGTAGTATGAAAAAACAAAGATTTTAGCAGCAATACTTGCGGGCATTATGACTGTATCTATGCTTGCAGGCTGCGGCGGCACAAGTAGTGTAAATGGTGTTGAGCTTAATGATGAGGTTTTAAAACTTGAAGGTTACCTTGCATCAGCAGAGGAGCTTGAACTTACACTTTTTAATCACCAGTCAAACGGTGTACGTTTGTGGTTAAATGATTCACTGCTTGCACAACAAACAAAAGAGCTTACAAATATTAAGCTCACAAATCTTGCATCAGCAGCGCAGGCTGATTCAAACCAGGCGTACAATACAATGCTTATGGAAGATGTTCTTCCGGACATTATTCACAGTTCGGGTGCAAATCTTGACCAGGCCGGTATGGACGGCGCTATGATTCCGCTGGAAGACCTTGTCGAAAAATATGCACCGAATATTCATAAGTATTTCCAGGAGCATCCTGATCACCTTGAGATGAATAAGGCTTATGACGGACATCTTTATTACATACCTACATTTTCTATCGAAGGTCCTTCACAGGGATGGATTATTCGTCAGGACTGGCTTGATAAGCTCGGCCTTGAAGCTCCGACAAATAAAGATGAGTTCTATAACGTAATGAAGGCATTTCGTGAGCAGGATCCTAACGGCAATGGTCGTAAGGATGAGATTCCGTATCTTAACAGAACAAAGACTCCGCTTGGCTTGCTTGGTTTGTTCGGCATAGACAACAGAAACTATGTTGTAAAAGATGGCAAGGTTATATGTAACGTTGCAACAGAGGAATATAAGCAAGCAATAACAGAGATTGCACAGTGGTATAAAGAAGGTCTTATCGACCCTGAAATTTATACAAGAAATAATGCTCGTGAGGAGCTTTTTGCAAACAACAATGGTGGTATGACTGTTGACTGGCTCAGCTCGACATTCAGCTTTGATGTAACACTTTCAAAAGAAAAGCTTGGTAATTCCTATTTCGGATTTAAACTTTCCGCAATAGATCCTCCGAAGGATGTTAACGGTGATCAGATAATCTGGAATGTATGGAACCCGATTGCAAGTACAGGCTGGGGTATTTCAAAGGATAACAAGTACATAGCAGAGACGATGAAGTTCTTTGATTACTGGTACACAGATGAAGGAAGAACAAACCTCTGGTTTGGTCCTGACCATAAGATAAATCCTGATGGTACACCTGATTATAGTGACGAGGCAAGAGCTTATGTAGGTGGACCGACAGAGTATAATGAAAGCCAGGGTGCCGCATTGGGCCTTGGAAGTGTTCGTTTGGTTGAAGCTGAGGTAGGCGCTATGCCTGAAGTTGCACAGAAAGCTTTCTGGCACTACAAAAACAATTTCAAGCTTGCTACACCATTCCCGACATTCAAGCATACTCCCGAAGAAAAACGTGTTATGAAATCACAGGGTACAGACATAGCAACATACATCAGTGAGATGCAGCAAAACTGGGTGCTTGGCAACAAGGACGTAGAGGCTACATGGGATGAGTTTATTGCACATCTTAATGAACTTGGTCTCAAGGATGTTCTCGCAGCATACCAGAGCGCATACGACAGAATGTATAAATAATGATTAAAAATATTTTTAAAGGACGTCGATTTTCGACGTCCTTTTTTTGCGCTCGGGTTGTCATAATACCGAAAGGACAAACATAGAATGAAACAACGATAAAAAACAAGGGGAGAGAAGATGTATATTGCAGATGAAAACAAAAACGTAAATGCAGTTTTAAAAAATATGAGCGAAAGCATATATACATTGTTAAAAAAAGTTAACCTTGATAATGTGGAGGAAATAAGAATAAGAAAAAATATGCCGCTTGTCCTTCATTATGCAAATGACTATGCATTTGTGAGCAAAAACGGAGCTATGGCAATAGCTGGCGATGATGCTTATATAGTAACCCCGCGGGATATAACAAGAACTCTTGAGCTTTTGACAGATGGAGCCGTATATTCATATCAGGAGCAAATCAAATCGGGCTATATTACAACGAGCGGAGGAAACAGGGTTGGTATTGCGGGGCGCAGCGTTATAAATGAAGGGAAAATAGATTATATAACAGATATATCGGGCTTTAATTTTCGAATTGCAGGGGCAATAAAGGGCGTGGCAGATAATGTAATAAAAAGCATTATCTGTCAGGACGTAATCAATAACACGCTTATAATATCGCCGCCGGGATACGGCAAAACAACGATGCTTCGTGATATTGCGCGCCAAGCCTCAACGCGCGGATACAAAACAGTAATAATTGATGAAAGAAGCGAGCTTGCGGCGATGAACGAGGGAGTATGTGGTTATGATGTAGGTATGCTTACGGATGTGCTCGATATGTGCCCGAAATCAGAGGGAATAATGCTTGCAATAAGGAGCTTGTCGCCGCAGGTCATTGTCTGTGATGAAATCGGTACAGAGGCTGATATAAAGGCGATAAAATCAGCGCTTGGATGCGGCGTGGCGGTTATATCGAGCATACATTCAAACGATACAGACAAGCTTTTTAAAAGAGAAGAAATAAATGAACTGGCGAGACTTTTTGACATTTTTGTCGTGCTTGGCGATAAAGATAAAAAAGACAGGGTGAAAAATATTTTTACACGCGCGCAGCTTATAAATTCTATGCTTTAAAGAGGTGGCGAGTATGCTTAAAATAATTGGAATAATTTTGGTCATATTTGCATCGTCAAAGCTTGGTTTTTCGTTTGCATCAAGGCTTGAGATGAGAAAAATTTCTCTTGTGGGATTTAAAAATGCATTTTCTCTTCTCGAAGGAGAAATAAGCTTTGTAAAAAATACTCCGCAAAAAGCGTTTGAGCATATTTCGGCATTGGCGCAAAAGCCGACGGACAGCTTTTTTGCCTATTTATCGCAAACATTGAAAAATCAAAGGATATCATTTGAAGACTCGTGGCAAAAATCAATTGAAAAAAACAAGTCAAAAATGTGTCTTGCCGAGGCAGATATACAGATTTTAAAGGAGTTTTCAATGCGATTTGGTAAATCGGATGTTGAAAATGAAATCAAAAATATACATAATACAAGATCGGCAATCAGCACACAGCTTGCCGAAGCAAAAAATGCGTGCGATACAAACAAAAAAATGTATCAAAGCGCAGGCGTGCTTGGCGGAATACTTATAGCAGTAATGTTATTTTAGGAGGAAAGCCTGATGGGTGTCGATTTAATTTTTCAAATCGCTGCAATAGGAATAATAGTATCTGTTTTAAATCAGCTCCTGATACGCTCAGGAAGAGAGGAACAAGCCATGCTTACAACGTTGGCGGGACTTATAGTTGTTCTTATGATGATAATAAATCAGATAAGCACACTGTTTGACACTATAAAAACAGTGTTTGGATTATAAAAAAGGATAACGATAAGATGAACATATTTCAAATTGTAATAATTGGTATAACGGGAACGCTCCTTACCATTATTTTAAAGCAATACAAGGGTGAATTTGCACTTGTGAGTGCACTTATAACGGGCAGTGTTATATTGCTTTGTGCTCTTGGCGGGCTTGAAGATGTTATACAAAATATATATGAAATTGCGACAAAATACAACGTTAATACAGCGTATATAGCTACTGTAATAAAGATAATTGCAATCGCTTATATATGTCAGTTTTCGTCAGAGATTTGTCGCGATTCGGGGCAGGGGGCAATCGCATCAAAGATAGAATTTTGTGCAAAGATTTTAATACTGCTTTATTCGCTGCCGATTGCGGATTCGCTTTTGTCTCTCGTTGTATCAATTTTGCCGTAAGGGAGGAAATTACATATGAAAAAGATGCTCTGCGTACTCTTTTTGGCGATTTGTATTGTTTTTATATGCGACAGGGGCGTGTTTGCAACCGAAATAGAAGAGCAAATGGCGAGCTATGATATTGAGTCACTCGAAGGATACACAGATGGCGTTGATAACTACTATACAGAATCGGACAGCTTTTTTGAAACGGTAAAGGATTTTGCTACAGGAAAGCAGGTGCTTAGCACAGAAGGGATACTGCGCGCCATTATAGGAGGTTTTTTTAACGAAGCAAAAAGCTGCGTTTCGCTTATTATCAATATAATTGCGATATCTTTGTTATTTTCGATGCTTACGGGTATGAATTCAAGCTTTAATAAAAATACTCTTGGTGAAATTGCTTTTTTTGTGTGCTATATTATTTTGAACTGGCTTTTGGCGGACTCGTTTGGAAAAGCGTCGGGGCTTGTTGTTGCCACATTAAAAAGTGCTGCGGTTTTTATAAATGCAGCGTCACCCGTGCTTATGACTGTTCTTATTACAAGCGGCGCACCCGCAGGAGCAGCGGCAATAAATCCTGTAATACTTATTTCGACTCAGCTTGTGTGTATAATTTCGGAAAAGCTTTTATTACCACTTTTATACAGCTCGGCAATATTATATATGGTAAGCGAGATTAATGAAACCATCAGGGTTTCAAAGTTTGCCGATTTTCTGAAAAAGACGGTCAAGTGGTGTCTGTGCCTTATAATGACGGTATTTGTAGCCGTGCTCAGCGTACAGGGGTTTTGTGCATCAACACTCGACGGTGCTGCCGCAAAAACGGCGCGTTTTCTTGTAGGAAGTGCAGTTCCGATTGTTGGCGGAATTTTATCTGACACTATCGAAACAGTCCTGGGATGCTCACGCGTAATAAAAAATGCAACGGGCGCGGCGGGGATGATTGCTATTTTGACAATCGCAACATCACCCGCGCTAAAAATTCTGGCACTGAGCGCTTCTTTCCATCTTGGTGCGGCGATTTTAGAGCCTATGGCAGACAGACGCATTTCATCAGTTGTATCTTCGGTTGCGTCAATAACCTCGCTTATGGCAGCGATAATTGTTGTTGCTGCGCTGATGTTTATAATATCAATGGGGATGGTTATGTCAATAGGAAATACAGGCTGAGAAGGATAAACGGAGGGGATAAAATGGCAGATTATATCAGCTCTTTTACAATAACGGTTGTATGTATGGTTATTTTAAGCTTTGTTTTGCGTGCGCTTATGCCGCAGGGAAGTCTTGGAAAATATGTTGAATTTGTAATCGGAACTGTTGTTTCAATTACGATTGCAGGCTCGTTTGCAAATATACAAGCCGATAGCTTCGAAAATATAACCGATATACCTTATCAGAGCACCTTTACAAAAGAGGACGCTCAGGCGTTATACAATGAACGGATAATAGAAAATTTTAAAATAAATTTTACAAAAAGAGTACAGAAGCTTGTAAAAGAGAATACGAACATAGAGTGCGAGGTAGAAATTATGATTTCGGTAGATACAGACGGTGCTATACTGGGTGTGGATGGTATTTATGTAAGAATGTATGATGCGTGCGACACAGAAAACGTAAAAAACATACTCTCGCGCGAGCTTGAGGTTGATAAACAGATTATACATATAGGGGGCGCAGAGCTTGATTAAGGAAAAAATGTGCGAAATTTTTAATAAAAATAAGAATATGCAGCTTCTTTACATAATATTAATTACAGGAGTAGTAATCATATTAATTGCAAATTCTGCTCTTTTAAAGGATAACAAACAAAGCTTGCACAAAAGCACCGACGCTATCATAGATAATAGTGATAATCTTCAAAAAGAGCTTTCGCATATACTTTCGCAAATACACGGTGCAGGCAGGGCGGATGTAATGCTTACATATGAGCAAACGGGCGAAAAGCACTATGCGAGCGATATAACAAACGAAAAAAATATCAGCACTGACGGCGGTGCAAGCGCGCGCTCGCAAAGCCAGTCAAAGCAAACAAGTAAGCTTGTTACAATGTCAAAGGAACCGCTTTTGGTAAAGCAAAGCTACCCAAGAGTTAGAGGTGTGATTGTGGTTTGTGATGGAGGAGATGATATACAAGTCAAAGCGGATATTACAAATGCACTCAAGGCCGTTTTGGACGTCGATGACCACAAAATAAGCGTTTTTGCACGAAATTAAATTTATATATAACAAGGAGGAATTTATTATGATGATGATTTTGAAAAGAAAGGAAGTTTTAATAGGCTCGCTTATTATGCTGATACTGGTTGCTGCATTTATTAATTATAATTATTCAGATGTGCCCATGACAGAGCTTGCGAGCACGCAAAATGTATCAGAGCAGCAAGGTGAAACAAGCGAGGCACCTGACTCTCAAAGCGCAAAAAAAATGGGTGAAGCGCAGTATGTAAGCTCAAATGCAGCTCAAATTGATATAAGCTATTTTACACAGGCAAGGCTCGACAAAGAAAATGCGCGCAGTAAGTCAAAGGAAATGTATGAGCAGATTATAGCAAATACAAACGTTGACGAAGAGAGCAGAAAAGCGGCACAGCAGAGCCTTTTAAACCTTGCGGGAGCGTCTGACAAAGAGGCAATGTGTGAAAATCTTATAAAGGCAAAGGGATTTAGCGAATGTGTCGTATTTATAAATGAAAACAGTGCAAGTGTAACTGTTAAATCGGAAAAATTATCAGCAAGTGATGTTGCAAAAATTCAGGAAATTGTTTCTTCTCAGACAGGAATTTTAATAAAAAATATAAAAATAGTTGAAGTTAAGTAAATTTAGTGGTATACTTTATACTAAGGAGTAAAATTTCTTGTGTTTTAAAACACGAAAGGAGCAAAAAAACATGGAAGAAAATTTGAACATAAACGTAAATGAAGCCGAAAACGAAGTAGGCAACATTACAATATCAGATGAGGTTATAAGCGTTATTGCGGGCGTTGCAACATCAGAGGTTAAAGGCGTTTCGTCAATGTCGGGAACTATTGCCGGCGGTATTGCGGAAATACTTGGCAAAAAGAATATGGGCAGAGGCGTAAAGGTTGTGCTTGATGGCGAGGTAGCAACGATTGATTTGCACATCACGGTTATATACGGCGCAAAGGTGCCCGAGGTTGCATGGGAAATTCAGGAAAAGGTTAAAAAGGCAGTTGAAACAATGACAGGACTTACTGTTGATAAGGTAAACATCTATATCGAGGGTGTTGTCATTGAAAAAGAGCCTAAAATACAAAATCGCGGCGCAAAGATAGTTGAAAAAGAAGACGCTGTGGATGAGGATGTAAAAGAGGAAGAATAAAATGTAAAAAGCGCTTCGGTTGAAGTGCTTTTTTTGTAAATGAAATGGACTTGATACCTGCTAACTCGACCGACGTGGAATCCGTATCCACCGCCCCTGAAAGCAGTTCAAGTCCTACCACTACTATACCACAACCTGAGCAGTCTGTCAAATGAATAAAAAAGAAGAAGATAGTCCTCGAGTAGCAACTGCAACAAATAATGAAGCCATGCCAACAACGTCCAATAACGCCCCGTCCACTAAATCTTCTTCCACCACTACTATACCACAAATTACAACAAACGTCAATAAAAAGGAGCCTTCAGAATCTTCCTGTCGACGGACTACAATTGTCCGGGATGGAAGCTACCAAAGACCCCATACAAGGATGCAGAAAATGCGACCAGGGTGCCTGACGGCAAAAGCACCGCTTCTCCCACGCTAAATTCTACATCCAAGAACAATATACCACAGTTTTATTGGCTTGTCAATGGAAGCAACAAAACCAATGCTGAAACGTCGGCAGCTACAACTGATAACAGTGCAGTCGCATCGACAACAGACATTGGTTCTACCACTACTATACCACAACAGGAACAATCTGTCAACCCGCAACCATTACCAATCGCGCAAAACAATATACAGCCACAACCATTACCGACACTTAACGTAACGTTACAGAAGGGGCGTCTTATTTACAATGACTGTGTTGATAGGTTGAGGAGTATTACAAATAAACAAAAGAAGCTTTCCGAGTACGGGCTCTTCCTCCCCGAAGGGAGGCGCTCAAAAAAAACGAAAAGCTTCTTTCGGTACTAATATACCACAGTTTTATTGGCTTGTCAATGGAAGCAACAAAAACCAATGCTGAAAGGGCGGCAGCTACAACTGATAAGGGTGTAGTCGCATCGCCAGCAGACATTGGTTCCACCACTATTATATTACAATCTGGATATTTTGTCAAATAAAAAATGGAACATTGATTCATATCCAGATGATGCAGGCATCCCCCGGATGTACGTCCAAGACGTCCCGAATAATGTTCCTACCACTACTATACCACAGCCTGAGCAGTCTGTCAAATGAATAAAAAAGCAGACCGTTTGCCCTCGGATGCTGGTGGCCCCCAAGAAACGTCCGAAAACGCAACAAACGTATCTGCTTTTAACATAAGTTTAGCAGAGTTGAGTTAAAAAGTCAAATAAAAGAAGCTCCGCTCCCTCAAGTGGCTCAAAGGCCGGGCAAACAAAAAGGTTTGTCGGAGGGTGGAACTTCCAAGAACAATATACCACAAAATCGTTCGAATGTCAATGGCTTGAACGTGTCCGGACTTAGCGATGCGCAGCTTCAGAAGGCGGCGAGATTGTATGAGAGGGCATTGAGGAAGAGTAGGGAACAGAGTGTGGATAGCAAATCGCATATGATGCTTAAGACGGGTAAGTTTGGCAAACAATACTGGCACATTGAAACGGAAAAGGATGTTTTTAAAAACATAACTAATCCTTGGACTATGCAACAAAGAGCCT
Source organism: Oscillospiraceae bacterium (assembly GCA_015068725.1). Taxonomy (GTDB): domain Bacteria; phylum Bacillota; class Clostridia; order UBA1381; family UMGS1253; genus Aphodoplasma. The sequence continues at coordinate 15,438 of SVKA01000016.1, read as the reverse complement.
ATGATTATATCATTGGAAAAAGAGATAATAAAGAAACGATTACTGATGTTGTGGATGGTAAAGAAATACAATTTATACGTTTGAGTGCTGAAGAATTTACCCGTAGCGACGAAAGCCAATTGCTGTTTAAAAGTTTTTCGGAAGATGATAAAAGATTTAATCAAAAAATGAGACTTGCGCCAAGTATACAGGATTTAATAGACAATTCTGTCGCTCATTGGGATTCGCCTGATGTGAAAAACCATAAGCTTTTCAAAGAAAATGGCTTCAGAAATTATAATGGCAGAGTTCGTATTGATAATGTTATTTTTAAATATATCGTGAGGCTTGGAAAAGCAAATTTTGGCGAAGTGTTTTATGACATAAATTTAGAGGTTGATTCATACCTACCTCGCAGCAAAAATGCTGTTTCAGATATAAAAAAAGAATCAACCTCTGACCTCAATATACCACAAAATATAATAAATGTCAATAAAAAGACAGACGTTGGTAGCCAAGTGCCGAATGTTGATAAAATCAACCCACAGCTCACGTCCGAAACGCCCCTTGTCTCATCGTCTGTTGTTGTTAGCATAACATATTTGTTGTGAAAAATCAATATAAGATGGTGTTTCTTTCAAGTCCAAGTCAGAGACTGATAAAAGTCCGCTTGGGGAAACACCATCTAGAACCAATGCTGAAACGGCGGTAGAGACAACCAATAACGGTTTAGTCGCATCGCCAGCAGACATTGGTTCTGCAATTATTATACTATAATTATCACAAAAAGTCAACGCATATAAAAAAGTTGACGAGGGCGACGTGTCCTCAGCCCAAACGGGAGGGACTCGCTCACTAACCGTCAACTCTAAAATAAGTGTAGCATAAATTTTTTGTGATGTCAATCATTATGGATTTAACTAAAAAAGGCATTATCATAAAATAATGCCTTTTTTCAAATGGTACGCCTGATGCGATTCGAACGCACGACCTTCAGAGTCGGAGTCTGAAACTCTATCCAACTGAGCTACAGGCGCATATAAAATTACTATATTATATTAACGTTTTTTTAATAATTTGTCAAGATTGTGCTTGCAATTTTAGCCAAAAAGGATTATAATATTAAGAGTACAAAATACAGAGTAGAGCTTTTAGCGTTAAGTGCCTTCGGGACGGGGAGTTGCCTGTGGGACGAAAACATTTTGTTGCGGTTAAAGGCTCGCATCCCGCTGCTATAATAGGAGATGACCTCCTGATATGTAGCGAGTTGTTACGCTAATATTTGGGAGGTGTTTTTATGTCCAAAACTAATATGGTACGAAAGCTTGCGTTTGGTGCAATACTTGTAGCACTGCAAATCATTTTATCACGCTATCTTGGAATACAGACAGATATTTTTCAAATCAGTCTTGGCTTTGTTCCGATTGCAATTGCAGCGATGATGCTTGGACCTTCGTGGGCGGTGTTTATAGCGCTTGTATCCGATTTTGTAGGGACAATGATTGCAGGCACGGGAGCGTACAATCCGATGTTTTCCATAAATGCAGTGCTGTATGCGCTCATTTTTGCGTGGATGTTTTATAAAAAGGATATAGGCGTGTGGCGCGTAGTTGTATGCGTGATGATTCAGCTTGTATTCGTCGCTGTGCCGCTTACACCGCTGTGGCTTTATATTTATCATAAGTATGTAACGGGAATGGTAAAAGCGTTTAGCGTAATTTTTACAGCAAAGCTTACCGCATCGCTTATAGAGGCGGCTGTAAAAGTGGTTGTGCTCATACCTGTGTGCAAGTATTTATATCCCAGACTTTCAAAGGTAGTTAAGTTTTAATAAAAAAGGAAATGATAAAAATGTCATATTACAGAGCAAGCAAAGAATTTACGGGTTATGCAAACAGCTTTCAGAGCGTTGCGCGTCTTGGACTTGAAAGTATTAGTGTTCTTTTAAAGCATCTTGGCAATCCTCAGGATAAACTAAAATTTATACACGTTGCAGGTACAAATGGTAAAGGCTCGGTCTGTGTGTTTTTGCAAAGTATGCTTACGCATGCGGGATTTAAGACGGGATTATATACATCGCCTAATATGATATGCGTAAACGAGCGTGTGAATGTAGATGGAAAGAACATATCAGATGATGATATGCACCGCATACTTGATATGGTAAATGAAGCGTGCAAGCTTACTGAAAAAGAGGTTGGTCTGTATCCGACCCAGTTTGAAATATGGACAGCGATGGGTATGGTGTATTTTTTGGAGCAGGGCTGTGATTATGTTGTGCTCGAAACAGGACTTGGCGGAAGACTTGACGCGACGAATGTGATTACAACGACGGTTTTGTCGGTTATAACACATATTGCCCTTGACCATACACAGTATCTTGGCGATACGCTTTCAAAAGTTGCTTTTGAAAAAGCGGGAATAATAAAACAGGGAAAAGACGTTGTAAGTGCTTATCAAAGCGCTGAGGCGGCAGAGGTTATAAAAAGCGTAAGCGAAGAAAGAGGCTGCAATCTTTATTTTGCAGAAAAGATATCCACAGATAAATATGACGGAGTATATGAGATTATAAGCAAGGGAGAATTTAGTGGCGTCAAGCTTTCGCTCGGCGGCATAAATCAGCTTGACAATGCGTCGTGTGCCATTTTGGCGGCGAAAACACTTAATATACCAAAGGAGAGCATCGTATACGGTCTTACACACGCAAAACATGTAGGCCGCTTTGAGAAGATGGGGACTGACACGTATTTTGACGGTGCGCACAACCCCGACGGCGTCTTAGCGCTTAGAAAAAATCTTGACAGATATTTTGCTGATACTAAAAAGGTGTATATAATGGCAGCGATGGCTGATAAAGAAGTGGGCGAGTCGCTTGAAATCTTAAAAGAAGAAGGCTGCGAGTTTAAAATGGTAGCTGTTAAGGATAATGAGCGAAGTATGGGCGGCGAGGAGTTTGCTAAAAAGGCACGCGCACTTGGTCTTGATGCAAGCTCATATGAGGATATAAAAGAGGCGTATGCTGCAGCAAAAAAGACAGGTAAGCTTATAATCATATGCGGTTCGCTTTATTTGTATAAGGACTTTGTAGAGTCAAAAATCTTACCAGAATATAAATAGAGAAACAATCCCCACCATAGTGCATATATTAAAATATGGGAGGGGATTTTTTTGCGCCTTGGACTGAATAAACGAGTACGCATACGCATATTTCCGGCGCATACGGTTACAACCTGGCGCAATATAAACAAGACGCTTGTGATGTGTCTTGTTATATTGACCTTTTCGATGGGATTTACATATTATCATACACAGATAAATCCACTCATAATAAATACTGCAAGGCAGCGCATGTCGCAAATCGTAACAACAGCCATAAATGACGTGGTAAATCAATATATGATAAAAACAGAGCTTTCTTATGAAGACCTGACAATAGTTCAAAGGAGAGAAAACGGTCAGATTCAGGCGTTGTTTATGGATACTAAAAATATGAATAAAATAAAATCGCAGCTTGTACTGGAAATTCAAAAAAAGATTGAAGATACAAAGCGTGCGAGGATAAATATACCGTTTGGTGCGATACTTGACATTCCGTTGTTTTCTGGTATGGGACCAATGATTGATGTAGAGTTTGTTCCAATAGGGTATGCAAAAGCGGATTTTGAAAACAGCTTTTTGGGTGCAGGCATAAATCAGACAAAGCACCAGATTGATATTGTAATTGAAGCAAGCTTTGGTATGATTTTGTCTGCAGGAAGTGAAAACGTCGAAATAAAAACGAGTGTACCTGTTGCGCAAACAATAATTGTAGGTGAGCTTCCCGAGGGTGTAATAAAAATGGAAAACTAAAAATAGTAATAAAAAATGAAAATGCGTAAATCCTGATTTGGATTTACGCACTAAAATTAACTAAGCATTAAAACTGCTTTTAGAACAATATTATAATGAATTGGGACACTAAAACAACGGCAATAAGTGCGATAGGATAAGTAGCCGCATAGGCAGCTGCAACATCCTCTGTTTTTGCAACATTGATCAAAGTTCCAAGAGCAGGGGTGCTTGTCATACCGCCTGTAATTGAGCCGAGAATATTCAGAAAATCAATTTTAAGAATATATTTTGCGAAAACAAAGCCGATTATCATAGGCAAAATCGTCATTGCCATACCATATACAAAATACTCAATTTTAAATTCCTGGATAAATCTTGCGCCGCCCGAAATTCCCGCACCTGCAAGGAAGAATACAAGGCCTAATTCTCTGAGCACTTTAAGAGTAGTTGCTGATGGCATAAGATTGATTTTTCCTATCTTTCCAAAATGACCGAAAACAAGTGCGGCAAAAAGACATCCGCCTGTTGTTGTCAACGAGAATGTTGTACCATCAAGACCTTTGCTTGAAAGAGGTATTTTTATCATTCCGATTAAAATACCGATAAGAGCCGCAATTGCGAATGGGGCAATACCAAAATCATCAAGGTCTATAAATTTTCCGCTATGTATTTTAGCAGTTGCATTTTCTATAGCAACGAGCTTTGCACGTTCTTTTTCCATATCAACCTTTAAAATTTTGGGCAGAACCTGAACGAACAATACAACGCCGATAACTCCGAAAATATACGCAATGCCATAGCCGACAGAAACAAGCTGTTCCATCTCAGGAGTAGCTACCGAGGCTTTTGCTGCTGAAAAAGCCGGCGTAGATGTTAATGCTCCTGCAAAAAGACCTGCCATAATCGCAGAAAGCTTTTCCATATTTGTTTCACCTGAAAGCTTGCCAATGTATATACATCCTGCGGCAACAAGCGCACCTGATATTATTATAACTGCACCCAAAAGCACATAAGATGTAAAATTTTTCTTCATATTACTAAAAAACTTGGGACCTGCTATAAATCCTACGGATGTAATAAAAAGAATAAGACCGATATTTTCTACGATTTTTAAAGCGCTTGAGGTATATCCCGAGGTCTGAGCTTCGAGCTTGTCATAGAACAGACAACCAAACAATAAAGCTACAAGAAATACTCCGGCAGAGCCTAAGGATACACCTTTGATAGTTATTCTTCCTAAGGCATATCCTATTGCCAAAATAGCAAATACACAAAACATCAAAAAGGTTATACCGGTAATGGTAATAACACCACCAAATAAACTCATCTTAAAATGCCTCCTTGTTTTTTGTATAACTTGGCAAAAGTTTAGGCGAAACTACATTTGTATCAATGCCTGCATCTGCAATTTCTTTCTCAAACTTGTCAACATGAGAAAGCGAAAGCTTGCCAACTGTGATATCCTTGGCTTTTGCAGCGGCATTTTTACCTGCACTTCTACCAAATACAATAATGTCAAGAAGTGAGTTGCCCATAAGTCTGTTTTTGCCATGAATTCCGCCAACGGCTTCACCTGCAACAAAGAGGTTTTCAACGTTGGTTGTCATACAGTCAGCACCGATATCAAGGCCACCATTCTGATAGTGGAGTGTGGGATAAACAAGGATGGGTTCTTTACGAATATCGATTCCATATTTATCAAACATTCTCCACATAGCAGGAATTCTCTTCATAATAGTGCCTTCGCCGCCGATTTTTTCAATCATAGGCGTATCAAGCCATACACCTTTGCCGTTTCCTGTATCTACGCCGTTATCTCTTTCGCTGCATTCACGAATAATAGAAGCTGCTGATACATCACGTGTTTCAAGAGGATGCATAAATGCTTCGCCGTTTGCATTTATAAGCTTTGCACCGAGCGAACGAACCTTCTCAGTAACAAGGGCGCCAAAAATCTGCTCAGGATAAGCAGCACCTGTGGGATGATACTGAAGTGTTTCGGCATAAAGAAGCTTTGCGCCTGCTCTGTATCCAAGAACAAGACCATCCGCGGTAGCACCATAGTGGTTTGATGTAGGGAAGCCCTGATAGTGCATACGACCTGCGCCGCCTGTTGCTATAATAACTGTTTTAGCCTTTGCAATAAGAAGCTCTTTAGTTTCCATATTCATAAGAACGGCGCCTGCTGCATTGCCGTTTTCGTCAAGGATAAGCTCGATTGCAGAGGTAAAATCAACAACGCGGATGTCGCGGTTTAACACCTCATCACGAAGTGTTCTCATAATTTCAGCTCCGGAATAGTCCTTTGCTGCGTGCATTCTTTTTCTTGAAGTACCGCCACCATGTGTTGTAACCATAGTTCCGTCTTCTTCTTTATCAAACTCAACACCTAAATTGCTGAGCCACAAAATAGCCTCGGGGGCATCGCAAACAAGCTTTGACAAAAGCTCTTTTTTTGCGGCAAAATGTCCGCCGCCGAAAGCATCCACAAAGTGAATTGCCGGCGAATCGTTTGGTTTATCAGCCGCCTGAATACCGCCTTCAGCCATCATTGTGTTGGCATCACCCATACGCAGCTTTGTAACAATCATAACATCTGCGCCTGCCTCGTGAGCTTCGATTGCAGCAGCTGTGCCTGCACCGCCGCCACCGATGACGAGAACGTCTGTTTCATAGTCTGGGTTTGCAAGATCAACACTATCTGCACTGATACGGCTATGCGCCTGAAGTATCCCGGCTAATTCTGTTGGAACCTTGTCGCCTTTATTAGGACCGATTTTCAGTGTTTCAAATTCGTCTTGCTTATAGTCCGGATGAAAAGCGGCAAGCAAATCTTCCTTCTGCTTTGCAGTCATACGATCCGGCTCTAATGCGATATTTTTCTCTCTTGCAGCTTCAACAGCGGCAAGTGATTTTTGAAACTTTTCCGAATACATATTCTTTTCCTCCTTACTTTTCTATATCTCTGGTATTGTAAAGCTCTTTCATCTCCTCGATAGGTTTTTGCATAAGAGCTTCAATAAGTTCTTTGAAATCACCATTTTCAATCTCTTTTACACGGTCTTCGAGATGACCGCATCCGGGAGCTAAATATTTACCATTGATTCTTCTTGCAAGCATTGCAACCTGAGGATGAGAAATTCCTGCAGGACATCTTGAAGAACATACTCCACACATTACACAGTCAAACGACTCTTCTGCGCATTTTTCAAAATCACCACGCTGAGCGTATGCGATGTACTGCATAACATCAAGTCCCTGAGTACAGCTTTTTGTGCAGGCATTACAACCGATACAAGCATAAATTTCAGGATAAAGTTGCATCATAATAGACTCATTTACGGGAATATTTTCGATGTCATATCCTTCCTTGACAAGAGGGAAGAAGGGAAGTGTTGCGATATACATATTATCTTCAACTTTAGTCTGACAAGCAAGACAAGCCTTAAGCTCTTTGTCCCCTTTGATGCGGTAGATGGTTGCACATGCACCGCAAAAACCATTACGACATCCGCAGCCACGAACTAACTGATAGCCGGCATATTCCATAGCGGTCATAATTGTTAAGTTTTCGGGCACCTCATATTTTTTGCCGAAAAGAAATATATTAACTAATTTTTCCATATTACCTCTCCTTTAATATTCATCCGGAAGCTCATCAAGCTCGTCGCACCTGAATACCGGACCATCTTTGCACACATATTTAGCGCCAACATTACATCTTCCGCATTTGCCGACACCACACTTCATTCTAAGCTCCAGTGTTGTGTAAATCTGGGTTTTATCAAATCCGATTTCACAAAGTCCTTCTAATGTGAACTTAATCATAATGGGAGGACCGCAAAGAACAGCAGTTTTATTTGTATCAAAGCCAAGCTCTTTTACATAGCTTGGAACAAAACCCACATGACCGTCCCAACCATCCTGGGGATTATCAATTGTAAGATGAACTTTTACACCGGCGTCATTAGACCATTCATCAATAATTTCCTGATAATCAAGTAAATCATCCTTGCTTCTTGATCCATAAACGATATCGATATCACCATAACGATCACGGTAATGTCTGCAATAATTGATAACGCTGCGAAGTGGCGCAAGACCTACACCGCCGGCAATAAAGAGAAGGTTTTTTCCGGCAAATACATCATCAACGGGGAATGGCTTTCCATAAGGACCTCTGATTGTTATTTGCTGACCAACCTCTGCCTGATGGAGCCAATCGGTAACACATCCGCATTTTTTAATAGAAAATTCCATATATTCCTCATTTGTCGGAGAGGATGTTATAGAAAACATTGCTTCACCAACGCCTGGGACAGAAAGCATAGCACATTGACCGGGACGATGGTCAAAGGCTTTTTTGCCATCGAGTGTAACTACTCTAAAGGTTTTGATATCGGGTGTATCAATACGCACATCAGTTATAACACCAATTTGGGGAATTAAAGTTTCTTCTCTGTTATTCACTTGTCGCTACCCCCAATCTTTTTCATTACTTTAACAATATTCATTGATATAGGACACTTTGCAAGGCATCTTCCACAACCTACACAGCTAAATACCCCCTCGTTGTTTTCAGGATAGTAAACAAGCTTGTGCATAAATCTCTGGCGGAAACGTTCTTTCTGTGTAAGTCTGTTGTTTCCGTGAGCCATCTTTGTAAAGTCCGAATACATGCAAGAATCCCAGCATCTGAATCTTATAACGCCGTTACCTGTATTAAAATCTTTGATGTCATAGCATTGACAGGTGGGGCACACAAACGTACACGTGCCACAGCCAAGACAAGCTTGTGAAAGCTCGTCCCATGCGGGATTGTCAAAGAAATTTTCTGTTTTTCCTCCACCGAAAGCGTCTGTTGTAAGGTCTTTAAGAGGAAGCTTGCTTGTAACCCGGCAAATCTTTTCTTTCTGCTCATTAACAGCACTTTTGTCGCAATCCTCTGTAAAAGCCTTGATTTTTTCTAAAAGAGCTTCACCCTTTTTGGTGTTTGCCTTAAAAAATATCTCGTTTTCTGTTTTCCATGTTGAAACATCTCCCAAAGGCTCTTCAGGTGAAATACCAAACGTCTTACAAAAACATGTTTCAGCAGGCTTTGAACAAGCGGTTGACACGATAATGCCTTTTTCTCTTCTTGATGCATAATAGCTATCAACGGGCTCTGCAAGGAACACTCTGTCCAGAATTTCAAAGCTTTTTACATCACAGGCGCGAACTCCAAAGATGACAAAATCCTCTGTTTCACTTCTTGTATCGATAACTTCGATGTTTTTCCCCTCTGTTTTAAATTCCATAAGGTTTTCCATTTGAGGAAAGAAGAAATCTTTAGGGCTTCTTACTGTGTTTAAGGCATCGCTCCAATTCATACCAACTTCCCATTTTTTATAGACCGCACTTTTATCAATGTCATCAACAGGGAGATAAAGCTTTGCTGTTTTAGAAATTTCTGCAAATATAAGATTTATCTTATCAAGAGAACATTTAAGCATCTGTATCCCTCCTGTCAAAAACTTCACCGGGTTCAAGGTCGTCTTGTGTATAGTCTACAAGCGGAGCACGCGAGCCAACATCTTCGCCCGCCTGATATTCGCCGTAAAATTCATTCATATCTTTAATGAATTTGCGATTTAGAAGGTGAAGGGGGATGTTTTGCGGACAAACTCTTGAACATTCTCCACAATCTGTGCAACGACCTGCTACATGATATGCTCTTATAATGTGGAACATTTTCTCCTCAAAGCTGTTAGCAGGAGCCTTGTTTTCAACACCCGATGAGGGGTTGTCAAACACACATTTTTCACAAGTGCAAGCGGGACAAGCATCACGACATGCATTACAGCGAATACAACGTGAAAGCTCGTTTTGCCAGAACTCAAATCTTTCGTCAGGCGTCATAGCCTCGATTTTAGCAACCTCATCAAATCTTTGTGAGTCTATAACGTCGCCCTCTTCGCCTAAAAGCTCGTCGTATGCAACGTGCTTTTTACTCTTACAGTTAACGCAACGCTCTAAAAGAACATCATTAACGGGAACCGAAACAGGTTTGTCTTCGTAAATTGTTGTAACTAAAAGATTTTGTCCGTCTTCTTTAATTTCGCTTATTCCTTCGCCCGTTATGTTTTTTATTTTGGAAATATCTGCCATACCTTCGCAGGGGATACCAACGGCATAAACTTTTTCGCGGTCAAAACGATGCTCTGTTAAAAGCTGATTAAAGCTGTACGTATCACAAGGTTTTAAGAAAACGAGAATTTTCCCATCAAATCTATCTGTTTTTGAAACAAGATACTTTGAGAAATTTACGCCGCAAAAATCGCTGTATACAAAGTTTTCTTTTAAGTCTTCCTTCGTTTTAAACACTGCCGGGGTTACATCATAGCCAAATTCGCCTTTGTGCCATCCGAGAACAGCACTGACGCTGCCATTTTCAAGCAGAGAAACTGCTTTGTCTATTAATTGATTTTGTGTTATCTTTTGCATCGCAGATCCTCCAATCTCTTGTTTTCTCCAAGAGCTGCTACTTTTTGTGCAAAATCATTCATTGTAGCGGCAAACTTTGCACCTTCGGCAGCTGAAACCCATTCAACACGGGTGCGTTCTTTTTCAATTCCAAGGTAATTAAGCATTGAGAAAAGCGCAGCCATTCTTCTTCTTGTATAATAGTTTCCGGAGGTGTAATGACAGTCGCCTGGGTGGCAACCGCAGATGATAACACCGTCAGCACCTCTTTGGAAAGCGCGAAGAACGAACATAGGATTAACCCTGCAAGAGCAAGGCACTCTTATAATTTTAACATCTGCCGGATAGTTAAGACGATTGTTTCCTGCAAGGTCAGCACCGGCATAAGAACACCAGTTACAGCAAAAAGCAACAATTAAAGGCTTGCGTTCATTTACTTGCATATTGCGTCCACCTCCGCCATAATTTGATTACTTGCAAATCCGTTTAAGTCCATAGCTCCTGACGGACATGCAACTGTACATGCACCACAACCCTGACAAACTGCGGGGTTAACAATTGCAATTCGTCTTATCTTGGTTGTTCTGTCAGGCATGCGGAATTCTCTGTCTTCATAAGTGATAGCGCCATACGGACAAACTCTTTCACAAGAAGAACATCCGTTACACATAAGCTCATTTGAATGAGCAACACACGGGTTACCTGTCAATTTATCTTTGGCAAGAAGTCCGATAACCTTAGAAGCCGCCGCACCTGCCTGAGAAACTGTTTCAGGAATATCTTTTGGACCCTGACAAGCACCTGACAAGAATACGCCGGCAGTCGGGCTTTCTACAGGACGAAGCTTTGGATGAGCTTCAGTGAAGAAGTCATTTGTATCCATACTTGCCGTAAGCATAGTTGCAAGAGGTCTTGCTGATTTATCAGGCTCGATAGCAGCTGCTAAAACTACTAAGTCAGCATCAATATGAAGCTGTTTGTTATCAATAAGGTCTGATGCCTGAACTTTTAGTTTATCTCCCTCGGGAGTAACTTTTCCCACCATACCCTTAATATATTTTACGCCGTATTCTTCAACTGCTCTGCGGTAAAATTCATCAAAATTCTTGCCGGGAGTTCTTACGTCTATATAGAATACATATACATCTGTATCAGGGTATTTATCTCTTACAAGCATTGCATGCTTGGCTGTATACATACAACAAATTTTTGAACAATATTCTTTGCCTTTTTCATTGCACGCATCACATCTTGAACCAACACACTGAACAAAAACAATAGTTTTTGGTGATTTTCCGTCCGAAGGTCTTTCAAGATGGCCGGCAGTAGGACCTGCCGCATTTGTAAGACGTTCAAACTCAAGTGATGTGATAACGTCCTTTGACTGATTGTAGGCAAATTCGTCGAACTTGTCCATGCTGATAGGATTAAATCCGGTCGCAACAACAATCGCACCATATTTTTCGTTGATATATTCATCTTTTTGCGTGTAATCAATCGCACCTGCTGCGCAAACCTTTGCACAAAGACCGCATTTGCCGTTTTTAAGCATATTACAAGCATTAGGGTCGATTGTTGCAACCTTTGGAACTGCCTGTGCAAACGGGATATAAATCGCACTGCGATTATCCATTCCGAGATTGAACTCATTAGGTACTTTCTTCATCGGGCACTTTTCAACACAAGCACCACAGCCAGTGCATACATCTTCTTTGACATAGCGGGCATTTTTCTTGATAGTAACATCAAAATTGCCCACAAAGCCCTTTATTTCTGATACTTCGCTATATGAGAAAATACGGATATTTTCGTTTTGTGCGACGTCCACCATTTTTGGCGTCAAAATACATGCCGCACAGTCAAGGGTAGGGAACGTCTTATCAAGCTGCGCCATTTTTCCGCCGATTGTAGGATTTTTTTCAACTATATCAACGGGAAAACCTGCATCAGCAATATCAAGTGCTGTCTGAATGCCTGCAATACCACCGCCGATAACAAGTGCTCTCTTGGTAACGGGCGATTCGCCCGGTGTAAGCGGAGCGTTAAGGTTAACCTTTGCAATAGCCGCCTTACCAAGAATGATTGCTTTCTGCGTTCCGGTAGCAATATCCTTGTGAACCCATGAACACTGTTCTCTTATGTTGGCAATTTCAACCATATAAGGATTTAAGCCTGCAGCTGCAGCCGTTTTTCTGAAAGTCGCTTCGTGCATGCGTGGCGAGCAAGAGCAAACAACAATACCTGTAAGCTTATGCTCTTTGACTGCATTTACAATCATATCCTGACCTGCCTGAGAACACATATATTGATAATTGGTGGAAAAGACGACTCCAGGTTCGTTTTTCAAGGCCTGCGATACCGCTTCGACATCAACAGAGCCTGCGATATTACTGCCACACCAACATACAAAAACACCAATTCTTTGCATTTTGTCTTTTCCTCCTTACTTGCTGTATTTTCTAAAAGCGCTTACCAAAAGCTGCTGCGGAATATCTTCATCAAGAATGCTTGCAACATCATTTGCGCTCATTCGGTTTTGTCCTTGCTTTCTTACTGCGCTAAGACGTACTGCCTCAACTAATTTTGCAGGCTCGACGCCTCTTGGGCATCTGTCAACACAGGCAAAACAAGATAAACATTTATATAATGATTCTGATTTTAAAAGCGGCTCTATATCTCCTGACTCAACCATACTTACAAACTGATGAGGATGATACTCCATCTCGTCATAAGCGGGACAAGTTGCAGAACATTTTCCGCATTTCATACATTTTTTTGGATTAACACCGCTTTGGCGGATTAATTCCTCGCGAAGATACTTGTTATTATTCATTTGTATCCTCCTTTACTCCAAGCGCCTCGGCCAAAATTTCGGTGATATAAACAACCGGAATGTCCGCGCCATTTTTTTCAAGATTGTATTTACAAAGAGGACAAGCGGTAATAATCATATCGGCGCCATTTGCCTTTGCGTTCTGAACAACGCCAATACTGTTCTTTTTTGCAAGTTCAGGACTTTCAACGCTTACATAACCGCCACAGCATTCGTTACGCTTTGCAAATATAACGGGACTTGCACCAAGCGCCTTTATAAAATCCTCCATAATGGTAGGGTTTTCAGGGTCATCCATCTTCATAACGCTGTTTGGCCTTAACAAAAGACAACCATAGTATGGTGCAATCTTTTTGCTGCTAAGAGGATTTACAACCTTTTCTTTTAAAGTGTCAAATCCAACAAGGTCGCGAAGCATTTCAAGATAATGATATACCTGCGCCTCGCCAAAACATCCGTTTTCTTCATTCATATAACGGTTTGCTTTGTCGGCAAATTCTTTATCATTTTGCATTGTGTAATTTGTCTGTTTAATAACATTGTGGCAAGCTGAGCATACTGTAACTAACGGCTGCTCTTTAACGAACGCTTCTTTTAATGCGCGAACAGATGAAAGCTTTGTTGCAATTTCATTTTTTGCCGTCGTAAATACGCCGCCGCAGCATTGCCAGTTTTCAATTTCCTCGAGCGTAATTCCCAAAGCTTCGGCAGATTTGTACGCATACAAATCAAGGTCTTTTGCTTTGTTTTTCAAAGTACACCCCGGAAAATAACTAACCTTCATTTTTACACCTCCAAAGTGCAGGAAATTTAATAGTGTAGCGTTTAAACTTAAACCATTTCTTCCGGATGGAATACTTCGTCAAATTTTTCAGCAGTTAAAAAGCCAAGCTCGACACAAGCTTCCTTTAAAGATATATCATCCTTGAATGCCTTTTTAACGGTTTTTGCTGCGTTTTCGTAACCAATATATGGATTGAGCGCAGTAACAAGCATCAAAGAATTGTGCAAATTGTGATGCATCTTTTCTTTGTTGGCTTTAATTCCAACTGCACAGTTTTTATTAAATGAACGAATTGCCTCTGCCATAAGTCTTGCAGACTGAAGGAAATTATACACACATACAGGCATAAATACGTTAAGCTCAAAGTTGCCCTGTGATGCAGCTATACCAACTGCAACGTCGTTACCCATTACCTGAACCGAAACCATGGTTACCGCTTCGCACTGTGTGGGGTTTACCTTACCGGGCATAATAGATGAACCCGGCTCATTCTCGGGAATAAAGATTTCACCAAGACCATCTCTGGGGCCTGATGCAAGCCAGCGAACATCATTTGCAATCTTCATCATATCTGCCGCAAGAGCCTTAATCGCACCGTGAGCAAAAACAAGCTCATCCTTTGATGTAAGTGCGTGGAACTTGTTTTGCGCCGTTACAAACGGCTTGCCGGTGATGTTTGCAACCTCTCCCGCTACAACAGGACCGAAAGAAGCAGGCGCGTTAAGACCTGTTCCAACGGCAGTTCCGCCCAAAGCAAGCTCATACAAAGGCTCGATAGAACGCTTTATAAGCTCAATGTCTTTTTCAAGACTTGAACGCCATCCGCTTATTTCCTGGGAAAAAGTAATCGGAGTTGCATCCTGAAGATGTGTTCTTCCGCTCTTTACAATTCCTTCGTTTTCTTTTTCAAGCTTTTTAAATGTGTCAATCAATTCCTGTACTGCCGGAATAAGCTTATCCTCTAAAATAAGCACAGCAGCAATATGCATAGCAGTAGGGAAGGTATCATTAGAAGATTGGCTCATATTAACATCATCATTCGGATGAAGTAATTTCTCGCCCAAAATCTGATTTCCTCTGTTTGCGATAACCTCATTTGCGTTCATATTAGACTGTGTGCCCGAGCCTGTCTGCCATACAACAAGAGGAAAGTTATCATTAAGCTTTCCGTCCATTATTTCATCACAAGCAGCCTTTATTGCATCAAGCTTTTCTTTTGTCATCTTTTCAGGACGCAAAGAGTTGTTTGTTATAGCGGCAGCTTTTTTCAACACACCAAACGCGTGTATAATTTCTGCGGGCATTGTTTCGATGCCAACGCCTATTTCAAAGTTTTCGTGGCTTCTTTGTGTCTGCGCAGCCCAAAGCTTGTCGGCAGGCACTTTTACCTCTCCCATTGAGTCGTGTTCAATACGATAATCCATTTTTTACCAATCCTTTCTTATTTTAACTTGCTCTTGCTTACATTTATATATTAAGACCTTTAATAAAATCCTTTAAAACCTTTGCACTGTTGTGAAGCGCGCTGATTTCCTCATCATTAAGAGGA